>CAYVMR010000035.1:0-16681 GCA_964452545.1 uncultured bacterium
CCCAAGGATTTGCCAATGGCAACATTTTTTCCTTCGGTTAACTCAATCTTGTTGGCCTCCTTACCGAGGGCCTGTCAGACTGGATATCAAAACGCCATGGCTACCGCTAGTCAGCAGGGAGCCTGGTCAACCCATCCTTAAAAACAACATGGATCCATCTCTTGGACTAATTATAGCGTTGACTAGAGCCCGAGGAACAGAACGCTTTCAACGAGTTGATCGCTCAAAGCTAACATCAGACAGAGTTTCTGCCCTGCCCCCTTTCAGTCTTTGACCGTGAGTCCTGCAGCTCAAGCGTGCCAGCGAACTCACGTCGAGATTCAACGCCCGCCCCGTGACCCTTGGCTACGGCTAAGGAATTGCCGATTCGATTAAAGACACCGGCTGGCTGTTCTAATGACTAATTCTTAAATGATTTTAAGGCGTCTAAGAATTAGGTTTGTGCCACGGATCACACCAGGGACCGCCGCCTATTTCCAGAGCAGCTTGTTGGCTAGTCGCCTGCAAGATTAAGCTAAGTCTGCCGGTGAGTTTGCGCCAGAGGCTAAAATTCACCTGGCCTTGAGCCGTATGACGGCAACAGTACATCACACCTTGCTCAGTGGGGGCCTGTAGTCCAATACCTGGATGGGAAGTTGTACCGTGTAATTCTAGAACATAGTCGGACCGTTCAGCCTTAATGTGCCAGTCACCCCAGGGGCTGACATGCCAGCTAACCATGGCATTCCAGGGGACAAATTCATAAAACTGACCCTGGTAGTGTAAACCCACCATCCCCACGGTTTCTGTCCAACCCAGGATTTGACGATGGCCACCAGCGGCGGTGAGACTGATCTCTGGCTGTTGGTCAAAGGCATTACACTGCAGCCAAAACCACCGTTTTGGAAAGGCTCTCCCCCAGTTCTTTTCACTATAGGCTGGCACCTGGTGGAAGCGATAACGTTGGCCCTGCCAAAGAATCCAGCCGGTAGCAAGGCCATGGGCCATGAGGATTTGCCAGCCAGGTTCAAAAATAGGCCATTGGGACAGCCAACCAGCGGTAGATTGCTGCACCTGTCCAGGGTTACCCCAACCGTAAATCGGCCAAACTTGGTACTGCCAGGCAATCATTTCGCCGCAGACAGGATTCTTAAGCTGGCCTTGATGCCAGGTGGCTGTTACTTGATAGCCTTCCTGAATTTGCCTGGCAAAGGTCAGCGGCAGCAGAAAGCCAGGCTTCTGGTTGGGTAAGGCCTGTCGCCACTGACCTAGACCTAAGCCCTCGGACCAGGCCCAAAACAGTTGAGCATTGGGAAAGCTGCGGCACAGGTAGGTATCGCCAGGACCAAGAACTTGGGCGACCCCACCGCTATGGGGTTGGCCCCCGATCGGGTCCTGGATCGAGTACATGAAGGCAAAGGTTACCCGGGGTTGCGGTAAGGTAATCCGGAAGTACCAGCCCTCAAAAAAACCATGGGTATAGCCATCCCATTGATAGCCACTGTGGGGGGGTTGCAGGGCGTGGGGACCCAGATGGTGGTGAGGAGAACGCAAGCGGGCTTAACCCTCAACCCAACCAGGAACGTAGCGCCAAGCCTCGCGAATTTGCTGGCGACTGGCTTGGTACGGAGGATAGTTGTCCGCCACCAACTGCCAAAAATCTTCAGAGTGGTTCATGTGGATGGTGTGACAGAGTTCGTGAACAAAGACATAGTGTACTAAATCAGCGGGTAAGAATAGAAGCTTATAGTTCAAGCTGATGTCTTGATGGCTTGAACAGCTAGCCCACCGAGTTTTCTGGCCACGAATTGAAACCCGTTGAAAGGGTAGCTTTAGATCAAAGCTCAAGTCCCGCAGCCAGGGAGCAAATTCAGCCCGCGCTTTACGGACTAACCACTGTCGCAGCAGATCACGGCAGGTTGATGCCGAGTCTAGCTGACCCCGCAATAGTAAGGTAAGGGGGCTGACTTGGGTGAGGGCAAGGGACTGGGGAGCCCCTTCCTGGTAGAGTATTTGCCAGGTTTCTCGACGGCATCTCAAGTGCAGTTGCTGGGGTTTGCTTTCAAAATGATCCTGGGCCAAACTGGCGGTTTGACGCTGCAGTTGCTCGACTGTCTGTCGTAGCCAGGCCTGGCGACGTTGTAAGACCTGGGGCAGTTGGGAGTGATCAAACCCGTGGGGCACAACCACCTCAACCTGGCCATTTAGATGCACCTTAATCGATACATGGCGGGCTCGACCACTTTCACGCACCTGATAGGGCGGGAGCTGTAGATCGGTCTCGGGGACATCCAGGGGTAGTTCTAACTGTTCCAATAACTTGGCCACGGACATCAACTCCCCTACTTTATCCCAGAATATTGACGGGCGGCTGTTCTAAAAAAGACAGCAAAATCTCTTGGTGTGGAGCGGCGATCCGACGAAACTGCCCAGCTCGGGAGGAATAGTGTTGGCCGGCAATCACCTCAGCCTTGGACCACAGCCCAAGGTCCCATCCTTCCTGTAAGACCAGATCGGTTAAGGATACCGACAAAGGCCCGTAGAAAACATGGCGAATCACTTGATCGGTTTCGCAGCACCGAAATAGGTTCAGTTGCGGTGGACAATAGCCAATTTCCTCTTGTAGTTCCCGCTGCAGGGCAGCCAGGGGGGTTTCCCCAGGTTCCAGGTGACCCCCAAAAAAGCCCCATTGGCCAGGGTAGATGATGCCTGGGTGGTCATCCCGTAACTGCAGCAGAACCTGGTTGCTTTGGTATAGAATCGCCACCGCCACCTCAGGCCGAGGGGTCATAGCTTGTTCTGCAGGTCTAAACCCTAAGACTAACCCTACACCATCGCTAGCTCAGGACTAGGCCGCTTGCTATGGCGAATACCCTCGATCGCCGCGGCATAATCTGGGGCATTAAATACGGCTGATCCAGCCACAATCGCATTGGCCCCTGCTTCTAACACCTGCCAGGTGTTGTTGACCTTGAGACCACCGTCCACCTCAATCCAGGGATCGAGACCCCGTTCGTCACACATCGTGCGAAGATCTCGAATCTTGGAAACCATGGAGGCAATAAAGCTCTGACCACCAAAACCAGGATTAACACTCATAATTAGGACCAGGTCGCAGAGGTCGAGGACGTGCTCAATAAGGGCTAAGGGGGAGGAGGGGTTTAATACGACTCCAGCTTGTTTACCAAGCTCCTTAATTTGTCCCAGGGTGCGGTGCAGGTGGGGAGAGGCATTGTGTTCAGCATGGACGGAAATAATATCCGCTCCAGCCTTAGCAAACTCGGCAACATACTTCTCGGGCTCGACAATCATCAAATGGACGTCGAGGGGCTTCTCGGTGAAGGGACGAATGGCTTGGACGATTAGGGGACCAATGGTGATGTTAGGAACAAAGCGACCATCCATCACATCAACATGGATCCAATCGGCTCCGGCTTGATCCGCCGCCTGAATTTCTTCCCCGAGACGGCTAAAATCTGCCGATAGGATAGACGGCGAAATGACCACGGGCTTTGTCGACTGAGTCTTAATCATAGTGAGGGTTCTCCTGCGCGCACAGTGTACCCATTGTAACAAAGTCTTACGACCAATGCCTTTAAAGATATCTTGGGCCCGACCCCAGAAGGCATCCCTAAGGCTGTCCTCACCAGTTCCATGGCCAGGGGTCTCCTCCGCCTAGCGGCAAATTCTTGATAAGATAGGCGTTGATCTTCTGGTTGTTGCCCTAGGTTTTCCATGCTTAAGCGTCACCCCTTCGACAGTACGCAGTTGATGCGTCGTACCGAAGACTTGATTAGAGCGGCCTCAAATCGCTATCGGATTACGGTGCAAGTCGCCAATCGGGCTCAACGGCGGCGTTTTGAAGACTTTGAAAACTACGAAGATCCCAAAATGAAGCCGGTGTTGCGAGCCATTGTGGAAATGTCCGACGAGCTGACCCAGCCAGAAATTATTGGTGAATAGCCTACCTCATAGGTCTGGGCCATGGCTGGGACTAGTTCTGTGAGGACAGTCTTGGCCATGGCCCAGCTCAATTGACGGTTTCGGTGAAGGCTGGTCTTCTCCGGTCTGGTCAGTCCAATGATCGGGATTTGCGGTTGATATATTTTGAGTCGTGTCTACTAACCCCTGTGAACGGTTAATTCAAGAGGGACCGGGATGGCGACTTGGGTGGGATGCCCATGTCCTTGATTATCCCGGTCTTCTCGGGGGAGCGGGGTGGGCCATGGAGCTGACCGATCAGGAATTCCATGACTTTCGCCGTTTGGCCCAGGAGTTGGTTGCCACTCTCAACGCCATGGCCGATCACCTGATGGCGGAGGAGCAGCTCACCTGCGAAGTGGAATCGGAGCATATCTGGCTAGAGGTGGAGGGTCATCCCCAAGCCTATGGTTTACGCTTCATTTTGCAAGCCGGTCGACGGGGGGAGGGGGGGTGGCCGGCCCCTGCGGCTGGCCAGGTGATCGATGCGATCGCTAGCCTACCCCCCTAAGAGTTTAGCTAAGACCCCCTGCTCTTCGCCCAAGCCCGGTCTCAGTCTGTCCCCTGGCAAGCTGCCATCAGACCCAGCATTTCGCGCTCAAAGGTGACTTGGGCCCGGTTGGTGCGGCCACCCAGATAGAGCTTACCCTGGTCTGTCAGGGCCCATACCTGGGAATGGGAGACGTAGCTCATGATCACCCCCACCATGAGCAGCCCAAAGCCAGCATACACCAGGGGAACCCCTGGATCCGCCTTAATCTGCAACCCGGTACTACCCATCACCTCCACCAGGGCTAGGGTCACACCATTGACCTCCGTAGCCATGCCCTGACGCAGCGTCGCTATCAGTTTACCGGCCTCGTCATAGAGTAATACTGACCCCTGCAGGTCTTGGGCCAGCAGGGTGACGCCGGCGCTAAGATCGGGTTGGGTGGGTACCCAGGTGCCCCAAAACCGGGCACCCTGGTTGTCAATGGACTTCATCGGTAGTTGCAGCACCGGACTGTTATTTAACGTCACCCGCACCGCCCCAATCCCCCAATCGGCCTGGTAAAGGGTGACACCCTGGTGACGTAAGGGATGGTTAACGGAAATGGTCTGGCGATCGACCTCAGTTCCCGAGCGATCGAGCACCGACAAATCGGAATAAAACTGATCAATGTCCCCCGCGGGCGTATAGTCAATCCAGAACCGATTCACCCGAACCGCCCAGTCTTGGGGGAGTTGAGCGGCAGCCCAGGGGCCGGCCTGGAAAATGTTTCGCACCTGAAACGTTTCCCCACTGGTGACCAGCTCCTGGGCAAAGAAACCCGTCATCGCCCCCCAAACCGCTCCCAGTAAAATCAGCAACATGCTGGCGTGGACAATGATCGGCCCAATCCGACCCACCAAGCCCTTGCGGGCATAGAGGCTGTTATCCTGCTGAAAGATACGATAGCCCCGTTGTCTGAGGGCTTCGGATAGAGTCGTCAGATCCCCCTGACTCAGCTCTGTGCTCAGGGTCAGCTTTTCAAACTGTCGTGGTTGGCGATAATATTGCCAGCGCTGGGCCGCACTGAGGGCGGGAAACTGTCGGGTAAAGGTACAGGCGGTGAGACTGGCGCCAAATAGTATTAACAGGGTGAGAAACCACCAGGTACGATAGACCTGGTCAAGACCCAGGGTGAGAATCAGCTTCCAACTGAGGAAGCCAAACAGGGCGGGATCCTCGGGATAATTCCCTTGGTAAAAATCTACTGACTGGCCCTGTTCAATTACCGTACCGGCGATGCTAAATAGGGCGATCGTCAGTAAAAGCACAATTGCGAGTCGCAGATCTGCCAGCAGGGGCAACAGGTCTTGGCGCAGGTATTGGCGCAGGCCGGCCCGCCAATCGGTGACAGGAACTGGAGAAGGGGTCATGCTAAGAATTGACTCAGGAGGTTAAACCGGGGTGGTTGGCAGCAGCCGGGTGAGCAGGGAAAACACCCCAAACACCAGCAATAATACGCCGCTAGCCGGGGTTAGCCAACCGGACCACTGACGCAGCTCTAGCAGGCGCTTCAGACTGCCGGTGAAGGTTCCCGCTAGCACTAGCGGTAGCACATAGCCGATCGCATAGGCCAGCAAGAGCCCCCCTCCCAGCAGGGGGTTTTGGCTAGCCGAGACCCAGGCTAGCAAGCTAGCCAGCACCGGGGTACTGCAGGGAGAGGCCACAATGCCGAAGCTTAGCCCCAGCAGGTAGGCTTTAACCCAGGCTGGCAGGGGCCAATCCACCATATCCAGACCTGCTACACCAGGAAAGGAAAGGGGAACTAACCCCAGTAGGTTGAGGCCCATGATAATCGCCAGCAGACTCACGGCAATGGGTAGACCAATCGCCACCTGACCATAGACATAGCCAAACAGCCCAGCCGTTAACCCCAGGATGGCTAAGGTGGTCGCTAAGCCTAGGCCAAACCCCAGCGATCGCAGGGTGGCTTGCCACTGATTTTCCACCTCGTACCCCCCCATATAGCCCACCATGATGGGCAGCATAGACAGCAAGCAAGGGGATAGACTGGTGACCAATCCCGCTAAGCCCACCAAGGCTAGACTCACCAGTGATAGGTGGGTGAGCTGGCCATTCACCAGATCGGTGGCCCACTGACCGAGGTGATAAAGCCACAATGACAGGCTGTCAAACATAGGTCTGCTCCCGTGACCCAGGTACTGTCACCATTTTAGAGGTTGTTTGAAACCTATGGCAGCGCCCCTATAAAACCGTTGCTCCTCGACCCAGGGTTGGGCACTGACATTCTCGTGACAGAAAGCTATATTTTTTTGGCATTTGTCATCGTTTTCTATCGTTTTCTCCCAGGGCGTTAAACCCAGGGGGAAGATGAAGATAGCAATGGCAAGGCGGAGATGTCGCCCTGGTTGGCCGGTACTCCTGACCCTGTCAAGTCAAGATGTTCTTTAGCGTGAGGTATGGACCATGGAACTCTTTGACTATGTGATTCTAGGTGCTGGCCTAGGCGGGCTAGCCGCCGCCGCTTGCCTGACCCGCCAGGGCCATCGGGTGGCCGTGCTAGAAAAACACTACCTGCCGGGAGGCTGTTGCCACAGCTTCGACTATGGCCCCTACAGCTTCTGCGCTGACGTTCACTACATTTCCCAATGTGGTCCAGGGGAAGCGATTGATCAATTTCTCCACTACATTGGCCAGCCGGTGGCCTTTAACTCCCTCGACCCCAACTGCATCGACCGGGTGATCACCCCCAGTGTGGATTTTGCCATTCCCCTGGGGTGGGAGAATCTGCGCCATCGACTGCTAGGTCAGTTCCCAGAGGAATCCGGGCCGATTAATGCCTACTGCAACACGATCCAGCAGCTACACCAGGCCATTCACCAACTTAACCAAGAGGTGCGCTGGTATGATCGGCGCTGGTCTGACTGGCTAAAACTACCGAAATACTGGACCCTGTTTGAAAAACGCCACTGGACCCTGCAGGACCTTTACCAGCACTGTGGTCTATCCCCCCGACTGCAGGCTATCCTGGCTGGGCAAAGTGGTGACTACGCTCTGCCTCCAGAGGAGGTGGCCCTGCTCACCCACACGGCTCTGGTGTCGGACTACAGCGCCGGTGCCTACTACCCAGAACATCACTTTAAAGGGTTTGTGGAGGCGATCGTGGATAGCATTCTGCAGGGGGGCGGTACGGTGCGTTATCAAACTCCGGTAGAACATATTGAGGTCCGTGACCACCAGGTCGCTTGGGTAACCGCCGGGGGGACTGACTATGTCGCTCGCTGTCATTATATTAGTGATCTGGACCCTAAACTGACGGTTTCCCTGATGCATGGCCATGGGCTTAGTGCCAAGGAACACCATCGGCTCACCGACTATGACTATTCCGCCAGTGCTTTTAATATCTACCTGGGCTTAGACGATCGCTTCCAACCCCAAAACTATGGTCTAGGCAACTGGAACATCTGGTACTATCCCGCCGGTGACCTTAATCAGGAATATCGACAGCAGCTGGCTGGCCAGCTTGACCATCCCTGGATTTTCCTCTCCTGCCCCACTCTCAAATCCAGTGCACCGGGTATGGCACCCGCTGGCCATCACGTTCTGGAGGTCGCTACCGTCTGTTCCTACGCTCCCTTCAAGCAACTCCAGGATAGCGATCCCCAGGCTTACAAAGCCAGGAAACGGCAAGTGTATGCAGGGGTAATGGGCAGCCTCAGGGATTTAATCCCGGACGTAGATCGTTACGTCCGCATGAAAATCTACGGTACCCCCACCACCAGCGAACATTTCCTGGGGCAACCAGAGGGCAATATCTATGGAGCGAACCTGGTCCCCCGCCAGGTGGGGCTACACCGTTTGGGTTACCAGACCGAGCTGCCCAACCTGGTGTTGGTGGGGGCCAGTGCTGGTTATCCTAGTGTACCGGGGGTGATTAATAATGGCATGAACGTGGTGGAACTGATCACTGGGGTGGCGGTTAAGCCGGCGATCGTCCAGCCGCCATCCCCCGGGTCAGATTAGCCTGCCGCCAGACGGTGCCTTTGTCTACGGTGAAGTCATCTCCAGGAAATTGAGTACCCCTAGGCGATGAGGCTTAACCTAAGCGCCCAACAACCGCCTGACCGCCCCCTTAACAGCTTGCCCCATCCGCTGACGCCGCCGCCAGCGCTGAAAGTCCTGGCTATAGGCATACTCATTGGGGCGATAGATACACCAGCCCCGCCAGGTCAGCTGCAGCGCCCAGGGACCAAGCAGGAGGTAAAGGAGCCAGGTCAGGCTACCCCCGGCCAGCCAGTCAAAGGCAATCAGAAAACCACCCACAATCAAAAAGCGGGCCAACCCGTGGTGAAACCGTTGGCGACGCTGGCGATCAAAGACCTGTTGATCGATTTGATCTTGCTTTTGCAGTTGCCACTCCGTCTCAGCGATCGCCAAAGTTTGAGCTGAAATCCCCAATTCCTCGGCAATCTCCAGTAATTGTTGGCGAGAGAGCTCCCCACTTTCGACCTCCCGGGCAATGGCCAGGCTTAAAATTTGCTGAGCCTCTTCCGCCAGGTATAGAACGTCGCCGGGATGGCTTTTAAGATCCGTGCTTAGCTCAGTCATGGCCGTCTGCTGGGGCTAGAGTACTCGTTTTTTGTTATAGCGGAAATTCCCGTTCCCTGGGGGTTGGGACAATACTAATATCGTCGGTGGATTGCCGCCATGGATAGAATTGATCAGGGATGGGAATTCTAGACTAGGACATCTATACTCTAACCATCAAAGGGTGCACTATGACGGAATTAATTGCGATTCGGCTGGAGGATGGTAGCGAAATCTATATGGAGGCCACTGAAAATGTGGTGATTCCCGACCCCCCCAAGGCTGACCCTCACCCAGAGGTGGAAACAACCCGCACCGCTAAGGGCTTAACCTGGGGAACGCCGGACATGACAGGGTTGGAGAGTGGGAAGGCGCTGAACTTTAAGGCCCTGGAGGGGACGATTCGTACCTATACTAATTGTACAATGAACGCCTTTAAGGATTTGGCCAGCGCTAACGTCGACAAAGTTGTCCTAGAGTTTGGCCTACAGGTGGGGGGGGAAGCCGGGGTGCCCTACGTCACCAAGGGGACGGCCTCCAGTAATCTGAGGATTACTGTGGAGTGTTCCTTTAATTAACTGAGGGGTTGAGATGGATTAAGGCCCAGGCAGAGTCCCGGCGAATCGCCCTAATCGATCGCTAGGATCTGCCGCTACAATGAAAACAATTGATACATGGCCGTAATCGCACAATCCCATACCGATTACCCGATCCATGCTCCGACGGATGGTGACATTTTTTGGATGGTTGACGGGTCCCCTGGGCTTAGGGCTGATCGCCTATTCCTGCAGCCTGGCCCCACCGGGTCCTGGCTCAGTCGGCTCAGGGATGGGCCTGATCCCAACAACCGACGATCAGCGTTGGTATCAGGCGATCACGGCGGCCAACCAGGCGGCTCAACTGGCTCAGACCGCGGCGAGCAGCCGAGACTGGCTACAGGTGAGTGAACACTGGGGGAAATCTCTGGTTTTCCTCAGCCAAATTACGGAGCAGGATCAACGTTCCACCTTCAGTCAGCGGCGGGCCCAGGAATACTTGCATAACCTGCAGGTGGCTCAGCAACGGGCCAGACAGCAGGGATTATCCAGGGTGTTTCCGCCCCTGGGCAGCGATATTTTGGATGAACAGCTAAGTTCCTATTACTCCTATGTGGCGGCCCTGGGTCCACCGGATATCTTGATTGTGGGTAGTTCGCGAGCGCTACAGGGTCTTGATCCCCAATTCCTGGAGCAGAGCTTGGCCAGCCAGGGGTACGCTGGTGCCAGGGTTTACAATTTCGGGGTGAATGGGGCCACGGCCCAGGTGGTCAGTTTTTTGATGCGACAGTTGCTGGGGCCCGATCTCCTGCCCCGGATGGTGATTTGGGCGGAGGGGTCCCGGGGGTTTAACAGTGGCCGCCTCGATCGCACCTTTGCTGAGATCCTGGTTTCACCGGGTTTTTCCGCCGTCCAGGGGGGGCAACAGCTGACCTTGCAAGCCCCGCCCGCCCCCTCGCCAGAACCGGGCACCATTCCCGCCAGCCCCATTACCAGTCAGGGATTTCTCAAGGTTAACGATCAATTTAATCCAGAACGATACTACCAATCCTTTCCGCGGGTCCGTGGACAGTACGACGACACCTATCGCTCTTTTCGTCTGGATGGGGTACAACGGCTCTCCCTCGAGGCCGTGGTTGCCTTTCTACAGGAACGCCGCATTCCCCTGGTGTTTATTAACCTGCCCCTCAGCAACGACTATCTGGACCCGGCCAGGCTTCGTCACGAGCGTCAGTTTCAAGCGTTTCTAGAAACCCACCATAGGGCGGGGGGGATGGTGGTGATTGACCTGTTAGAACAGTGGCGTTGGCAATCCCATTTTTTTGCTGACCCGAGTCATATCAACCTCTATGGCGCTAGACAATTGGCTGGGTTGATTGTGGACCATCCTCGCTTTCCCCGCCTGTCTCTCGAGCCCCCTGGCGATTAGCCAAAGTACTTGAGGCCGCCTCCCTAGCCTGGGTCAAAGGGGGGCACAGGGTAGGGTAGATCGGTCCCCTGGTAGTGATCGGTCTGGGTGGCCGCTGCCTCCACCCAAACCTGGGTGCGCAGGGGGCCGTACTGATGCCGTAGGCGGGCCTCAATTTGCTCACCAATCTGGTCAGCCGCCGTCATCCATTCTGGGTGCAGCACCAGGTGTAACTCAATCCATACCTGGCGGCCTACCATCCCCCGTGAGCGAATCCGCTTACAGTGGGTCACTCCTTCTATCTGGGTGACCAGGTGGGCGATCGCCTCTGGGGCAATGGCGGTGGGGCGGAGCAACATGGGTAGTTGTTCGTTTAGCACCCGCCACAGACTGCGAGCCACCAAGGGTAACAGGAGTACGGCATAAACTGGGTCTAGCCAGCGTTGGTTTTGCCAAATGGCCAACAGGACGCCCACCATTACCAAGCTTAGCCAGGCATCGGCCAAAAAATGCTGGGTATTCAGTTTCAGGGCCAGACTATTCAGGCTGCGAGCTTGATAGCTGCTGTAGAGGCCAAAGGCGACATTTAAAATCACCATGGTGGCGGTGAACCAGAGCACCTGGGTGGGCAGGGACACCAATAGGGCATCACGGTCTCCCCCCAGGGCGGCCATGAGCTGCCCCAGGGCAATCAGCCCTAAACTAACGCCGGTAAACCCTAAAAAAGCACACAATACCAGGGTGCCGGCCACCTCCGCTCGGCCGTGGCCCCAAACCTCCCGGCCCATCTGCCGTTGGGGGGAGGTCACCGCCACCACACTGAGAACGGTACTAAAGCCATCCACTAGGGTATGGAGGGCTTCTGCCAGTAGGGTCAGGGATTGGCTAGCCCAGCCCCCCAGGGCTTCCACCGCTAATAGCAAAAGATTGGCCCAAAGACTGGTGAGCAGTAGGCGGTAGACAATCTGGCGCTGGTAATCACCCTGGTTCATAGACCCAATCCTCTGCGACGGCCATAACATCCTGGACTCGACTCACCAGGTTAGGGGTGGGCCCTCCTGGGGTTGAACCCCTAGGCAAACACCTCGGCCGGATCGGCGGTGACCGCCCGGCGCACAGAAATGAGCCCCGATAGACTACACATTAAGACCGTTAAGGATAGTACAAACAGGGTGCGAGGCAGCCCCATTTCCATGGGTAGGGTGCCAGCGGTGGCTTGGGCGGTAAAGCGGTAGAGCCCTACCGCCAGCAGAAACCCAGGAATGTACCCCATGAAGGCCAAGATCAACGCCTCCTGCAATACCGTCTTAAATAGATAGCCGCTGCTATACCCCATGGCCTTGAGGGTAGCGTACTCTCGCAGGTGGTCGCGGATGTCGGTGTAAAGAATTTGATAAACAATCACGGTGCCCACTACAAACGACACCAGCACCCCCAGGCCGAAGATAAAGCCAATGGAGGTGGTTTGGATCCAGTATTGGGCTTCTTTGCGGATGATTTCTGCCTTGGTGTAAACGGCGACATCCTCCGGTAGGCGATCGCGGATGGCGGCCTGTACCTGTTCCAGGTTAGCCCCTGACTCTAACAACACCAGCCCCAGGTTGACTTGGCCTAGGGTACGAGGGGCGAGATAGCGGTGAAAGTTTTGATCGCTCATAATCAGGGTGCCATCGGCGGCAAAGCCCCCGCCCAAGTCGTACTGGCCGACAATGGTAATGCGGCGCTGATCTGCCTCGGTTTCTAACCCTAGGGTTTGGGGGCCAAACTCGGGGCGAGAGCGGCGGTCGATAAAGGTGGTGTAGGGGCGTTGCAGGGCGGTGATGGCGGCTGTGGTGGTTAACTCTGGCATTAGAAATACCGGATCCCTGGGGTTAAAGCCGTAGACAAACATGGCCCGGCTGTTTTTGGTTTCAGGGTTTTTCCAGAGGGTATAGTCGGCGTAGAGGGGCATGGCCTGCTGGACGCCGGCAATCCCAGCGGTTTGGTATAGGCGTTCTCGAGGAAAGGTTTTGGTGCTACTGATCTCCAGGGACTGGGGGGAAAGCAAAAAAATATCGGCATTGAAGCGATCGTAAAAATTAGTGGTGGTGTTCACCAGGGCACCCAAAAAGCCCAGGTTCATAAAGATCAACAGCACGGCAAAGCTTACCCCTGCCACCGCCACTAGCAGCCGCGATCGCTGGTGGCGAAGGTTATACCAAGCTAGGGGAATCGGGGCCACGCCCTAACCTCCTGTCTGAATATCAATAGCTACATCCACCTGCAAGTTGGTGAGGCCGGCCACCACCTGGCTCTGATCAAGCTGAACTCGCACCTCCACCACCCGGGCATCGGCATTAGCCGCGGGATCGTCGTCCAGGATGTCATTTTTAGCGATTTGCAAACCAATTTCCGCCACCTTACCGGTTAGGGTCTGGCTAAAGGCGCCGTTACGGCTGGTGATGGTGGCGGCTTGGCCCAGTTTCACCAGTCCAATGTCGCTTTCGTAAACCTCCGCCACCACCACCATCTGGGTGGTTTCCCCCAGGGCCAACACCGGACCGCCAGTGGGGGAGATGGCTTCCCCCGGGTAGGCGTAGATGTCTAGTACCTGTCCAGCCTGGGGTGCCCGAATCAGGGTGAGGGCTAGCTGGGCCTCCGCCAGGGCTAAGCTTTGGGCAGCGGAGTCGACCCGACTATTCAACTGATTGCGCTCAGCGTTGACTTGGGTCGCCCTCCGCTGGGCCTGGGCCTGGCGCAAATCACTGGTGCGACTGGTCTCCAGGCGTTGCTTGGTGGCGGTGGCACTGTTTAAGTCGGCCCGTAGTCGGTCGACGGTGGCCGCCTGTCGGTCGACTTCCTGGCGGGGCAGTGCCCCAGACTGACTTAATTGCTGGAACCGGGCCAGATCAATTTCTGCCACCCCTAGCTGGGCCTGCAGGCTTTGGATGGTGGCGGCCTGGGCGGCGATCGCCGCCTGTTGAGGAGCATCAATCTGATCCAGGCGGCTAACCGCCTCCGCCACCTGGGCCTGACCCAGGGCAATATCCGCTAGCTGTTGGGCCCTGGCCTCCGCCAGAAGACTCGCCGCGTAGTCGCTCTCGGCCTGGCGTACGGGATAGCGATCCAGATAGGCCAGAATTTGTCCTTTCTCCACCTGGTCTCCCTGGCTGACCAATAGGCGATCGAGGCGACCAGCCTCGGCGGCGGCCACTTTAATCACTCGACTGGCGGGCTCGATCCGCCCCAGGGCCACCACCCGCACCTGCTGGGGTGGTGGTAGGGCCGCCTGTTCTGCGGCTAACTGGCGCTGCTCTTGACCATGGCGCCAGGATGCAAGCACCCCCCCACCAATCAGCAGCAACGCCCCTAGGATTAGCCACAGCGTCGGTTTTTGCCAGATCTTAGGGGAGTGATTGCCCATCGCAGCAGAGCCAATAAAAACAGCCATAGCCTATGGTAAGGCGATTCCAGGCTAGATATTGACGATTTACGGCCCACCCTAACAACCAGTCCACTAGTTTTGCAGAGGCAGTCATCCAGGTCCTGGAGAAATGGGTGCTCTTCCTTGAAACTAGGGGTCTTGCTCAGAATCTTCATAATCAAAGTTTTTGAGCGGAACACTGGCCTTTCCTAAGGGCCAGGCAAAACTGTAAATATACGGACAGGGGGAGGGCTGTTAAACAAGGTAACGGTATGTTTCAATTCTAAAGTGTACGAGAAATTACTTAGACTCAGTTCATGACTCGAGTTATTTTAGAGTCTAAGCTGATAGCTGGCTAGTGATCGCTTTAGCCAAACTGCCTAGGCTCCAGTGGACCGGTGAAAGCCGCTATTGGGTAGGCCTTCTGCCTCGCCTCTGCCCCATCGCACTTGGCTACGGCTCTATGTCTGTAGTGGTGGAGGCTGGAACTTTGCCAGGGTGACTCCCCACGAGCCTAGCCATGCTGCGGATAGTTTTCAGGTGCTCTGCTGGACTGCGATCTCTAGGAAGGCTAGAGGGCAGGATTTGAATTTCGTCAAACCGCTTAGGACACAGCTGATTACTCAAGTCCTGAGCCCAATTAGGTGGTCTGACTGGCCTATGCCATGGGGAAGATAGCCATGGCTTTAAAACTATGGAGTAATGATCGCTTATGACATCCGCTTATCCCCATCCTTACGAATCGGCTGACGCCCGGTATGAGTATGTCACCCCGCCAGGATTGGACCCAGGTCCCCATGTCGGGTTAGGGCGCTCAGCGGGCTATCGGTGGCGGCAGCCCTGCCCTAGCCCTAACCTTTTAGATGCCTTGCTCCGTAACCTTAAGTACGACCTGGAACAGGTCGCTAATGTTATTGACCCGATCTTGACCGCACCCCATAACTGTCGAGTGTCTGGTCGCTATCTGCAAGGTATCGTAGTTGGCCGTCAGGGATTTATGGCCAGTAACCTGAACCGTCACCAGTCCCTTCAGGTCACTGCCTGTGGATGCCATTGGTTGATCGGACGAGGGGTCGATTGTAAGGTGCTGGCGGTTGAATTTGGGGTGGCTCCCTACCACGCTGGCCTCAGTTTCAACCCTGAAATGGGTTTCGCCTTGACTGACTTGGGCACAACAGTGGGGACTCTCGTCAATGGCAAACCCCTGACCCCCGCCCATCCCTATCAACTGCAAGAGGGGGATGTGATTGCTATGGGTAGCCTTTGCTTTGAGTTTTTTGAGGAGTTCTGCCTACCCTACGATGATGGCTATAGCTAGCGGCGCTGGTAACGCATGCCGGGCAGTAGGGTGATCAACCCCATTAATTCTAGCTGGGCCAGGCTACTGAGGAGCTCGCTGGTGGTTTTTTCCACTTTCAGAGCAATTTGGTCGACGGTCATAGGTACCTGGCCAATTTCCCCTAGTACCCGCTGCAGATCGGCCCCAACCGATGTCGCTGAGAACAGCGGCAGAGATATTTCAGGGGAGATCGTGTCGGATCTGGCGGGGGCTTGGGTGTCTAACCGGGGGATTTTAGCCAATTCCTGGATTAAGGTGGTCTCGTCCATAATCAGTTGCGCCCCCTGGCGAATCAGGTCCAGACAGCCCAGGCTGGAGGGATTATCCAGGCAGCCCGGCAGCGCAAATACGTCTCGCCCATAGTCATTGGCCAACCGTGCAGTAATCAGGGCCCCCGATCGCAGCGGCGCCTCTGTCACCGCCACGATCCGACTGAGGCCAGCAATAATCCGATTGCGACGGGGAAAATGGACCCGATCGGGGGGAGTGCCATTCTCGTACTCACTTAGCAGTAGGCCTTCCTGGGCGATACGGTGTTGTAGGTGGCGATTGCTCCAGGGATAGGTCTGATCAACGCCGGTGCCGATCACCGCGATCGTATGGCCTCCATTTTCTAGGGTTTGGCTGTGGGCTTCGCGATCAATGCCACTGGCCAGGCCTGACACAATCACCACATCCTGGGCTACCAACTGCTGCACCAATCGTCGCGTCCAGCGTTGGCCGTAGTCAGAGGGCGCCCGGGTGCCGACCATGGCAACGGAGGGCAAGGTCTGCAGGGCCAGAGCCAGTTCAGGCCGGCCTCGATAATAGAGCAGGGGAGGCGGATCGGCAATTTCAAACAGCAGCGCTGGGTATTCGGGGTCGGCGGGGGTCCAAAAGTTGGGGTGGCGACGCTCCTGGGCGGTCAGCAGTTCCGCCGGGCACACCCTCTGCCGATAGTTCGTCAGACTGGACCCTA
>CAYVMR010000036.1:0-15961 GCA_964452545.1 uncultured bacterium
CCACGACTCCCCGCAAAAAGCACCGTACGAACCCCATATTTTCGGCCATGGTGTGGGCTTTCTTGGTGCCTTCCCGCAGCTCAGTTGATAAGTTAGTCATGCTGATGGTCTCACTGATAGCTAGATTATTTTTTTAAACACTTTAATTGTTAATTTAGACGGGTTTAAGGGTAGCTTCTATTACAATTTTTTACAGAATGGAGTGGAAAATAATGGGCGGTTGAGCAACCGTCAGGGCTGGGCCTGGCCATCATGGCCAATACCACCGTATCCCTCAACTTGGCTGGACAGGTAGCTGTGACCAGGGAAATTGTCACCTTAGAAAATATCTCCCGAATGTTTGGCCGCGGCGAGGCGGCGGTCAGGGCTTGCGATCGCATTAATCTCTCGATTAGCCTCGGGGAATACTGCGCCATCATGGGTCAATCAGGCTCTGGCAAGTCCACCTTAATGAACCTGATCGGCTGTCTAGACCGACCTAGTGAGGGCCACTACTACCTGGATGGGGTGGATGTCTCCCAGCTCAATAAAACCCAACTGGCACGGGTGCGTAACCGCAAAATTGGCTTTGTTTTTCAGCGCTATGAGCTGTTACCGAACTTAACCGCTCTAGACAACGTGATTTTACCTCTGATGTACGCTGGTCTCTCCCCTGGTCTACGCCGTCGCCGTGCCATTGTTGCCCTGCGCTACCTGGGGCTAGAACACCGGCTCGATCGCCGTCCTAGCCAATTGTCTGGAGGACAACAGCAGCGGGTGGCGATCGCCCGGGCCATTGTCACCCGTCCTGTACTTCTGTTAGCGGACGAACCGACTGGCGCCCTCGACTCCCAATCCGCCGCTGAAGTGCTCGAGATTTTCCGAGCCCTGCACGCCCAAAAAATGACCATTGTGATGGTGACCCATTCCCCGGAGGTGGCTCGCCACAGTCAACGGATTATCACCATGGCCGACGGTAGGGTGACACACTCCCATCTCCCACCAGCCCTAGCCAGGAAAACCACAATGGAGAATTAGCCTGACGTCATAGCCCTACTGCCAGATGATGGGGCTATAGGCTGCCAGAATACTTTTGTCCAACCTTCGCGTTCACTGACTTACCCTGCCCTAAACGTTCTGGTCAAAGCTAAATATACTCAACGAGCACGGAGGGATTCGAACCCCCGACACCTAGAACCGGAATCTAGTGCTCTATCCAACTGAGCTACGTGCCCTTAGCCCTAGCTATCTTAACACCTTATGCTCGCAGGTCACCAACTGGGCCTGGGAAAAGACTGGCCCAGGAGAGTTAGAGCCGCTGGTTGAGGAGAGCTTGACGGGGATTACTCCGGCGGCTATCACGGATTTTCTCGTAGAGCTGCCGTTCTTCCGAGGTGGGTTGGGCCGGTGGGGTAATGACCACCTTCACCAGTTGATCGCCGCGATCGCCCTTAGGACTGGGCCACCCCTTACCTCGCAACCGCAGGGTCTGCCCTGATTTAATTGCTGCTGGCAAATTCATCGACACGCTCCCCTCTGGCGTAGGTACCTCAACCTTGCCTCCCAAAACCGCTTCATCGGGGGTGATCGGCACCTCACAAACCAGGTTCTCGCCCTCTAACTTAAAGAGGGGGTGTGGGGCCAGCTGTACCACCAGGTAAATATCGCCCCGCTGCTTAGCGTAAGGGTTAAGTTGCCCCTTGCCCTTTAAGCGTACCTTACTACCCTGCTTAGCCCCTGGTGGAATCCTCACCTCGACCTCATCATTACCAATCCGCAGGCGCTTCTGGGTACCGTGGAAAGCCTCACTCAAGGTAAGACTAATGTTAGCTTCTTGATCGAAGGACTGGGTCGGTGCCCCAGTATCAAACCCAAACCCACTCCCGCCGCCACCGCCATAGGAGTAACTGCGGGTCCGGCCCCCAGGCGTGCCCCCGGCGAAGCGACCCAGCAACTCATTAATAAACTCGTCAAAGCTGCCGTAGGCACTAAAGTCAAACCCGCCAAAGTCCCCTGGGCTACCTGCGTAGGTCGGGCCACCAGCCCGATCGGCTTGCTGCCAGTATTGGCCAAACTGATCATACTTCTTGCGCTTGTCAGGATCCGACAGCACCTCATAGGCCTCGCTGACCTCTTTAAATTTAGCCTCAGCAGCCTTATCCCCCGGGTTCACATCGGGGTGATATTTACGGGCCAACTTTCGGAATGATTGCTTAATCTCATCGATTGAGGCCGTTCGGCTGACCCCCAGCAGCGCGTAATAATCCTTGAAGCCAGTCGCCGCCATGGCATATCTCCTAACATTTAGCTCTAGCCTAGCAAAGTCAACGGTCTAGGGCGGTTCGGTTTTCTGCCAATAGACGGCAGGACAGGCTAAAGAGCTTAAGCATGTTGTTGCAATAACTCCACAATAGCTTGATGCTCCATGGGCGGTTCCAGGGGAAAGTCCTGACGGGTGTCCGTAATCAGCCAGTCTAGGGCCGCGGCCTTCATATCGATGGAGGCGCCACTCTTATCCACGCAGTACCGGCCAAATACTAGCTTATCAACTAGCCGTACACCGGGGCCAATGCGAGAGTACTCAAAGATCACGCTTTTATCGACGATCGCCCCACTACAGATAGCGCAATTGTTGGCAATAGCGCTGGGGCCAATAATAGTGGCACCATCCTCAATGTGAGTCATGCCACCAATATAGACGGGCCCTTCGATGTGTACCTTATCCCAATTAGCCTTAACGTTTAGACCAGCATAGACCCCTGGATAAATTTCCTGGCCGGGAATATCCACCAGATTAACTACCCCAGTCAGGACATCTTGAATAGCCTGCCAATAGTCGGGCACCTTACCAATATCAACCCACTCAAACTCCATCGGGATAGCATAAAAGGGAGCCTGGTTAGTCACCAGCTTGGGCATCAGATCGCTGCCAATGTCAAAGGGGACTCCAGAAGGGATGTAGTCAAACACCTGCGGTTCAAAGATATAAATACCGGTATTAATTTCCGTACTGAGGGCATCCTCAACCGCCGGTTTTTCTTGAAAGGACTTGACTCGACCATGTTCATCGGTGACCACAACACCATAGCTAGGCACCTGCTTCAAAGGAACCGTTTTAGTGATAATGGTGGCAATGGATCCCCTCTCTCGATGGCGTCGAACCGCCTCAGTCAAATTAAGGTTGATCAGGGCATCTCCGCAGAGCACCACGAAGGTATCGTCGAAGAAAGGCGAAAAGTCTTGAATCTTGCGCATTCCACCAGCGGAACCCACGGCCTCCCCCATCAGCTCCCCATCGACAATGCGGCCCTCAAAGGAATAGCCAATTTCCACCCCAAATCGCTGGCCGTCACGAAAGTATCCTTCAATTTCATTAGCTAGGTGACTGACATTGACCATAATTTGATTAAAACCATGCTGGCGAAGTAACTCCAGCAAAAACTCCATCACGGGTTTTTGCATCAGAGGAATCATGGGTTTAGGAATGGTATAGGTAATCGGACGGACCCGAGTGCCTTTTCCAGCCGCCAAAATCATGGCTTTCATGGCGAAATAGTTTAACTAATAGAACAAATAACTGGCTTGCCTAATGCTATCGCATTTTCCCTTTAGAATTGGTGAGATTAGCTGGACTTCAAAGAGCCCTTACAGTTGTGGTAAGACCTGACCAGAAAAGTGCAAAACCGGTGTTAGTCGGGGGAAATAAAGGAATTAGTAACCATTTCTTCGGCCGTGAGAGGATCATGGTTTAGGTTTCTAACCTTGAGATCCCGATAAAAGGTCTGCTGGGAAAGTTCTACCTTAGACTGGGCAGATAGAAACAATAAGCCCCAGAAGACACCAACTCGCTCGTGGACGGCAACAGCATGATCGGTTTCAAAGTCATGGGTAGATTTCAGCTCGGGGGGTTGAAAACTAGGCCACTGCTCTAGCAGGTGCTCAAAGTCTAGCCAGCGTTGATCCCCTTCCAGGGTGTCCCAATAGGCATCCAAGAACAACTCCAGGGCAGCGGCAATTTCTGAAAGGTTTTCCTGGTGGGCTAATTGGGCGATCGCCCGCACGGCCTGTCGCTTGGCCTGGGGGCGAGCTCGCCGATTACGCGATCGAGGAATTTGGTCAGCCATCACCGCGGCAATGGTTTCCAGTTGCTGAATCAACTCCTCTAGGGTAACTCGCCGTCGTGATGGGGGTGGCGCCACCGCCCGACGATGGAGATGGTGCTCCAGGTTAGGGGGCAGCGGCATAGTGGTGAGGGCAGAGGGCTGTTCCCAAAGTAGTTCCTCCTCATCTACGGCCGCCTCTGCCTCCGCCCGCACCATGGTATCGGCCTTCAGCAAAACCAACATAGAAGCATAGAGGAAGGCTTGGCCCGACTCCGATAGATTGGCCTCGTAGGGCGTCCGTCCTTGCCGACTCAAATCCTCTGCCTGGGCCTTCAAACTCTGAAGAAATCGATCAATTACCTCAATCACTTTTACATCCCAAGGATCCATTTCTCCCCGTTCTGCCAGATCGAGGAGGAAAGCAATGGCGGTTTCTGCGAGGGAAGAGGACATGGGCAAATTTTCGACTCCATGGGGACAATCTTACCGTTTCCATCACCTAGGGGGCTGCTATCGGGTGCAGGTTTACCCCTATCCTCATGATTCGGAGGCAGGGGACGCTGGCAGCAAAAGACCTTGCTCCTCCAGTTCTACCCGATAGCGTTTCACATCCTGCTCTAACTCCTGAATCCGAAGTTCTCGTTCTTGCATTTGCTTACCCACCGACAGATAGCTCTGCACCTGAGCCCAGACACTAAACACCCAGGCCAGCATCGCCCCGATACCCATAGCCATAATCAACTCAACACAGAGAGGCGCCTCAATATCTAAGCCTCTGGCAATATGGATGAGCACTGGTTCAGTGTTTTCGATGCCAAACAGCACCAGGGCTAGGGCAATCACAAAGATGACAACAAAGTTAATTTGTTTCATGGCTCTGGGGTCTCCAAATCTCTAAGTCTATTAAACAAGCTAGACCAGCATTTATAACTTCGCCACACGATAGCGCAAAAAATAACCTAGTACTACGAGGGAAACAATGACTAGGGTGCCTAACCCGATCGGGTTAGGGAGCCAGAAGATCACATCAATGTGATGGAATTGGCCAGGCTGTAGAGACCACAGAAGTTCCTTGGGCCTAGTCAGCGTTGCTGGCATCGAACCAGGCTGCGAAACAACACTGTTCCAGGGTACCTGTAACCGCCAGCTCAGGGAGTCCCCCACGTCCCCCTCCGGAGTCTGGGGATTGAGCCATGGGGATAGGGTTTGCAGGTCTAGGTCGTAAATCAGGTGGGTGCGGGTAACCAGCAACCAATGGCGCTGGCTCACCTCCAGACGTAGGGGCAGGATTCCCAAGCCAGGAATCTGTAACAACATCGGATCAGCCGCTGTTGTCTGAGCATCAGGCGCCATCCAGGTCTGCTGAAACCGCTCCATGAGATCGACACCCGTGGTAAACGGCATGACCCAGTCAAATCCGTCAGTAGTTAGTCGGAGCTCTCCTCCCAGGGCTTCGGTACGCTCCGTCAGACCATCTAGCCAGCCGCCCAACGAGCCCTGCAGAAGGGCTCGGCCCCTAGGTCCTAGATGGATAGACTGGGAGAGTTGTCCATGGCGGTAGTGATCAAAGTGTAGGGTCAAATCGGCTTGTAAGCAGCCGCTCAGCAGGAGGGCCAAGCCCATTAGTAGAGCCAGGGATCTGGCCAGGGATTTAAAGGGCCGCTTGCTGGCTAACATACATTGCTCTTAACACCAGCGCCGGATCTACCCAGTTACCTTGATATTGAATCCCCCAGTGCAAGTGGGGGCCCGTAGTACGACCAGTCATGCCCACCCGGCCAATCCGGGCTCCAGCGGGAATTATCTGGCCTTGACGAATCTGTAGTCCACCACTGCGATCTAGGATAAAAGGCCCCTGGCCATCCCGGGCTACGTGACCCTGGAGGTGACAGTAAATATGGGTCCACTCCCCGGACTGAATGGCCATAGAGGTCCCACAGGCACCCTGATCTTCTACCCAGAGCACTTCTCCAGCCCACCAGTTGCGAATATAGCTACCATTGGGGGCGGCTAGGTCAAGGCCATAGTGGAAGCGCTGGGTACCGCTTTGAGGGTCGATGCGATAGCCAAAGGGAGAGGTGTAGGTTTGAAAGTTTTCAACCGGAAACGAGGCCTGGGTCCACAGCAGGGCCGACTGGTTGGCACTGGCTCGGGCTAATTCCTGGGCTTCGACCTTAGGGGCAAGGGTCTCAACTCCCACCACTGTAACGGTACCAACTAGGGTTAGGAGCCAAATCGAGGGTTGGAGCAGGCGACGCGGAACCCACCTAAGGGGCTTGGCAAGAGGGTGTTGCTGACTTTCACCATCCTGGGTTGGGAGGGGCATCAGTGGCTGGGGTTGGTTAAACGGCCAATTCACCATAAGCAGCTTGAAACAGAAATCAGCATTGAAGGCCAGTAGTTATGCCTTAGGTTACCGCAAACTCATCCGCTAGGAACATCATCTCCGGGGAACTTGAGTAACTCTTGATGGGCTGAAGGGCACTGAGGTGGAAAATCTTTAATTTAGTGGCCAGTCCTAACCAGGTTAATCGTCAAAAATTAGCACCTGGCCTGGTGTTCTGGCTCACCTTGTTCAACCGAGCTGCCGCCGCGGTCGGTGCCGTTACCCGTAGCTAGAGCAATATCGTCTTGAGGTTGGCAACCATCATGAGAATGGTAAGACTAGGGGTACTTAAGGAAGGCGATCGCGTGTTTCCAAATTTGCCGCTTACCGTCCTGGTTGGTATCTAAGGCCAGACAATCCGTATCTTGCCAGGTCACCCGGCCTACGATCACATCGCCGCTCAGCAGCTTTACTTCAATTTCCTGGCGATCGCGAATCAGGCTTTGAATCTGGCGGACGCTGGGTAAGCCGGTGACAAATTCTTGGGTCATGGGGTGGGCTCTCAAGATTGGACGGTTAAATGGTATGCAATAGATGAAACCTCATCTGGGTTGTTTACCCTCGTCTTCTGGGTACTGGTCAAGATAGTTCACCTGGGCGATGCCCAAGCTGTCTATGGGGATTGGCACTAAGATTTTTACCGTTGCAAGACCATCCTAAGGGCGATCACTATGGATTGTAAAACTCAAGCCATGCCTGAACATCTTTTTCCAGATCCTCCATGCCAGAATTGACCTTTTCAAGCAGACTAGCTGGGTAAGATCTTCGAGCACCGTGGCATGATTTAGCCTGGTGGGGCTGGGGTCAATCCTTGCGGATTTATGGTGGCAATCCTGGTCCAGTAAAACTGGTTGGATAACAATTTACGCAAAATGTTACATACAGTTTTGACTATCGCGGGTAACTGGTTCATCAAGGACCTGGCAGTACTAAACTGTTACTGACTACTCATGCATGATGATGGGGGAATGGACCGGTGGTGATGCTAGCGATGATCAGCCTACTGCTGGGAGCGTACCTGCTGGGCTCCTTTCCCACTGGCTACCTGGTGGCCCGGGGAGTTAAGGGGATTGACATTCGCCACTACGGCTCCGGCGGCACGGGTGCCACCAATGTCCTGCGCACGGTGGGTAAGGGGCCTGCCCTGCTGGTGTTTTTGGTGGATCTATTGAAGGGCACCTTGGCGGTACTGCTGATCAGGGTGGTTTTGACTGGGTTGGTCAGTGCATGGGGGACCAGCTCAGGGATTGCCAGCCTCCAACCTTGGTGGGAAACGACAGGGGGGTTGTTAGCTATGGTTGGCCATAGCCGCTCCCTATGGTTGGGATTTAGTGGCGGCAAATCCGTCGCCACTGGCTTGGGGGTGTTGCTAGCCCTGGCCTGGCCCGTAGCCCTGGCGGCCCTGGGAGTGTTTGCCCTCAGCCTAAGTCTGAGCCGGTTTGTATCCCTAAGTTCGATGCTGGCGGCGATCGCTGCCCTAATTTTCATGATCTTGACCCGCCAGCCCCTAGCCTACCTGCTGCTGGCAATCCTCGGCGTTGCCTATATTATCCTGCGCCATCGGAGCAACGTTGGTCGACTACTGGCAGGTACAGAGCCCCGCCTAGGGCAACCCAGTTCTTCTTCCCACCCCTAATTAGTCAGAAGCCTTGATATTGCCGGGTTAAAGCATCCGTGAGTACAGGCTACCATCTAGCCCTAGCTCCGGGTAACCATGGATAGATGACCGCTACAGGTAGTTGACTGACAACCTAACTCCGTCCTAGCTCCTTAGATCGTTGATCAGCAGCCCTGACCGCGGCCATCATAGCCGCGCGGAGCCCAGCTTTCTCCAGTTCAGCAATACCAGCAATGGTCGTGCCCCCCGGGCTGGTTACTCGATCCTTCAAAACACCAGGGTGTAGGTTAGTCTGCTGGAGAAGTTGGGCAGTACCTTTAACGGTTTGGAGTGCCAACTCCATCGCCATCGCCCTAGGTAACCCGGCCGCCACCCCACCATCTGCAAGGGCTTCAACCACCAGGGCAATATAACCAGGGCCTGAGCCCGAGACTGCCGTAACAGCATCCATCAGGACTTCGGGCACATCAATAACGGACCCCACACTAGCAAAAATCTCACGAGCCTGTTGCCACTGCCTAGGAGTCACCTCCGATCCTGCGGCCAGGGCAGTCATGCCAGCTCCAATCGTAGCGGGCGTATTCGGCATGGCCCTGACAATCGTCCAACCCGGAAAACAGCTGCCCAGGAAACCTAGGGTAACCCCCGCTAAAATCGACAGGAGCAGGGGGGAATAGGTAGGCACCACAACGGCCAAATCTTCGGCAACGGAGCTTAGCATCTGCGGCTTGATGGCTAGAATCAAAACCTGGGAATGACTAACCACCGTTACATTGCTCGAGGTGATCTCAACCCCGTAGGTCTGATGTAAGTAGCTTAACCGCTGAGGCTGGGGATCGCTGACCAGAATGGAGTGGGGCGGGAAGATGCCCTGAGCAATAAGGCGGGATAGGAGGGCTTCCCCCATTACCCCGCCACCAATAACCCCAAGTGTTTCTTCTGACATAATCCTGCATCAAGCAAAACTACCGTCACCGCGAAATGACGATTCTCAAAATCACGGACACAGGTTGATTATCAACCGCGAGGTAGTCACAAGGATTTAGCCATGAACGCGGTTACACCATGGATAACATGAACTTGCCTAGGCCAGGACTAGGCCATGCGAGCCACAGGATCCGAGCCCCAGGCGGGGGCGGGAGGCATTTGACCAGGCATGGACATGGTTTGAGGTTGACCCATGAAGACATCCTCCTCGTATTCGGCAGGAGTGCTAACCTGCACGCAGTTGGGAGTAAACAGGAAGATACTCTCACCGATGCGCTCTTGATGGCCATCAATGGCGTAGGTACCACCAGCCACAAAGTCAACAGCACGTTGAGCTTGATCAGGATCCATGATGGTCAGATTTAAAACCACAGACTTACGCTCTCTCAACGCTTGAATAGCCTGGGGCATTTCCTCAAAGGAGCGGGGCTCCATCACCACCACTTCCGAAGCACCATTCATGGCACCCGGCATACCAATGACATTGCTGGGCATAGGGGTAAATCCTGTATCAGAAACTGGGCGTTCCCGTAGGCGGCGACGACTACGGGGCTCTTCGACAACGGGCTGAACGGTGGGCTGAGGGTGTTCTTCCTGGTATAAGTTTTGGTACTCCTCACCATCGGTCTCTTCGTACTCGTATTCATAATCTGCTGGATCGTTCAGCCCAACGAAATCCCGCAGTTTGGCAAAGACATTGCTCACAATTTACACTCCACGATGACTGTCGCGCTTCTAAGTTAACGAGTAGCTGTATCCAGATCGGCTCCAGCCACTACTCTTGGGGTTATCCGATGGCCATGATAGCGCCTATTTCAGAATTGCTCACAGTTTTTTCTAAAATCCAACGACTAGATAAACTGGTTACAACCCTTCTAGGGGGAAGGTTAATCTTCCCAGTTTCTAATTTTAGCGCTTTAGGCCCGATCATCTTCAGATGACGGAATATTGAGTGTGAAGTATACACGAATTTTCTAAAATGGCGAGTGAGTTTACAATGATTTATATAAAAACTAGGTTTAGCCTTGGGGTCTAGGACCAAATAGCGTGGTACCCAGGCGTACCATGGTTGCACCAGCGGCGATCGCGAGGGGGTAATCGGCTGACATGCCCATGGAGAGTTGGTCAATATGCAGCCGACTAAAATCAGCTTGATTGACTTTATCAGCCAAGTCCTTAGCCTGACCAAAAACCTGCTCAATGGTGGCATTGCTAGCGCCCTGGGGAGGAATAGTCATGAACCCCCGAATCACCAAATGGGTTAATTGGTCTAGCTGGGGTAATGCGACCTCAAGTTCCGACAGTTCAAAGCCATACTTGGGGGGGTCAGGGACAAACTTCACCTGTAAACAGCACTGGGGGGATCGCCCCAATTCCATCGCCGCCTGATCTAGCTTTTGGGCCAATTTTAAGCTATCCAGGGAGTGAATCCAGTGAAAATGTTCCACCGCTTTGCGCACCTTATTGGTTTGCAAATGACCAATTAAGTGCCAGCTAATGTCTGACAGGTCAGTCAACTGAGTCTGCTTATCCAAGGCGTCCTGTACACGATTTTCACCAAAGTGGCGGAGTCCAGCTGCGTAGGCAATCCGAATCACCTCTACAGGTAATAGCTTAGTCACAGCAACCAAAAGCACCCCAGACGGCAAACTTTGCTGCAGCTCATGAATCCGTTGAGTAATTTGCTGAGGGTCAAAGTTAGCCATTCAGAGATTTCATTGGAAGGTTCTTTTATAGGTGGTCTGCAACTGGTTGAAATCCGCCGTACGCCCACTGCGACGCAGGATGCGAAGACGATTTTCTAACATTTGCCGGGCATTACTGCGACCTAATGGTTGAAAGACTAGGCCTTCAGTGGCAGAGTTGCTGACCAGAAAAAATAGCCGCTGGGCATAGAGTGTGGCGAACAAGTCTTGGCCCTCTTCTACCATACATACCCTAAACAGTAGACCAAAATTGGGATGGTTAAGATAGTCTTCTGTACTCATGCAAGTCGGTAAGCCGATGGGAATGGATGGGCAAGGGCTTAATTATCTCAGTTAAATGTGCCATAAGTTGGTTCAAAGCACTTGGCGCTGCAGTTTTTTTTCATAAGTGCCTGGGCCGCGATCGCTGTCGTAAGTATCCAGAGTGATCCGTGGGTCTGGCAACCAACCTATAGCCAACCCATTGTACCCATTGTTGTTACCGTTCCTGATCGATAGGGAGCTACCCCTGATCAAGGGTTAGGCCTAGGGCTAGGAGTTGAGCCCTGGCCTTCTGCAGAGACTCCAGCCACTCCCGCTCAGGGTCACTATCAGCCACGATACCGGCCCCCACCTGCCCCCACACGGGGGATAGGGGTTGACCATGGCCGCATAATAGGGTGCGAATCAAAATATTCAAATCCAGGTTACCCCGGCGGTCCAGATAGCCACAGCTGCCGTAAAACAAACTTCGACGCACTGGCTCCAACTGTTCAATAATTTCCATGCAGCGCACCTTGGGGCAGCCGGTGATGGTTCCCCCCGGAAACACGGCGCGGATGAGATCCACCGCCGTTTGGCCCTGGGCAAGCTGGCCAGTAATATTGCTCACCAGGTGCATAACATGGCTGTAGTGCTCAACGGTTAGTAACTCCGTGACCTCCACCGTACCCCAGCGACAGACTCGACCCAAATCGTTACGTTCTAAATCTACTAGCATGATATGTTCGGCCCGCTCCTTAGGGTGATTGAGCAGGCTTTGGCGGTAGTACTCGTCCTGGGCTGGTGTTTGACCCCGGGGGCGGGTGCCAGCAATGGGCCGGGTCTCCGCCCGATCTCCCTGCAGACGCACCAGCCTATCTGGGTAGCAACTGATCAGATCCCCCCAGGGGGTGCGCCAATAGCAGGCAAAGGGAGAGGGGTTGATGGCCTGGAGTTGGCGGTACAGGTGCCAGCTAGGGTAACTGGTTTGGCTGCTAAAGCGCAGGGAAAGGTTGACCTGAAACACGTCTCCGGCTCGGATATGGGCCTGGGCCTGGCGGACCGCGGCCTGATAGGCCGCAGCGGACAAGTCCAGGTGCAGAGGGGTCGGCTGGGGCAGATGGGGTCCGTCGGTCGGATCGGTCTGAGGAGCCGCCCTCAGAGCCTGTTCCAGTTGATCTAACCCCTGGGGAGAACTGGCGGCTAGCCAGAGACGCTGAGTGGTGTGGTCGAGTACGGCAAAACTCTCGGGCTCATACCAAAGGGCGATGGGAAAGGGTAGGGTATCGGCCCTCAAGGTAGGCAAACGCTCGATTTCCCAGGCCAGGTCATAGCCTAACCACCCCAGCCAACCGCCACTGAAGGGAGGAGCGGTGGTCTGATCAGTGCCATCCTCGCCCATTGCCGGGGCTGTAGCCTCAGCTAGACGGGCCGCCAGGGTGGGGAGAATCTGGCCCAGGGGTGGAGTCCATAGGCGGGGGCGGCCATCCTGCCAGCGGGGTGGACCGGCACAGAGGGAGTGGTGGCTGAGTTGGGGTTGGGCGAGATCGGGCAGGGGATAGGGGCTTTCCAACAGGGCCACCAGATTAACCAGGCTGGGGGGCTGGTTTAGATGGTGCCCATAGAGCACCTGAAAAACCTGACTGCCGGTGCGCTGGGCCAGGGGCTGCGATCGCAGGTACCAGGGCCTCAAACCTGGCCTCCCCAGCGCCATCGGGCCCACCAAAACAAGACGAGCACCCCCAGACATAGGCCATCCCAGGGCTGCAATCGTAACTGGTGCCAGCGTACTTGGTGTTGGTTAGGGCTGGTGAAGCCCCGCACTGCCATGGCGGCGGCGATCTGCTCAGCCCGTAGCAATAGATTTTCCAGCAGTCGTTCCACCACCACCAGCCAAACCTGGGCCGACTGGCGCAGACCCAGCTTCTTCCAGTTGATTGCTCGAGTTTGTACCGATCGCACCAGGTTCTGCACCTCCTCCAACACCAGGGGAATGAACCGCAGGGAGAGGGTAACGGTGAGGGCAATTTCCGTCACTGGCAGCCGTAGCCAGCGCAGGGGAGCCATCAAAGACTCCAGGGCCAGGGTGATCTCCTCCGGCGCCGTGGTGAGCAGGTAGAGGTTAGTGCCATAGATCAGGGTAAACAGCAGGGTGCCCACCCGGATACCCAACTCCAGCGATCGACGGGTGACGGTGAAGGGACCCCAATCCAGCAGCACATAGCCATAGGCCGTGGGCTGGGGAAGCACCAACCCTGGGGCCGGCCACCGGTCGGGTTGATTCACCTCCAGACCATCCGGCAAAATCAAGGTAAGCACCATCACCAGGCCACTCAACAGCACCAACCAACCCAACTGCTGTCGCCACACGCGGAGGGGAATGCCGGCCATCAGGGTGAGCAGTAACAATAGACCCACCAAACCAATCCGCCAGGTAGCATTAGCTAAAATTGGCGTCACTAAAATGCTCATCAACCAGACCATCTTCACCCTGGGATCGAGACGGTGCAGCCAGGTGACGGGCTGCTCCAAGTAGAGACCAATGGGGAGAGACCGTAGCAGATCCATAGTCGCCTAGACTTTAGTGGCCCGGTTCAGGCTGCTGCGCTCCAAATCCCGCATGGCCTTGCCTCGCCAGAACAGGCGGATAGGGGTACCCTCAAAACCGAGGTTCTCACGAAACTGGCGTTCCACATAGCGCCGGTAGTTTTCCTTAATCAGGTGGGGATCGTTCACAAACAGGGTAAAAGAGGGGGGGCGCACCGTCACCTGGGTACCATAGTAAATCCGGCCCTGACGACCCTGGCGAGTGGTGGGGGGCGTGTGCCACTGGGTGGCCTCCTGTAACACCTCATTCACCACCGAAGTACTGACCCGGCGACGATGCTGCTCTACTGCCTGATTCACCAACTCCAGAATCTTGGGGATACGCTGGCCGGTTTTGGCGCTCACGTAGATGCGCTTGGCCCAGTCGAGGAAGTTGAGACGAGCAGCTATTTGGTGGTCAAAGTCGTAAATGGTATAGCTGTCCTTTTCCACCGCATCCCACTTATTCACCACAATCACGCAAGCCCGACCCTCCTCCTCAATTCGGCCCGCTAGTTTTTGATCCTGCTCCGTCACCCCATCCAGGGCATCAATCACCAGCAGCACCACATCGGCCCGGCGGATCGCCTTAAAGGCGCGGTTAATCCCAAAGAACTCGGGTCCGTACTCCACACTCTTCTTTTTGCGAATGCCAGCGGTATCGATCAGGCGGTAGGTTTGTTCCCCATGGCGCACCTGGGTGTCGAGGGCATCGCGGGTGGTGCCGGAAATCGGACTAACAATGGCCCGGGACTCCCCCACGAAAGCATTCAGCAAACTAGATTTGCCTACATTGGGGCGCCCAACAATGGCGACCTTGATCTCCTCCAGATCAGGGTCTTCCACCGTAGTGGGCAGGTATTCCACCAGGGCATCCAGTAACTCGCCGGTACCACTGCCATGGATGCCAGACACGGGGTAGGGCTCGCCCAAGCCCAATTCCCAAAACTGGGCAGCCTGTACCACCCCGTGATCAATGGACTCACACTTGTTCACCGCCAGTAACACCGGTACCGATTGCTGGCGCAGCCAGCTGGCAATTTCCCGATCGCCCTCCGTCGGGCCCGCTTGACCATCCACCACAAATACGGCGGCGCTGGCCTCGGCCAAGGCCAGCTGGGCCTGTTCGCGAATGTGGGGCAAAAATTCACTATCGTCGTTGAATACCAACCCCCCCGTGTCCACCACCTGGTAGTCCCGATCGCGCCAGAAGGCGGGTTGGTAGGTGCGATCGCGGGTAACCCCTGGCTGATCATAGACAATAGCAGCCTGGGCCCCAGCTAACCGGTTCACCAGGGTAGACTTGCCCACATTGGGGCGACCAATTACAGCGACAATGGGCAGGGCCATGGCAGGGGAAAGAAAGGAAAAGGCAAACAGCCGGACAACGCCACCCTGTCACCCTAAGCCGATCACCGAGGGCAGCATCGCCGATCAACTTTACCATTGTAGCGAGGGGATCTTCTGCCCGTGCAGGCGATTGTGAACTGGGCAAACATTCACCTAAAGGCCAAAGACCTCGGCTGGGTCGGTGCGCTGCACCTTGCGCACCGCCAAACTACCCGCCAGCAAACACATCATAAAGGCAAGGACATAGAGGCTCACCGCCCGCTCCAGGGTCAGTTTAAACATCAGACCAGTCATATCCGCCCCCAGGCGATAGAGGACAAGGCTAGCCAGTAACCCTGGAATAAAGCCCAGAACCGACAGCATGGCCGCCTGCTGCATAACTATGGTCAACAGAAATCGGTTGGTGTAACCCATCGCCTTGAGGGTGGCATACTCTGACCAATGGTCAGCCACATCGGTGTAGAGAATTTGGTAGACCAAGATAATTCCTACCACAAAACCCATGGCGGTCAGCAGGGAAAAGACAAACCCAATGTTGGTGTTTTGCTCCCAGTAACGCCGTTCTCGCTGAATAAAGCCCTCTGGCCCGTACTTGGGCAGGACTAGAACATCCTGGGGTAGGCGTTGCCGCAGGAGATCAACCATGGCGTCAGGGGAAACCCCAGGGGCCAACTTGATCAGACCAATGTCGGCGGTGGCGAAGCTGCGTTGATCCTCCTCCGGGCCGCGGTTAGCGAAGTAGCGAAGAAAATTTTGATCACTCATCAGCAGATTGCCATTGCCGGCGGCGAAATCTGTCCCCAGACTAAAGGTACCGACGATCCGAACTTGCCGGTCCGCCAGTTCCGTCACCACCCCGGTTTGTCGAGGCCCCAGCTCGGCTCGAGCCCGGCGATCGATGAGGGCGGTGTTGGGCAACTTCAGGGCCTGGCGCTGGGCCAGAATTTCCGCCAGGGGGAGAACCGGATCATCCGGGTTGTAGGCGATCACCCGCACCGGTCGACCC
>CAYVMR010000037.1:0-2281 GCA_964452545.1 uncultured bacterium
TAAATAGTTTGGTTCGGCGGTTTGTGAATGTCTATGGCTGGCGGCGCGATCGGGCCCTGCTAGTCACCGCCGCCCTGGTGTTACTCTGTGGTTTCCTCTTCCTAGGGTTGATTTTGCCCCTGTTTATTGATCAATTTCAGGAACTGTTGGATATTCTACCCAAAGGATTTGAAAGGTTAGTCACCTGGTTCGAACAGTTACAGGCTAACCCACCAGAGTGGTTTCCTAGCTCTGATTTTCAATTGGTGCCTGACTTGGCCAATCTCCTGCAGCAAATGACTGCGATCGGTACTCAGGTTTTCGATAACTTTCTCACCTTCTTCTCCAACTCCGTAGTCATCCTCCTGCAGGTGCTACTGCTGACCGTGCTCACCCTGATGATGTTGGTCAATCCATTAGCCTATCGACGGTTGTTGCTGCGGCTATTCCCTTCAGGGTACCGGCAACGTGCTGATGACATCCTTAACCGATGCGAAGCGGCCCTACTGTCCTGGCTGGGCGGGGTTGCCTTTAGTTGCCTATTTGTGGCTAGCCTCAGCTTTATTGGCCTGCTGTTGCTAGGGGTACCCTACGCCTTCGCCCACGCCGTACTAGCCGGGTTGTTTAACTTTATTCCTAACCTTGGGCCTACCCTAAGCGCTGTCTTCCCGATTTTTGTAGCCTTTTTACAGTCTCCCGGAAAAGCCGCCCTGGTGGTGATTCTCTATGTGCTGATTCAAAATCTGGAGAGCTACTGGTTTACCCCCATGGCTATGCAGAAGCAAGTGGCCCTGTTGCCCGCCGCCACCCTGATCGCCCAAATCTTCTTCGCTACCTTCCTGGGTCCCCTAGGATTGATTTTAGCCCTTCCCTTGGCCGTAGTTAGCAAAACCTGGATCGAAGAAGCCTGGATCAAAGATGTGCTCGATCGGCCTCCTGCCTCCTAAGCCCCGGTTACCCTTGCAGTTGAGGGCTGTAGCGGGTGTGACCAAATTGTACTCACTGTTATCGCCCTTGTGGGCTAACCCAAGCGCACCATGGGGCACTCAGCAAAAGTTCATTTAAAGCAGTAGCCATAGGCACTGGGTTGAGAATTGAGCACGGATTTATCAATCCCTTAGGTTTCCAGGCTAGAGTCTTTGGGCAGTGGATGTTGATTACTTATCCCCCATCTAGACGTTGGAGTAGACCCTATGAAACTTAATTACAAGGCGATTAGCCTAATCTCATGCCTAGCCCTGGTAAGTGCCCTAGCCACCCCAGGGTTGGCTCTATCCAGTGCGTATATGATTAAAACCGCTGAGCAAGCTTGTATTGAAAACGCTGCTAAGGATGGTTATGACCCAAATCGAGCCGAGGTAATTTCTTCAAAGGTGATTGATGCCGATAGGGTTGAGGTGGTGTTGAACCTGACTAAAGATGGCACTGGTTTTGATCGGTTAACTTGCCCTTATAGTGTTTCTCAGGGAATTGGTAGCTTTTTGCCCGATGGAATTGGTGATGTTTCTGTCCCTAAACCCCAGCTAGGCCGTCTCTGGTGGCTGCTAGTACCGATAATTGGCTTGCCCCTGTTGTTATGGGCCCTACGAGGCCAGGATAAAGCCTATCTAGAGGCTTCTAAACCCCTAACTGGTCATGTTTACACGGAGGGTTATGTTAACACCCATGGGGTTCCCTTAGATGTCCATGAGGCTCCCAATAGCCATTCCAGGGTGTTGCGTAGCCTGAATAATGGTGAGCATCTGCGTCTTTCCGGACGCCATGATCATGATTGGGTAGAGCTATCGGAAGGCGGCTGGGTGCCCAATTACTATCTACGTTATACTCGCGACCTGGCTTAAGACTAGAGGAACCAAGCCGCGTTGTTCATGGCATGGCTGGGGGGTGTACCCTTGGCCATGCTAGCTTGATCAACCCTGACTTTCAGGGTGATTATTTTTGCGGGGACTCAACCCAACCTCTCTACCTGGGGGTCAGATTCAGGTTAAGATGGGCACGATGTTGATCCAAGTCAGGGTTAAAACAATGGCTGATGATGCCAGGCCTCCCGTCGAGAAACCTAAAAAGAAAATCCCTGATAGCCGTAATGAGGGAGGGGGCGATCGCCGCAGAGGTCGAGGTGGTCGCAGAGGTGAGGAAGAGCGTAAGCCCGCCGTCCCCCCTGCCCTGATGCGGGGGCCTAAACCTGGCGCTAAGAAGGTTGTGCCAGAGGAACCACCGATGGTAACCGATGAGGATACCCCAGTTTCTGAAGTGGTGGTGGATGCTGAGACTGAGGTCGCCGCCCCCCCAGTTTCTGAAG
>CAYVMR010000037.1:2381-15867 GCA_964452545.1 uncultured bacterium
GCTGAGACTGAGGTCGCCGCCCCCCCAGTTTCTGAAGACGCTTAAACTCCAGAACAGGGATGGACCTAACCAAAGAGCTGCCTGAGAGGTCACTCATAGATCCTCGAATCCATCCCCTGGCTCCCTCTAAGCCGTTACTAAATCTATGTCGCCGAGTACTAGGCCTACCAGAGGGGAGAGTGATCAGAAATCCTGGTTCTGGTCATCAGGAATCAATAGTTTTGCCCTGACCTAGCATGGTTTCCTGAACACTCTCCAGTGGGCAAAGTTTTGCTTTAGCCATCCTATTGGGCCGGGGCTGAGAAGGCAGAATTTCAGAGTTCAGGAGCCAGGAGAGACCGTTCTGGCCACCTCTTGACCCCGAAGCACTCGCGGACGCTTCAACCTCTGATCCAATTCCCCGTTTACACAAAGAGCAGAACAGTCTCTTGATCTCACGACACCCAGCAACGCTATAGATCTCAGCCCATAGCCAATGGCATCGCCGTCTTGTTATACCTGGATTGGCGATGGCTATGGATAACTTCGATGCTACCGTCGTAGTGATAAATTGAGGAGGTTTTAGGTTGAGTCGATGATCATTACCGTTGCCAGCTTTAAAGGAGGCGTGGGTAAAACCACCACCGCCATCCACCTGGCAGCCTTTCTGCAGGGGTATGCCCCAACCCTTTTGATCGATGCTGATCCCAACCGCTCGGCCCTCCTCTGGGCCAGTCGGGGTAACCTGCCCTTTCCTGTGGTGGATGAATGGGGAGCGGAGGGGTATGGCGATCGGGCCACCCATGTGGTGATTGATACCCCCGCCCGTCCTGATCAGGAGGATTTAGCCTTGCTGGTTAGGGGTTGCGATCTGCTCATCCTACCCACTACCCCCGATATCCTGGCCCTGGATGCCCTCGTCCTAATGGTGGACTATCTCAGCCAAATGCAGTGGCTACATTACAAAATCCTATTGACCGTCATCCCACCCTCTCCTAGTCAAGCGGGGCAAGAGGTTAGGGCCATGCTACAAAACATCCCCCTGCCCCTCTTCAAAGGCGGGATCAGGCGCTATACCGCTTACCAAAAAGCGGCCCAGATAGGCAGAATAGTCTACGAGGTGAAGGATCCGAAGGCGGAGACGGCCTGGACTGACTATGTGGCGATGGGGCAGGAACTGCTGCTGTGTTAAGCGAAGCCCAGTAAGATAGTAGCCGTAGCCCTCTGTAACGGGGCGGAGATGGGCCAGAACGCCTAGGGGCTACTATGGATTAGCCGCGCTAGGGCTATGCATCAACCCATGCCAATGGGAAGCACAATGGAGATCTAGTTCGAGATGAAAGTGCAACGCAGTACCCTGATTCTAGTAGGCCTAGCCCTATTGCTGGGGGCGGGAGTGATTCTGTCTGAGTCCCAGTGGGTGAAGTCCTTGAAGACTACAACCAACCCAGGGACTGAGGAGACCCCGTCTCCCATTCTTACCTTTTCTGAAGATGAGGTGCAGGCGATCGCCCTGGAACGGGGCGAGGAAAGCCTCAGCCTGGAGCGCCAACCCGATGACACCTGGCGCCTCACCGCCCCCATCCAGGGCCAGGCAGAGGCTGGAGCCGTCGCCTTTTTACTCAGCCGCTTAAACACCGATCGGCCAATGCAGACCGTTACTATGCCGCCGGAAGAAACCCCAGACTTCGGCTTTACCCAACCTACGGGCAGCGTCACCCTGACCCTGGCCGATGACCGTCGCCATACCCTGATTCTGGGGGGACCAGACTTCAGTGGTAGGGCTTACTACGCCGTTGTGGATCCCCCCAGTTGGCCCCCCCAGGCCGGTGGTGAGTCCTACCCAGTACTCGTGGTCAATGCCGATGTGGCCACCGCCCTCCAGCGACCCCTGGGGGAATGGCAGGCTGCGCCAGACCCGGCCACTACCGAGGAGTCAGCCAATCCTGAGGAGCCGCTAGGAGAAGACTCCGATCGCCCTGAGCCGCCCTCCCCATCCCTCGATGGGCCGGCCCAGTCGGGTAATTCGGACGCCCCAACAGAACCCGAGACACCGGCCCCATCCCAGGGGGAATAGGACCGGAGGCTGAGTAGGGTTACGGCCGGTGTGGTCAGGCGGTCACCTGCACCTGTTGGAGTTGAGCCCGTAGGGACTCTCCCTCCATGACTTCGGTTTGTAGCAGTTGCTGGGCCAGGGTTTCCAGCAGAGATCGGTTCTCCTGCAGAATCGCCAAGGCCCGTTGATGGCCCTCCTCCACCAGTTCCTTAACTTCGGCATCGATCGCCCGGGCGGTATCGTCACTCACCGGCCGCCGGGCATTGGGCATACCGCTGTCAAGAAAGGCGTTACGTTGCCCGCGATCGTAGGCCAGGGGCCCCAGCACCTTACTCATACCGTAGGTGGTGACCATCTGCTCCGCCAGGTCCGTAGCCCGCTGCAGATCATTAGAGGCACCGGTGGTAATGCGGCCAAAGATCAGTTCCTCCGCCGATCGCCCCCCCAGCAGGGTGGCAATTTGCCCCTTCAACTCCGCCTCATCTCGCAAAAAGCGGTCCTCCGTGGGCAATTGCAGGGTATAGCCGAGGGCGGCCATGCCCCGGGGTACAATGGAAATTTTCTCGATCTGGTCAGAGCCCGGCATCACCGCCCCCACCAGAGCATGGCCAACTTCATGGTAGGCGACAATTTCCTTCTCTTTATCGCTCAACACCCGACTCTTCTTCTCCAGACCCGCCACCACCCGCTCGATCGCTTCGCCGAAGTCCTGCTGTTCTACCTGAGGACTATGACGACGGGCGGCTAGCAGGGCGGCCTCGTTCACCAGGTTGGCCAGGTCAGCGCCAGTAAACCCCGGGGTGCGGGTGGCAATTTGCTTGAGGTCCACCGAGTCCGCCAGTTTCACATCCCGGGCATGGATCTGGAGAATGGCCTCCCTGCCCTTCAGGTCCGGTCGATCCACCAGCACCTGGCGATCAAATCGCCCGGGGCGCAGCAGGGCCGGATCCAGGGTTTCCGGTCGGTTGGTGGCGGCCAGCACAATCACCGTGGTGGCCCCGGCATCAAAGCCATCCATCTCCGTCAACAATTGGTTCAGGGTTTGCTCCCGTTCGTCGTTGCCCCCGTAGAAGCCCGAGGAGGCCCGGGACTTGCCGATGGCATCGAGTTCATCAATGAAGATAATGCACGGGGCCTGTTTTTTAGCCTGATCAAACAGATCTCGCACCCGGGAGGAGCCAACCCCCACAAACAGTTCCACAAATTCCGAACCGGAAATACTGAAGAAGGGGACCCCCGCTTCACCGGCGACCGCCTTAGCCATCAGGGTTTTACCCGTTCCGGGGGGACCCACCAACAACACCCCCTTGGGAATTTTAGCCCCCAGATCGGTAAAACGCTTGGGGGTATTGAGAAAATCGACAATCTCCACTAATTCTGCCTTGGCTTCCTCAACGCCGGCCACATCATCAAAGGTGATTTTGCCGGTCTCGCCTTCAACGTAAACCTTGGCCTTACTTTTGCCGATGGAAAGGGCCCCCTGGGGTCCACCATTGCGGGCCAGGAAGAAGCGCCAGACGCCAATGAAAATCAACGGCGGAATCACCCAGCTGAGCAGGCTACCAAACCATTGGCCCTTGGGTGGGGGCACCGCCGCAAACTCTACCCCGTTGTCCTCCAGGCGTTGGGGCAGTTGCAGATCAAAGATCGGAGTGGTGGTATAAACCTCCCCGGGTTGACCCGCCTCATCCTTCACCTGGTAACGAATTTCGTTTTGGCCCAGCGAGACCCTCAGGACTTCGTGCTCTTCGACCCGGTGAATAAACATGCTATAAGGCTCCTTGGCGAGCTGGGAGCCAAATAAGCTGGAAAACAAAATGTTGATCAGGAGCAGCCCACTGGCCACCAACAGCACTAGGTTAGCCAGGATGCGCGATCGCGATGGTTTAGGATCTTTATTAACAGGCATAGTCACACCGGGAAAACAACACTAATCATTGCCAGTGCAGCCCACCTATGGGGACTGGAAGGGCCCCATGGGTGAAAGCCGTTAAGGCTATGGCCCGACCCGGGATATCGGTTGGGCCGGGCACGCCCCCTATGCTTCCACCAACCAGATAAGGTAATGGAGGGCTGGCCACGGGTAGGGGGGGGAACGGGCTACTCTACGTTCACATCGACGGTAGGGGTGACATCCACGGGATCGGTCTTGAGGTGCTGGCGACGACGGTTGCGACCAGCCAAGAGCATCTGAGACAGGGATGCCACCAGAATAGAGGCCACAATGCCATCGTCAATCCAACCCAAGATGGGAATCACATCGGGAGCAATATCGATGGGACTGAGCAAATAAAGCAAGGTAGCCCCCACCAGGACCCAACGATATTGGGGATGCTCCAGGGTTTTCTGATACCAGTTGTAGAACGATTGAACTAGTTTTTCCATGGTATGGCCTTAAATTCCTTGTCTCTATGGTGCCATGGGTGATCTGGGGTGGCCTGGCGAAATAGCCGTCCTTTTAGGGGGAAAGCACCATACTTGAGGGGGAGGAGGGAGGTAGGCTTTTGACTAGGGAGCCATGCGCTTTTGCAAGGAGGCCGCCCGTCGTTTCGCTGTAGGATTGGTAGGCTCTAGAGCCAGGGCACTTTCGTAGGTTTCCAGGGCCTGTTTCATCAACTGTTTCCGTTCATAGCTATGGGCAAGGTTATTGAGGGCCGTGACATAGTCGGGGGCAATCTTTAAGGCCTCGCGGTAATTGCGGATCGCCAGGTCGTATTGTTCCTGAGCAAAATAGGCATAACCTAGGGCATTGTGCACTAGGGCGGCATTTTCCAACTCCTCGTCATCCACCTGCTTGAGCGCCTGCTGCAGATAGAGGGCCGCCTGGGTGTAGAGTTTCTTGTCTAATAACAGGCTGCCTAGCTCGTAGTACTCCTGGGCCGTCCCCTTGTCCTTGGTTAACTTAGCCTGCAGGCGAGACAGGGTACCCTCAATGCGACGGGTCTTGAGCACCTGGCGGATCACAAAGAACGCGGCTACGGCCAGGATGGCCAGTAATACCGCCAGATAAATTAGAAGTAGGTTGCTGTTCTCCATGGGCCAGGATATCTAAGGATTCTAAAGCTATTTTCACACGAGAACCGATGGGTGGCCGGTCAGGGCAGCCCCCAAACGTCGATGCGCTGGGTTAGCCAGCCGCTGCTGTACCAACCCTCGATGGTCTGGTTCACCAGGGTGTGGAGTGACCTAAATTGTTGACCCTTGGGCAGGGCGATCGCCAGGGGTTCCACCGATAATCGATCGGGTAGCAGCCGATAGCCCTGCTGCTGCTGTTGCCACCCCACTAAAACGCTCAGATCGGCGGCCAGAGCATCAATCTGCCCCGTGGTCAGGGCGGTAAATCCCTGGTGGTAGGTGGCTAGGGGCAGTAGGTTGGCATCCGGCAAATGATAACGAAGGGCCGCCAGGCTGCTAGACCCCTGTAAGGCCCCTAGGGTACCTGCTTGGAGTTGGGAGGCCCGCTGCCATACCGAACCAGACACCAGCAGTCCTGCACCATCTAAATAATAGGGCAGGCTAAAATGAACTAGGCGTCGACGACTAGCGGTCACCGTGAGGCCAGCGATCACCAGGTCGACCTGATCTGCCAACAGCGCAGGCACCCGCTCTTGATGGCTAACTGGCTGTAGCACCACCGCCCCAGGGCGATTAAAGATTGTCTGGGCCAATTGGCGAGCCAGGTCAATTTCTAAGCCCACCAACTCTCCCTCTGGGTTACGAAAGCTCAGGGGGCGCCAGTGCTCCCGTACTCCCACCACCACATAGCCCCGGGCCTTAATGGTCTCGAGGTCAGCCGCAAAAAGCGGGGGCGCAGTGGTCTGCACCCCCCAAACCATACCCAATGTCAGCCAACCCCAAAGCATAGCCAGGCGCTGGCCATTGGCAAGCACCGCTAGACCTTAGCGGCCACCTCGACCACCTTAGTGAAGCCGTCGGGATCGAGCAAGGCCATCTGAGCCAGCATCTTACGATTCAGGTCGATGTTCGCCTTCTTGAGCTGCCCGATCAACTGGCTGTAGCTGACCCCGTGCACCCGAGCCGCCGCGTTAATCCGGGTAATCCAGAGACGGCGGAAATCTCGCTTACGATTGCGGCGATCGCGGTAAGCATAGCGCAGAGCCTTCATCACCTGCTGGTTAGCGGTGCGGAACAGCTTAGAGTGGGAGCCTCTAAACCCCTTTGCCAACTTAAGAATTTTGTTGCGGCGCTTGCGAGCTACATTACCGCGCTTAACACGTGCCATGGTTGTTTACAATCCTTGGAAATAGACTAAAAACCTGAAGGGTGAAACCCCGAGTCGCGGAGCGGGCTGGGTTACGACTAGCCCGGAGGACAGCCCTCAACAGTCTCCCATGGACCCTAGAGATAGGGCAGCATGAGCTCTACGTTGGGAGCATCCCCTTCGGAGACCAGGGCCATCTTAGATAGACGGGATTTGCGATCGGCGCCCTTGTGCTGCAGTAGATGATTCTTAAACGCTTTGCGACGCATAATTTTGCCACTGCCAGTGCGCTGGAAACGCTTGGCAGCTGCCTTGCGCGATTTTAGTTTGGGCATGGTTATAGATTATTTCGACACAGTTTTTAATTGTAGCATGTCTGATCCGGTCAATTAATTCTGCCGAGGCCCCGATCCCTTGGCCATCTGGCAATTTCTCCCTACTCCATCTTGGTTGGTACCCTGACTTTGACAGAGGTGATAGAATCCTTATGATTATTTGGTTGACTGGAGTGTAGTAGCAGTGCATTGGTGCCAGAGCTTTACGGTTCTAGAGTTCTACCAAGGTGCCGACAAGGGGCTCAGGTCTAAAACAGTGAATGACGCACGCCGTCATATTACTCGCTGCCTATGGAACACGGTGTCATTTATTTAATCCTGGTTACAATTTGTGAGGAGTAAAAACATGAGTTACGTAAATCAGACTTTCTGGTTGGCCAGCATAGCTGCAGCCGTCGTTCTTGGGGGAAGCTTACCAGCCCAGGCTGATGGTTGTGATGTTAGGAAGACAGCGGACACTACCGAGGGGATCAAAGTTGCCGAGGTTGCCACCGACGCTGCGGTTCAAACCGTAGTTGAAGAAACGGTTCAACCCTTGAGTTCACTAGGGGTTCCCGCTGTCGATGGCAGTGCTGTTCAGGTCGCCGACGGGGTGGAAACTCCAGTGACTACAGAGGCCAAGCTCTTGACTGAGCCGACCGCTGCTGTCAGCGAACCCTCTGAAATTAGTGTCAACACCACCGATTTCCAATCGATTCCCAGTACCGAGTCATTTCAGGCTCCCACCTATGACGAAGGGGTGGACGTAGCCCAGGTAACCCGGGGTAGCTACGGTAGCGTTTCCCCAGCCTACCTGGGGATTGGTGGCAATCTCGGTATTGGTGACGCCGATAGTGCGGTGGGTGACTTTGGTTTTGCCGTAGTCAGCAAAATCTCCCTCGGGCCCCGTTTCTCCGTCAGACCTAGTTTCTTGCTGTCAGAGCGGTTTAGTAACTTTACCGTTCCCATCACCTTCAACCTCAACACCATGCGGTTAGCGGGGTTCCGGTTCCAGCCCTATATCGGTGGTGGGGTTGATGTCCCCTTCAACGGCAACACCGCCTTCCTGGTCAATGCTGGGGCAGATGTGCCGATTTCCCGTGACTTCACCCTCAATACCAATGCTAACTGGCGCGTGACCAGTGGCTTTGCCCTGGGTGTGACCTTTGGGTTAGGCTACAACTTCCCCTTTATCTTTGAGTAAACCCGGGCCCGGGTTAGGGGCTCGGGGGTAAACGAAAGTCAAGGTGGGAGTATTTAACCGGACTCCTACCTTGACTTTTTTATGGTGTTTTTGGGGCTCTAACCCTAGGTGTCCCACCATCGGTCTTAACCTTGATTTCCTGCAGGCGTTGTTGCAAATACTCTCCGGCCGTAATTTGCGGGTAGCGGCAAACTCCACCGGTGCGATGGATAAACTGAGGTTGGGGAGATAGATCAACCGCAGGACGAGGGTGGACAAAAAACGGCATGGATAGCCGAGATTGATCGACCCGGGCAGGGTTAACCACCCGATGGGTAGTGCTTTTGATCAGACCATTGGTTAGATTTTGCAGCATATCGCCAGTATCTACCACTAGCTGATCAGGATCAACCTGGACCGGCACCCACTTACCCTCCTGGCTAAGGATTTCCAGGCCTGGGGCGGTGGCACTACAGAGGAGGGTAATCAGGTTGATGTCTTCATGGGGAGCAGCCCGCAGGCTACCTGGGGGAACATCGGTCAATAGCGGAGGGTAGTGGGCTAAACGCAGCACGGTGTTGCCCTCGGTGGTCATATCCACCAACCAGTTGATGGGTTGATCTAGGTAGAGGGCACAGGCTTGCAATAATACCCGAGCACAGGCTTCGAGTTCTGCGTATAAGCGCCTCATGATCGGCTGAAAGTCAGGAATTTCCTGAGGCCAGGGCGCATCAGCATGGCCCAGGCTGTAGGCATTGACATGCCAGAATTCCTTCAGGTCTGGTAGGGGGTAACCCTTGGCTTGCTCCTGGGCAAAGGCGCTGAACCCCCCTTTGCCCGGTTCCTGATACTGGGCTTTGGTCAATTCCGATAGCCCAAAAAACTGGATGGCGATTTGGTAGGCTTGCTGGATTAGGGCGGGGCTAACGGGGCTCCGATCTAAAATGAAAAAGCCAACCTTTTGCAGGGCTATGCCCAAATGGGCGATCGCCTGATTACGGACTTCTTCCCCGGGCCCTACTAAATCCCTGTAATTCACAACTGGAATGGTGGTTGGACTCATAGACTAGGGGCCAGGGTAGGGGACTTTCCCGGGCGGCAAATAGGAGGCCCGGATGGATTTAACGGGCTTCTAACAAAAAGCGCCGGTTTTGAGCCTGTACGGGTCGAGCATTAAGGGGAAAGAGAGACTGGAAGGCGGCCACCTGAGCGGTAGAGACCTCCAGCGGAGACTGTAAAACCACCCAATGGACAGTCTCCGCACAGGGGGGAGTGGTGAGAGAGCCAAAATAGCGGAAGGTGGCACTTTCCTCAGGCACCAGAGCATCCAAGTTAATCGTGACATCGGCCACGGTAATGGCTTCACCGGGCTGACCGGGCATGGCTTCCCACACTGCTTTAAGGGCTTCGTTCGTTTCACCTTCTACCAGAAAAATCCCGAGAACCGCCAGTTGCCCCTGATCATTGGCGTGCACCAGATGCAATTCCATCGGTAGAGCCACACCATCAACGGTGTGTTCACTCGGATGGTGGAAGTGAAATTGCTTGAGGCTGAAGGTTTGGTCGTCAAGGGTGATGGTGCTACCAGGATCAACATTGACCTGAATGGTGTGGCCATTGTTCATGATCCGCAGGGGAACCCTCTGGTAGTCGATAACGATGGGACCTAGATTGGCCTGAACGGGTTGGCTCAGATCAATGGGGGACTGCTCTTGCCCCAAATTGCAGGCGCTAAATTCCGTAGATAGATCTCCCCAATGCTCTGGCCCAGTTTCACCGCTGTAGCTCCAGTCATGGACTACACCATCAGCCAGAGCCGTTGGTAGACCGATGAGATTGAGAAGGGCGATCGCCCCCAAGCCAAACAAACTGCATAAAGGAGAAGCCATTAATTGCGTCATAGAAAATAGTCTGCGCTAAACACAGAGTATCCCGTTGACTCCAAAATCATAACGCTGTTCAGATATAACCTGGGTCAAAATCCTCAGGAGCCGGGTGGTGGAACTCAGTCACCTTGGGGAAAGATTTTTAGCCAATCCTTCTGCATACTGATAACGGACCAGCCCTGTTGCTGAGCAGCCAGAAGAGAGGCATGATCGGGTTCACTGTAGACAAACTCCCGGTCTTGATCATCATGGTTCACCAGGAGTTGTAAAGAGTTATAGGGCGAACCTTGGCTGTAGGTCAGCATGGCAATATCTCCGCCAGAACGAACGTTACCACAGGCCAGTACAGGCGGTTTGCCGATCGCCCGTTCAATGCCCACGGGTTTACCCTCTTGATCGTTGATTAAATCAACCATGGGGCGACGCCAGATTTCACGACGGCCCTCCACCTGACGATAGTCCTTTTCTAGAGCGCTGCCGATCACCTGCTGGGGCGGAATTCCATACATGGGCCAGGAGATTTGCCGCATCAGATCAACATCACCAGCGGAACATAGCCAGGTTTGAAAGCCATGGGCTTGCAGGTAGTTCAGCAGTTCTAACTGAGGTTGGTAAATGAGCTGGCTATAGGCCCGGCCATAGTGGGGATGGACGGCGGTGGCGAAGAATTGATTGACCGCCTCAACGAAGTGGGCCTGGGTCATGTTGCCCGTCACCCAGAGAGCGACGCGAAGCAGATGATCGGTAGCAGACTGTTGATAACTCAAGTCGATCGGATTGAGCTCTAAAAAATCCGCCACCATGGGCTTAGCCGCCAGGTCGGGATGATCGGCTATCTGTGTCTTAAGGTAGGCCAGAGTAAACATAGCCTGGACTAGAGGCTGTTCGCACCACAGGGTGCCATCATTGTCAAAGATGGCAATCCGGTCTATCGGGGGAATATAGTCGGGTGAGCCCAGGGTACAAGCCCTCTGAACGAAGTTAAAAATAGTTTTCTTAAGATTACCCGATCGCCAGGATGGCAAAGGATCGGCAGCCACGTAGGAAACAGACAGGGCAGGCTTGGGGAGCAACAGTGATAGAGCAAAGCTACCCGCGCTATGGAGTAACCGAGATCGACGAAGTCGCATTAAAAACTAGCGGTTAGGGCTAATCTTGAGTCATTAACCAGGCTGGAGCCACTTGAGTACTATCTGCAAATGACTGCATGCTATAGTCAAAACCCTGCAATGCCAGGGAACCAGGGGTAGACTCGTTAATGTATACCATATAATTACTCATCAAAAAATAAACGCCCACCAGGGCCGCGGCGGAGGAAGCCACTAGAAAGCCGGCTAACATAAGGGAAAACTCTTGCACCTTAACGGCTTGGTCCATTAAACGCAAGGCCCAAGCCACCAAAGCCGTTACAATAGCCAGGATGAGAAACAACATGGAACAGAGAACGTGTGTTGATATTTAAAGCACATATGTTAAATATCGTAACAGCCTTTCATAAAACTGGCAGGACTTCCATAGAAAGAATTTGGTTTTATGGCTGTAGCGCTCTATCAACCTGAGGAGTTGTTTAACCAGGGCTCAGGTATAGTTCGCCGCTAAGAGGCCGCCAATCTGTTGAATTTTGAGGCGATTATCCTACTTCATCGGTATGGTTTGAGCTCCTCTTGGGTTTTTCAAGCAGCCTCTGAAAGTGACCGGTTGAGCCAGGTGGAAGGTAGGGGAGTGGGGCATTGGTTTGCTCGGCATTTCTCCGTTTAGGTGGGGGTTGTTAACCGCACCGGCACCTGATGTTGCTGAAGGTATTGTTTCACCTCAGTCACCGTTAACTGGCCGTAGTGGAGGAGGGAAGCCAGTAGGGCCGCCTCGGCCTTCCCCGCGCTGAGCGCCTCATAGATGTGGTGACAGTTCCCTGCTCCTCCGGAGGCAATCACCGGTACCGATACCCGATCGGCGATCCTGCGGGTGAGTTCCAAATCGTAGCCGGCCTGGGTGCCATCGGCATCCATACTGGTCACCAACAGTTCACCAGCGCCCCGTTTTACCATGGTCTCGGCCCAGTCCAATGCATCTAATCCGGTATTTTCGCGCCCCCCTCGCACGTAGACATCCCAGGCGGGTGAGCTAGCCCCTGGACGGCGACGGGCGTCGATCGCCACCACGATACATTGGGCCCCAAAGCGATCGCTAGCTTCGTTGATCAATTCCGGTCGTCTCACCGCCGCAGAGTTAATGCTAACTTTATCCGCTCCGGCTCGTAACAATTGCTTAATGGTTTCTAAGGATTGAATGCCACCTCCCACCGTCAAGGGAATAAATACCCGTTCGGCGGTTTGGTAGACCACCTCGTAAATAATGTCGCGATCTTCGTGGGTTGCCGTAATATCTAAAAACACCAGCTCATCGGCACCCGCATCGTTATAGGCCTGAGCCAGCTCCACCGGATCCCCCGCATCCTGTAGATCAACAAAGTTAACTCCCTTGACTACCCGTCCTGCCTTAACGTCTAAGCAGGGTAAAATCCGTTTTGTCAGCATCCGGGTGACCTATCTATACCTATCTCTGTACTGTAACCCGAACCATCCCAGGACCGCCCTCCTTTCTTATCCTGGCTAGGTCAACCCCTATCCGTCGCGCCCTGCTCCTGGAGATCGGGATGATTAAGGGTCAAGACGCTGATAAACTAAAACATAATGTTATTTGCAGATTGCAGTTGGAGCCCTTGTTCACCATGGCTTTAGAGATTGGCCAAAACGTCAAAATCATCCGTCTGAGAGACCGTGTACCCTCTGAAACCGCCAGTCGTCTGGGTAAGGTGGGACAAGTGCGCGACTTTAAGATGACCGATGGCAGTGGGGTGGGGGTTGTGGTTCAGTTCGACGATAAGTACACCACCTGGTTTTTTGAAGACGAGTTGGGACCCGCCTAGTTAAATGCTCGGGCGCCATCAGATAACCGCATCACCACTAAGGCTATGGCTCAAATTCTGACCTTTTTAGGCAAGGGCGGCTGTGGCAGTAGTACTCTCGCCATGGCCACCGCAAAACAGCAAGCCAGGGATGGTAAGCGGGTGTTACTGGCGATTCAGGATGTCACCCCCGCCCCTGGGCTATTGCTGGGTCAGGCCCTGGGGCCTGACCCAGGGTTGGTTGAGCCTAACCTTTGGGCCTTGCAATTTCAATCCACGGTGCTGCTGGAGCGTAGTTGGGAAACCCTCAAGGGGCTGGAGTCTCAATACCTACGGACCCCCTTTTTGAAGGAGATCTACGGTCAGGAGCTAGGGGTCTTGCCAGGCATGGATGCTGCCTTGGCCCTCAATGCCCTACGGGAATACGAGGCTAGTGGGGCCTATGAGGTGATCGTCTACGACGGTATCGATCCCATGGTCACCCTGCGCATGGCTGGATTGCCGGAAGTCTTGGACTGGTATGTGCGCCGGTTCCGGGGTGTGTTTCAGCAGTCAGATCTGGTGCGGGTGTTATCCCCCTTTATCCAACCGATCTCGGCGGCGGTGTTGGCCACCGACTGGTCAGGGGATATCTGGGACAAACCTACGGGGGAGGTGCGATCGCTGCTCGAACAGGGCCGTGATGCCGTTAGCGATCCCTACCGGATGTTAGCTTTTTTGGTCACCACCCCCAGTGCCGATGCCATTGCCACGGCTCGCTACCTGTGGGGTAGTGCCCAACAGGTGGGCTTGACCGTGGGTGCGGTTTTCGTTAATCGGGGCGATCTAGGGTCCCGCTATGAACGGGCCTTTGCCCCCTTGCCCCACTTCCCCATTCCCCAGCGCCCGGGGGAGGAGAGCCAGGACTGGGCTAACCTGATTGCCGCCTTGCCGGACCCCCA
>CAYVMR010000038.1:0-15581 GCA_964452545.1 uncultured bacterium
ACAATGTCACCTTCAGCATTTGGTATGCCTTCACGGAAAACTTCATGCTAGCTCTCTCCCACGATGAGGTGGTGCACGGCAAGAGCAATATGCTAGGCAAGATGCCGGGGGACGAGTGGCAGAAATTTGCCAACCTGCGTTGCCTGTATACCTACATGTTTATGCACCCGGGCAAGAAAACCCTATTCATGAGTATGGAGTTTGGCCAGTGGAGTGAGTGGAACGTCTGGGGTGACCTGGAATGGCACCTGCTGCAGTACCAGCCCCACCAAGGGCTGAAGCACTTTATGGCCACCCTCAACCAGGTCTACCGACGTGAAGCCGCCCTCTTCACCCAGGACTTTGATCAGGCCGGCTTCGAGTGGATTGACTGTAGCGATAACCGCCATAGCGTCGTGTCCTTTATCCGACGGGCTAAGGGCAGTGAGGACTTCCTGGTGGTGGTCTGCAACTTTACCCCCCAACCCCACAGCCATTACCGCATTGGGGTACCCGACAAGGGCTACTACAAGGAGGTGTTCAATAGCGATGCTCGGGAGTTTGGCGGTAGCAACATGGGTAACCTGGGGGGCAAGTGGTCCGATGACTGGGCCTTTCATAGTCGACCCTTTTCCCTGGACTTGACCTTGCCCCCCCTGGGGGTGATCGTGCTCAAGCTAGACCAGGAAACCACCCAGCAGGCCCTGGCAGGGCAATAGGGCTGGACATAGCATGTGGGGGATTTAAGTGAACCTACTGAGTAACCAAAGTTGGAGAACTAAGGTTTAATGAATAGGATCCTCTCAGTCCCCTCCCTTGAGTAGTTCCCCATACCCTTAGTTGGAAGAACCGGCCTTGTATCACTGTCCAAAAGAAGGCAAGATTACTCTAGAAGAGTGCCAGATCGCCCCAGGGCTAAGGGCTCAGGCCTGCCCCAGCTGCGGTGGTCGATGGATTCCAGCCACTGCCTATCTACCCTGGCAGGAACAACAGGTGGATCGGCAGGCTCCTGTTCAGGTGATGGTACTTCCCCTTTCCCTGAGCCGCCCCTTCCCCAGCCCTCCTCTGGATAACCGAGCGGCTCTCTGCCCTGAATGTCATAGTTATTTGGCCCGGGGGCGGATAAATCTTGGTGAGGGATCGTTCTATATTGAACGTTGCCCTAGTTGTCAGGGGACTTGGTGCGATCGCGGTGAATGGGAGGTATTAAAGGATTTGCAACTTCACACCCACCTTGAGTATGTGTTCTCCACCGAGTGGCAGGCCCAGGTGCGCCAACTGGAAACCGCGGAACGGGAGCGACAAGCCATGCTAGAAAAACTAGGTCCTGAAATTGCTGAACGGATTTTTGAGTTGACTGAACTCCTGGAAAAACACCCCCATGGGGACTTTGGTGTGGCCTATCTGATGCGCCGGTTCGATCGATGATGGAGCCCATGGATAGGCAAGCCGGTAGGGACCGGGACTTGTTGGTTCTCGATAACCTTTCTATTACCTATGCCGGGCAAGGGGCGCCAGCCGTCAATCGGGTGTCCTTAGGGCTAGGGCCAGGGGAGCGGCTAGGGCTGGTGGGGGAGTCGGGCTGTGGTAAGTCTACCCTGGGCCGGGCGGTACTGCGCCTGTTACCCTCCACCAGCAGGTTAGGGGGAACTATCTGGTTTCAGGGAGAACCGGTTCTGGAGTTTTCCCAGAGTCGATTACGGCAATTTCGGGGAGAGGCGATCGCCCTGGTTTTTCAGGATCCCATGACCCGTCTTAACCCCCTGATGACCATCGGTGGCCACTGTTTAGAAACCCTACGAGCCCATCGTCCCCAGTTATCGGCCCAGGCTGCCAGGCAGCGGGCGGTGACGGTGCTAGAACAGGTCAATATTCCGGCCAGTCGGTTTGATCAGTATCCCCACGAATTTAGTGGTGGTATGCGGCAACGGGTGGCGATCGCCCTAGCGATGCTGTTGGAGCCCAAGTTAATCGTGGCAGATGAGCCTACCACTAGCCTGGATGTCACCGTATCAGCCCAAATCTTGAAAGAGCTAACTCGCCTCTGTGACCAGCTTGGTACAGCGCTGATATTGATTTCCCATGACCTCTCCCTGGTGGCGGAGTACTGCGATCGGGTGGCGGTCATGTACCAGGGCCAGGTGGTGGAAGCTGGTCCAGTCCAGACCGTATTCAGCCAGCCTCAAGCGGATTACACTCGCACGCTGGTGACCTCGGCCCTGCAGCTCCAGCAGGCGGAGGGCCTGGTCTACACGGCCTCCACCAGCACTCCGCTTTTACGGCTGACGGGGGTGAGGCAGTACTATACCCTGGCTCCGAACCCCCTGGCTCGGTTATGGGGCCAGGCCAGACCGCAGATGATTAAGGCCGTGGATGATGTTTCCCTGGCGATCTACCCTGGAGAAATCCTGGGTCTGGTGGGGGAGTCGGGTTGTGGCAAAAGCACCCTATCCCGAACGATTTTGCAGTTGATTAAACCCACAGCGGGTCGAGTTGACTTTGACGGCACCGATCTCACCAGTCTCTCCACGGCCCAGATGCGATCGCAACGTCGCCACCTGCAAATGGTATTTCAGGACCCCCACGCCTGCCTCAATCCGATGATGACGGTTGGACGCAGCATTATGGATCCTCTGCTCATCCACAACCTGGCTCGGGGTAAGGCAGCGGAACAGCAGACCCACGCCATGTTAGAACGGGTTGGGTTGAACCCCAGTCAGGAGTATTTCCACCGACGTCCCGGCGACCTATCGGGGGGGCAGCAACAGCGGGTCGCCATTGCCCGCGCCCTGATTACCAAGCCCCAACTGATCATTTGTGACGAACCCGTGAGCATGCTGGACGCAACCGTCCAAAATCAAGTACTAAAACTCATGCTCGAGTTGCGCGAGGCGTTTAATCTGACCTATTTGTTCATTACCCATGACCTGTGGGTGGCTCGGTTCCTCTGCGATCGCATCGCCGTGATGCAGGCGGGTAAAGTAGTCGAACTAGCGCTGACGGAAAGATTGTTCAACGCACCCCAGCACCCCTACACCCGCCGTCTATTAGAAGCTGCACCTACGCTCAATCAAACAGTGCGCTGATCTGACCACCTCGATAACCATCCCACCCCCAACCAGGAGGCATGGCATGAGCATCCAAAAAGAAACCAGGGGACTGGTCAACCAACTCAAGCAACAGCTTAGCCTGTTGGGCACGTTGGTAGCGATCATGTGGGTAGCCGAATTGCTCGATCAATGGGTTTTGGGTCGACAGCTAGATCTCTTGGGGATCATACCCCGCACCACCGTCGGTCTACGTGGCATCATCCTGGCTCCCTTCCTCCATGGAGGCTTTGCTCACCTGATTGGCAATACCATCCCGTTCTTAGTATTGGGGTGGCTGATCATGCTGCGGGAAACCAGTGATTTTGTTCGAGTCACTCTGGTGGTTTGGCTAGCCAGTGGGTTAGGCACCTGGTTACTGGGTTCGCCAGGCAGTCACATTGGAGCCAGTGGTGTGATCTTTGGCTATCTGGGCTATCTCCTGCTGCGGGGATTTTTCGAACGACGCTTGGTGTCCATTAGCCTTTCCCTATTGGTGGGTACTCTCTATGGCAGTATGATTTGGGGTATTCTACCTCTACAGCAAGGGATTTCCTGGGAAGGTCATTTGTTTGGCTTTTTGGGAGGCATCGTGGCAGCTCGCGTCCTATCTGTTCGTTACCCATAGAAGCTGTGTCGCCCTCCAGACTGATCTGTTCAGCCCGCCCCTTAACAGTTAACATCTCACCCTGGATCAGGGGTGATTAATTCTCCTGATCTGGGGTGAGCCAAACAGTACCAGAGAGCCCTCACGTGGCCAGGTCAATGGTGGTTACCGGTTGATCAGGGGCCAGGGTGGCCAGGGTAGGGACGATATCCGCCGGGTTACCCACCACTAAAATCACCATCTGATCGGGCTTGAGGTGCGTCTGGGCCGCAGCCAGAACCTCCCCTGTAGTGGTTTCACGCACCTGCTCTTGGAACTGAAAAATAAAGTCCGCCGGGTAACCATAGTATTCGTTACGAATCAGTCGAGCCAGAGTCTGGCTAGGGCTCTGGAAGTTAAAGACAAAGCTATTCAGCACCGCATCTTTGGCCTTGGCCAGCTCTTCTGCTGAAATTTTACGACTCCGCACCTGCTCGAGTTCAGTCTTTACCGCTTGGATAAAGGTTACGGTATTGGCAGAGCGGGTCTCGCCGCCGCCCACAAACAGTCCAGGATAATCGTAGCGGGGGGACCACACCGCATAGACCGAATAGGCCAACCCCTGACGCGATCGCACCTGGTTAAAGAGCCGCCCACTAAATCCATTCAGGACCTCATTCAACACCGTCAGGGCCGCGTGGGCCGGGTCATTCAGTTGGCCACCGAGATGGCCAACTTGCACATAGCTCTGGGTCAGTTGGGGTTGGTCAATGGCAAATACACCGGTTTTGGCCTGCTCTACCATGGGTAAGGGGGAAACCGGCAGGGGGTCGCCGCTACCCCGCCAAGCCCCGAAGTACTGATCGATCAGGGCCTTCATTTGATCAACTTGAAAGTCTCCCACCAGGCCGAGGATAGTCTGTTCCGGGCGAATCGAGGCCTGATAAAAGGCCTGAATGGCCCGGCGGTCAATGGCCTCCACGGTGGCGTACTCAATGGTGCGAGCGTAGGGACTATCGGCCCCATAGACCAGCTTCTCAAATTCCCGAGAGGCGATCGCGTCAGGGTTGTCGTTGCGGCGGGCAATGCTACCGCGATACTGGCGCTTGAGTAAGTCGATTTGATCAGGGGCAAAGCCAGGGCGTTGAATGACATCAGCAAATAAACTAAACACAGCCTCCGTATCGTCTACGAGGGCTTCAAAACTGGCGCTACCGGCGGTGGTGTCAATCCTGGTTTCAATGCTGGCGGCCCGCTGTTCCAACGCCTCATTCAAAGCCTCAGGCTTGAGGGTAGTGGTCCCCCCCAGCCGCATCGCTTCACCAGTAATATTGGCTAACCCCACCTGCTCCGCTGGCTCAAAGCGAGAGCCGGTTCTAAAGGTGGCGGTACCACTGACCAGGGGCAGTTCGTGGTCCTCCATCAAGTAAACCACCAGCCCATTGGGCAGTTGATAGCGTTCAAAGGCCGGAATTCGGATCTCCGGTAGGGGGGCAAACTCCAACTGGTCGTAGGGGCGGGGGGTTAAGGCCCTAGCGGGGGCTTGCCAGCCTAGCCACAATGCCCCCGCCAGGGCCAACAGGGCCAGGATCAGGAGTTGAAATCGGGCTGGGAATCTCTTCATAGCTTTGGAGGCCAGTCAGGGGTAAGGGTGACGTAATGGGTTACAGGAGAGTGAAGTTTAGCAGGGATATCCGGATTAAACCCTACCTTAGGGCTGAGCTGGCTCAGGCGAGGGGGAAATCAGCTGACCAACCGTGCGTTGGTTAGGTTGGAAGAGGCTCTGGGCCACCCGCTGCACATCGGCGGCAGTCACCTGGTCAATGGCGTCCAAATTCCTGAATAGATTACGCCAGTCACCGGTCTTAGCCTGGTACTCCGCTAGCAAAGAGGCCATGCCACTGTTAGAGTTCAAGCGGCGCAGTAGGGAGGCCCGGGCCTGGGTTTTGACCCGGTCTAGCTCGGTGGCGCTGACCGGTTGCTCCCTCAAACGCTGCAGTTGCTCCCCGAGCAGGGTGCCAATCTCCTCAGGGCTATGGCCGGGGGCGGTTAGCCCGTAAATTAGAAAGATATTATCGTACTTGTCCCCGGGCAGGCCGTTGACGGTGCCGATATCGAGGGCGACCCGAGTTTTCTCCACCAGAGCCTTGTAGAGGCGAGAAGTGCGGCCATCCACCAATAAGCTGTCAATAATTCCATAGATGACGTGATCGGGGTGGCTCAGGTCAGGGCGATGGTAGCCCTCCAGGTACCAGGGCTGGGAGGGCAGGGTGAGGGTGAACTGGCGCGGTTCGGTTTGAACCGGCTCATCGATCACCGGTGGGGGTGACGCGGGGCGGGCCGGGTAGCGGCCAAAGTAGGTAGTCGCTAGCGATCGCACCTCCTCTGGGTCCACATCCCCCACCACCACCGCCGTTAAGTTGCCCGGACCGTAGTAGGTGTCGTAAAAGTCTTGGATATCCTGACGGGTGGCGGCGTAGAGATCGGCCTGGTAACCAATCACTGGCCGGCGATAGGGATGGCGCTCCAGAGCAGTTTCTAAAAAGGTTTCCACCATCTGACCAATGGGGGAGTTGTCTACCCGCATGCGGCGCTCCTCCAGAATCACGTTCTTCTCTTCGAAGAATTCACGAAATACCGGATCAATGAACCGTTCCGACTCCAGGGACATCCACAGCTCTAGTTTGTTTGCCGGCAAGCTATAGAAGTAGCGGGTTTCGTCCGCCCCGGTGGTGGCGTTAAGGCCAACCCCCCCCGCCTGTTCAATAATCTGACCATACTTATTCTGATCGACATAGGTGGCCGCCTGGGCCGCCAGTTTGTCAAACTCAGCTTGCAACTTGGCCTGGGTGGCCTGATCACCGGCCGTCTTCGCCGCCACAATCCGATCAAAGAGTTGATCCATCGCCTTCAGGGTCTGCTGTTCAGCGCCATAGTCAGTGGTACCAATGCGACTGGTACCCTTAAAGGCCAGGTGTTCCAAATAATGGGCGACGCCGGTCTTGCCCTCCGCCTCGTTCACCGCCCCCACGTTGGCGTGGATCATAAAGGAAACCACGGGCGCCTGGTGACGTTCGAGCACGATGAATTTCATGCCGTTATCAAGGGTAAACTCCGTTACGGCCTCCGTCAGGCGATCCAGATAGGGTTGAATGGTTTGGGCCACGAGGGGAGCCTGACGAGCCCAGGCCGGGTTAGGGGTGGCGGTAGCCAGTAGGCAGACCATCACCACACAGGTGATCAGCCTCTTAAGGAAATCTGGCCACAGGGCCGGTTGGTGTTGGGAGTCGCGTCTGTTCACATCTAACCTGGGGTTTGCAATGTTCAGCACAGATAGCCATCTCGGCCTTACTAAAGGGGAGTAGACAGGGGAGGGAAAATGGGCACTTAGATCTGGATTACCCTGGAAGGTTAGTTAAGTCTAGCAAGTAATCAGTGGCCCATCACCATGGAGGCTGAGGAGTTAAGCCATTAGCCCAACCTCCCCTGGGTTAGATGGATTCTATTCATCCTCGCCAATGATGCGTATATTTATTAGAGATAGGCTAATAGGCGAGATAGGCCAACAGGGAGACGGGCCGTGGTATCCATCACCAATCGTTCCAATCTAGGACAGTGGGGGCGGCGCTTGTTAGCCGCCGTCTTTTTGGCGGGGCAGGTAGTGATGCACCTATTTTCCCGTCCCCTCCACCGCCGCAATACCCTAGATCAAATGGCGGAGGTGGGGCCAGAATCTGTCCTGATTGCCCTGATCACCGCGGCCTTTGTGGGCATGGTGTTTACCATTCAGGTGACGCGCGAGTTTCTTAGCTTTGGGGCCGGTACGGCGGTGGGTGGAGTGTTGGCGCTTACCCTGGCGCGGGAACTGGGTCCGGTGCTGACGGCGGTGATTATTGCCGGTCGGGTCGGGTCCGCCTTTGCCGCAGAAATTGGCACGATGCGGGTGACGGAGCAAATCGATGCCCTGCAGATGCTGAAAACCGATCCGATTGACTACCTGGTGATTCCCCGGGTGGTGGCCTGTGCCTTGATGCTGCCCCTACTGAATATACTGGCCTTTATCACCGGTATGACCGGTGGCCTGCTGATCGCTACTAGTCAGTATGGAATTGCCGCCTCGGTTTTCCTAGACTCGGCTAAGAACTTCCTATCCGTGTGGGACCTGGTCAGCTCGTTAATTAAGGCCTTTTGCTTTGGTATTTTAATTGCGGTGATTGGCACCAATTGGGGCCTGACCACCACGGGTGGGGCTAAGGGGGTGGGTCAATCTACCACAACGGCGGTGGTCACCGCCCTGTTGGCCATCTTCATTAGTAACTTTTTTCTCTCCTGGTTGATGTTCCAGGGCACCGGCAGCGCCATCATCAGTCTTAGCCCTTAGGGTTGCGATGCCCTTGATGTGGGTTATTGAGCCATGGCGGGTGAGATGTAGCTTCAGGAGTAATGGTGCGCCTTGGCGATCGCAGGTCCTGCCAAGCTCAGCACCATCCTCTCCTTAGGAGGTGGGATCAGTATAAAGTTCCACGGTTACTTCCTCCGTATAGCCGGTAATCAGGGATGGCCAGTCCTGGGCCCCCACCCGCAGAGCCGCTCCAATTCGGTATAGCATTTTAGCCTTCAAGCCAATGGAAAATGGGGATCCTAGGGTTAGGGTCGGGGTGTAGTTAAATACACCGGGCTTGGTTTTGATCACCAAACTCCCCAACTCAACGCCGGTCTCGGGCCCTAAGGGCTTGGTATAGAAATTGACTTGAATCGCCGGCGAGAGGGGCATGAGGGCGATCGCCCCAGGACCAGAAAAACCTACCGTCACCTGTAGGGAAAACGGTTGATTGCCCTGGAGAACCGTGGCGGAGAAGTCGGGATTACCGTTATCAGTCGAGACAATCAGGTTGGAAAGACGACAGGCAATCGGGCCAATGTTGACATAGGACTCACTCATTATCGATTGGGTAGATGCAAACTAGGCAGGGTGTTGCTACGGTGGAAATAACAACCCCCAGGGCATCATACTACCCTGAGCAGTTTCACACGCGTCTACTCAGCAACATTTCAGGCAACTACCTGAAGATTACTTGGATAGGGGTGGGGGAGGATATCCGGAAGCCACCAAATCCTCTCCTTGACTATCAGAACAGCCTCCCCCGATGCTCAGCAAAACCGCTCCCCAGGGTGTCCTGGAGTCACTACAGTCGTTGGTTCAAACTCTGCACAATGGGAGACGTTTGATTTTGCTTAATTTTTCGATAGGCCGCAATAATTGCTGTGGCCACCTCCCGTTCTACCCCCCTGGCAGCCTCAGGGCTACCACAGTCCTGGTAAAGTCTAGGGCTGCAGCGGACTTGAAAGAGGGTTTGGGTGATATCCGCAAATAGAGTCTCATCGATCACTCGTCCTTCCGGCTCTGCTTCGCCTAGGAATGGCGCGGCGCCCCGGGGGAAGGGGGCTTGATCCGTCGACCTATGGATGGCCATCCCCAGGCTTACCCGATCAGCCCCAGGACCAGACGACCTGGCTAGGGAGGGCAACACCTCACCGGGGAGGGCGGTCTGAACATAGGTCTGCCCGCCTCCCCGTTGTACAGAGGCGATCACCGCTTCACCGATCGCGTCCGCCAGCAATTGATTATGGGCGGTAAAGCGAATAAAGATACGAGAGGGATAGGTATTTGGATCCACTATCATCGCGGCACCTGGGTAAGCAAGAGATTAAGGCTATGTTAGCCCTAATCGGAACTCAGGTTAACCACCCTGGTCACCGCCTGGAGGGGCAAGGATAACAGGAAGGGCTCTGATACCCCCTCACAGCACATTTAACAGGGGTAGCTCAAAGGAGGCCAGGGCCAGGGCCGCTCCCGAAAACCGGGTTAACACCTGGAGTCGATACATCCCTGTCTCCAGGGTCTGGTTAAACAGAGTGGTGCGATAGGATAGACGACCCGGGGTCAGGGCGGTGGGAGAGGTTTCCCCCAATTCTAGCCACTGGCTGCGGGCTCGGTTTTGGGCGAACACCTGCACCTTATAAAACACCTGATCTAAGCTGGGGTGATCGAGGGGCTCCCCTAGCAAACGAAAGGCCACCTCAATGGCAAAGGCCTGACGATCCACCAGGGAACCGCATTTCAGGGATTTAGAGTGACGCTGGGTGGCGGGGCTGACCACAATAGAATCCCCCGGGTGAGCCGGATCCCCAATCACTAGTTGCTCTAGTTCTAGGGCAAGGGGTAGCTGGGGGAAAGCAGATCGTTGAGATGGGTCAACCCTGAGCGGCTGGGGGCTAGGGTCTTTCTCCTCCAAGCCAGCTGCGATCGCAGGTAGAACCGCGGTAGCCATTGGATTGGTGGCGGGAGCGGATGGCGGGGGCAGGGACTTTTTCTTGGTTGCCTTCAGTTGCCGCCGTAGCCATTGCTGCACCTTTTGATCGGGCAGACCGGTCCACACCTCATCGTTCAAATCATCGGTGTGGCGCAGCAGGGTTCTGTACTCCACCCTGGCCTGGGTCGGTCTCGCCTGCACCTCAATTGCCAGGTAGTTTAAGCGTTGCCAGGGCATCTCCTCCCAGTTTGGATCTAACGCTGTTGAATCTAGTTCTATTGGATCGAGGGAATCTAGCCCGGCAACGGCTACCCCTGGCAGGGGGAGGGCCAGGGGATTATCGATGTGTGGGTCTGGGGGGGGCTGAGGGTTACTGTCCTCCAGCGGATCTAGAGGGGAGGAGGGCATCGATCCTGGCGCCGGCTGCTCTGCGGTCTGCTGGCGCTGGAATTTTGGGCCAGCCTTACCAGCCTTAGGGGTGGGGGCCGCCTCGGTTAGGGGCTTTTGCCAATCCAGAAAGTTTTGGTACTCCGCCTCCATCATGGCTTGAAAGGAGGGATAGCGATCGGCCCCAGATAGGTAATCCGCCAGAAACCAGGCCTCCCACTCCCCTTCCGCTGTCACCACCTGGGGATTGAGCAAATAAATCGAGTCCAACCCCACATCGCTAATTTCCAGGGCGGTCGGCAGGTACTCCAGTCTCAGCCTGGTGGGGTCCTGATCTTCGCCGTAGACGTAGTACTCCTCGTCGCTGATGCCCACGGGCTGCCAGGCGTCGTCCAGGTCATCCAGGCTGTCCTCCGGACTCAGGGGGGTGAGATCCTGGCCATTGCCGAAGCTTTTAATCCACTGGGGGTGGCGGGCGATGAAGCGATCGATGGCCTCACAGGACCACAGCCGATGGTTAGACCCATCCCCCGGCTTAGCGGTTTGTCGCCACCCGTTGCTGACCTGCAGAAAGGCCCGGTAGGAGGGGGGCAGCCTCACCCCCAGGCGGGTTTCCGCCCGCTGCAGATCCGCCTCACTGGCGCCGGGGTAGCCCAGCCAGCCGGATTCAATCACCTCCGGGGGTAATAGCTGGCGATCGCCCCCATCCATAGACTCCAGGATGGCCTGGCTCCATTGCCGCAAAAAAACGTTCCAGTCAAATGCACCCATGACAATTTACTCTCCGGACATCAAGCCCTAGAAACCCCTGATGTAAAGTATCTTAATGCAATGGTTAAATAACCTGTAGATTAGGCCCTTGCCATGAACTGAGGGGAATAGAACCGTTGGGTGACAGGATGAAAACCTCTACTTGGTATTGCCCCGAGGATAGGGAAAGGCTCTCTAACGGAGCAATGTAGTAGTAGTCTGGGTCAGGGTCTGAGAGATTTAAGACTTCACTTCTAACCAATTTCTCCTCACGGGTGACCAGGTTATGAAATCTAGCGTAAATCTGATAAGTGAATTGTTTTCCATTCAGGTGGTTTACTGCAAGGTTAGCCAAACTGAAGATCACCTCCACCGAATCCAGGAGATCACCCTCGATCACCGGATTGGATAGGGCACTAGCTTGAGTGATGATAACTTCGGGAAAGCTTTGATCAGAGTTGAAGAGTCGTAACCCTTTAATCTGATAGAAGTTATTCTTGTCTGCCGTCGACCCCTGGTCCGGTTCGTCATCTAATAGTGCTCTGATACGACTGAGAACCCCAGTGTCTATCCGCGGTTGATCCTGTCTCTTTTTAATCTTGGTTACTAAGGGACGTTCCTGGGAATTCGGACCTTCCCTGTCTTCCTCAGGATTTAGGCTGTTTCTATTGTCTAAATCTTGGCTTTCATGGGTTTTATTCGACTGCTTATCCATGGTATTGACCTCCCGATCCAGATGGCAACTCTCTGGTTAGTAGTTGATAGGTCATAGAAAATAACTGACTGACACAATCAAGAGTCTGACTTAAGGCTTGAACCTGCCCAAACTCAAATAAGCGTGTCTTAACCATTAAGCAAACTGTTGGTCTTAGAAACTCCCTTCTCCCCTAGGGGAGAAGGGAACGGGGGATGGGGGAAATTAAGAATTTTATAATTTAGCGATCCCCTTAGCTCAGTTGACAAGTGTTACGCAGCACCTGGAGCAATCTGAACAAACGTGTCTTGTGTGTAGCCAACCCATTGAGGGAAGGTTGGAATTCGCACAGTGGCACCAACAAGATACAGACCCTGTTTTAATGCGCCACTTGCTGGAGGACCAACCGGTACGCCTCCTGGTACGGGCAGGTCTACGGTATAGCTGTTTTCACCTGGGACCAGGGTACTAACCTTTTTAGCTAGTGTGCCTTCGTATCCTCCACCAAGGGCCTCAGCATAGACGGTAATTTCGTATGGTTGAGCCAGGTTTCTAATTGCTGCCCAGGTGCCCCCAAATGTCGGGTCCGCAGGATTACCCTTGAACTCAACAGTAATGGTAAAAGTATCTCCTTCACCAATGATATTAGGGGGATGAATGGCACTGGCATCTTCAACACGAATTGCAAACAAATCAAATGCACCAGCAGGTTGTCCAGACATAATTTTGCTCCTTGTGGTTTTCCAAAGGGTTAGTCAATAATCACCGGTGGCCTGATCAACAAGGATTGAGTGAGTTCCACTGTAATTGGGTCACTCAAGGTATTGGGAAGGCTGTATCAGGAATCCGTTTACCTTTGTTGTTCCTTGCTTGCCACACTTCGATAATCGCAGGGATTTCCCTGGGCTGCGTACTCACCCTAGGGCTATTTCTACCCTTCTGACCCCCAACTCCATGGAAATCAACTGCCTGGGCTGACCTGAGGGTGAATCCGCCGGGCTCAGCAACCCCAACCCCATTGCGAAGTATTACGGAGTGAGTCGATTCTGCCACTCTAGGGGGTTTTTCTACACAGTTCTTAACAGAGAGGCGGCCAGCATTACTCCTGACATGAGTAATGCTGGCCGCAGTAGTCTTGCTATGCTCAAATTGACCGAATAGGAAACAGGGCTGCTATGGCTGGCTGAGGGTGCTTCGATTGCCTGGGTATACCTCTATTGAAGTATTTCCTTCCATCGACTTTTAGGGTAGATATCAATCGATGGGCCCCTGTGGTTCTCCCTCAATCAGGAGTTGTGCATCTATGTTATTTATTCGAGTACCTGTAGAGAAGTTGAATACGGAAAATAATCTATCGGAACCTGAGCTCAACCTGACTAAGCAGAGTCAGGTCGATATTCAAGACCCGGTAGTGGTAGAAGCCCTGACTAAACTAACCAATGGTATTTTGATCATCACCGAAGGCCAGCAGGTACTCTACGCCAATGATTGTGCCTGTCGCATCCTCCGCCAAATTAGTCAGGAACGTAATTCCTCCGAGGCGATTCCTAAGGAGATCAGTTACCTCTGTAACTCGGTTGCCGATGTGCGTCGTCGGTTTCCAGAACAACACTGGATTATGAGGACGAAGATTTGCATCAACAGTTCAGTGACCTTTACCGTGACGGCTCGACACATGAAGCTCGACACCCTCGGTAAGCGCTGTATTGTGCTGGAAATGAAGGACCAATATCAGTTAGTTAAGGGTATTGCCATGGAGGAGGCTCAGCACTACGGACTCACCGATCGCGAAACCGAGATCTGGATGCTACAGCGGGCTAACTATACCTACAAGCAAATTGCCGATGAACTATTTATTGCCCCCAATACGGTCAAGAAACATATGCAAAACATCCATCTCAAGCAAAAAGGAATTTCTTCCGCTGCCCCCCGAGGCAGTAGTCTGGCGCTCAAAAACTTTTAAAGCAACCCCTATTAAAGCCCTAAGCATACCGCAGTCGCCAAGCTCTATCCGATGACCTGCTCACAAATTTTCGAAAAAGGTTGTCCCAGGTATAGGTCGCCGCCAAGAGGCTGCAAAAGTGATGAACCTTGAGGAGGCTACCCTATGCCATAGGTATAGCTTTAAGCCTCTTTGGTTTTTCAAACAACCTAACTTGTAAGGACAAAGACGACTCAAGCGGCTGGGTAAGATGAAACCCCCGTCATCAGCTTGAAAGGCTAAGGTTTTACCATTAAACTGCACCTGCATAACAATGCCCTAACCCTAGCCAAGCCTCTCGCAAGTCCTAGAAGCCCGTCCATCTTTCATACCTTGCCAACCTGCGGAATATAAGGTTAGTCCTTCATACACCTCTGAGGGGTTGCCGACTTACTGGGCTAGCCGCTCCTTAATAATTAACCATAGAAAGGGTAAGTCATCCACTAAATAACGTTTCCAGAGACGCTTGGGCTCAGAAACAAGGCGATAGAGCCATTCTAGCCCCAACTGGCTAATTACTTGGGGGGCTCGAGGTTTATTACCCGCTTCAAAGTCTATAGCAGCTCCAACCCCCATAAAAATATCAATAGAGGGTAACTGATGCCGATATTTAGCAATCCACTTTTCCTGTTTAGGAGAACCCACACCAACCACCAGGACGTTGGCTGATGACCTACCAATCATTTCCAGAATGTTATTACATTCCTCAGGATTATTTTCAAACCCAAAGGAAGGGGAGTGGGCCTGAATAATAATTTCCCGGCCAATGCGAGCATTAATGTTAGCCTGTGCCCGAGCTGCAACTCCCTCTGCGCCCCCTAGTAAAAAAATTTTAACCTTTTCATTGTGGCGGTGGTGCTCACAGAATAGAGGAAATAGGTCAGAGCCAGAAATCTTAGCTTGGATTGGCTTACCCAGGAACTTGGCAGCCAACATCAACACCTGACTGTCACAGATCCGAAAATCAGCTTGGCTATAGGCCGCCGCAAAATCCTGATCTCTTCGCAGTATCATTAGATGATCAACATTGGGAGTAAAAACAACCCCCCGCTCAAGTTGAGTCAGGAACTCATTGACTGAAAAATTATCAATCGGCACGTTTAAGATCTCAACTTTCTGGCGAATATGGTGATACTGCTGCTTTTGCAGTTCCCGTGCCGTAGACTCCAGGCTAGCCTTACGAAACCGCCTGTATAAATCCTGCACCTCCTGGCGAGGGATAGAACTAGCCTTAGATAGATCCTGATGTAATGAAGTCGGAGAAACCTCTGAAGAAGGTTTAGGTTGATGCAATGTCCCTTTAGATTTTGAGTCCATACGGATCCCTAAGCGGTATAGTGACTTGACCGGCCAGGTTAAAAATACGATTAGAAAATTTAAATGGGTTTGAATTATTACTAAATTACCTGATCTCCTGGCAGCCAGTCCATAGAACTATACTGGGAAGATCGAAAAATCAGGATAACTATGGGAATGCGGACCAGTACAAGATACATGAAAATACCCATAACCCTGGTAAATATAAAAATGTGGCCATAAGCTCACTCAATTAGCAAACACTACAGCACAATGCTAGAGGTGATCGGGCGCTGAAGAGAGTTTTGACGTACTCTGCCTTGACGCACTACACGATTAAAGTTTAAGCCTATTTCAGTGGTTACGATGTTAGAACTGGGATTATTTTACTAAAACTAAATAGTTATATGAACTTTGATCCACTCTACGGCCCTGACATCACTGGCCTAAAGGATTGTAACCGTCCCTCAGCCAACTTTTAAGCCAAGGATAGAGGCTTGTGTTGAGA
>CAYVMR010000039.1:0-2244 GCA_964452545.1 uncultured bacterium
GGGAGGCCAGCAACTCCCGGGTACCATCCTTAGAGCAGTCATCCACCACGATGATTTCGCAGTCCACGGGGGAGCGTTTAACCGCCTCCACCACCGATTGAAGGGTCGTGACTTCGTTGTAACAGGGAATCACTACGGAGAGTTTCATCGCTCAAAATCCCCAACCTGAATTACATCAAGTACCTGCGTTTTGAACCACTAGATTAACCCCATAGCTTGATCCATCCAAGTCTGGGAAATCGGCGATTTCCTCTAGGACGAGGTCGAGTGTCAGGCGGTAGGTCCCTGAGGCTTCAGGTAGGTTAACCAGGCCGATCGCCACCGTCGATTGCCCCGCTGGTACCCGATCGGCTAACACCAATAGTTGGTGCTCAGGTGCTGGTTGGTCCTCCCCCCTGACCTGGGCCCGCACTCGGGTTTCCCCGCCGATCAGGGCGCTGTGCACCCCAAACCAGGGTTGGTCGCCCCGGTTGGTGAGTTGGGCCCTAACATAGACCAGGTCGCCGGGGTGTAGGGCTGGGGCTGAGGAGCGATCGGGAAAATCCCGGAAAGGATTTACCTCAGCCGAGTAGGGTAGCACCGCCACCTGGTCAATGGTGCCCCTGAGTTGGGCCAGATAGGCCGGCGATCGCCTTTGACTGCCCCGCAGGGGAATGGCCAGGGACTTCAAACAACGTACCACCTGACTGTCCTGCAGGTGCCAGACCCGCTGGGGATAGAGATTTACATCAATGGGTAGGGGGTCCCACTGCCAACCGGTGGCCCCCATCACCAGGGCCACCTGCACCAGCAGGGAAACCCCCAACAGCGACGGAAACCAGGGGAACCCTAGGGAGTGCCAGCCAGCCTGAGTTTCGCCGAAGCCGGCCAGGGCATAGTTGATCAGATAGACCAGGGGCACCAACAGATCGGTCATAAACCGGGTACCCGGGCTCCAACCGGCCCACCAGACAGTGTAAAAAGAGTACTGGATAAAAATCCCTAGCGCCGCCAGTAGCAGGGCGTAGATCAGCCAGCGATCGGCGGGGGGTTCGGTGGGCGATCGCCTTAACCGCCGCAAGCCCGGAATGAACAACACCACCACCGGGGAGATCAGCAACAACCCCCGACTGGGGCTCACCCAATGGCCCAGGGCGGTGGTCAAAAAATGGAGTAGGGTCAGCTGGTAGGGGGCCTGACCAAACATATTGCCGTAGCCACCCGACAACCGACCAAAATGGTAGACATTCCACACCAGGGCCGGCAGGTAGGCGACAAACCCGGCGATAAACCCCAGGGCCCGCCACCGATAGTAATAGATCACGTAGGCCAGGGCGGCGATGGTAAACAGGGCGCTGGTGGGTCGCACACTGGGTAAAAAACCAAAACTCAGCCCCGCCAGGAATAGGGATATCAAGAGCGGGCCAGGGGCGGAGCGACGGGCCGCCCGCAACAGCAGGTAAAACCCCGTTACCAGCATCAGGTTGGCCGGTCCGTGTTGCCACAGGGCCCGGGCACTGGTGGACCAGGTACTGGTAGCAAAGCCAAAGGCGATCGTGGTGAGCAGGGCGACCCGGGGGGAAAACTTCAGCCGACTGGCCCGGTAGAATATCACCACCGTCAGGGCCGCCACCCCCGCCGCCGCCACACTTTGAAACAGTAAGCGCAGGGGCTCAAAACTGGGGTCGGTGATCTCTAGCTCGGCGCCCCAGAGTTGTAGTCCTAGATACAGCCCCAAGTAGATAGGGAAAGTCAGGATGCTGGCCCCGATCGGGTAGGTCGATACCCAGTGGCCGCGCAGTGACTCGGTAAAATAGTAGGCCTGTCCCTGGTTGAGGTTACCCAGGTAGCTCTCCCTAAAGTTGTCGAAATAGATTGTGCCGTGCTGCAGCAGGTTTAAGGCAGCCAGGGAGGCGGGCACGGTGTCGCCCGAGCCGTACCGCCCCCCCAACAGTAGGTAAAGGGCCAGGCTCACCCCAAACAGGGTGAGCAGCAGGGGCCCGTCGCTGCACCTATCCTTTCCAGCCTCCCCCATGCTGTTCCTCCGCTGGTGGCCCCTGAAGGGTGGGGAACCGTAACTCGCCGCCTATCATACCCCACATTCATCCGCCTTAACTTGCCGAAACCTGAGGAAGGTCCCTGCCGGGGGCTGGAGGCAATGGTTATACAGCCGTCACCAGTCCGCTTCGGACCAGACAGCGACGCCCTTGGCCATGGGCCCAGACCCAGGGCTGGCTCGGTGTCTTCAGCTCGGTGTCTTCAGCT
>CAYVMR010000039.1:2344-15399 GCA_964452545.1 uncultured bacterium
GCTCGGTGTCTTCAGCTCGGTGTCTTCAGCTAAGTGACGACAGGTATACTAGATCCTAGGCGTAGCGTCGTGCCGCCATGATTACCAAACAGGATTTCCATCGCCTCTCCCCCTACCTCTGGGAGCTTCCCCGCCATTTTCACCCCCGCATGACCGTGCCGGTGTGGGTGTTTGCCGACGACGACCTGCTGGAGGATGCCCTGGGCGATCGCTCCCTTGAACAGGCGGTGAACGTGGCCCAATTGCCGAGGCTGGTGGGCCATGTGGCGATTATGCCCGATGTCCACCAGGGCTACGGCATGCCGATTGGCGGGGTGATGCTCTCCCGTCTGCCCGACGGCATCATCTCCCCGGGGGCGGTGGGCTATGACATTAACTGCGGGGTGAGACTGCTGGCCTCCGAGCTGGAGTACGCCACCGCCCAACCGCACCTGGCCCAGTTGGCCAGCACCCTCTACCGCCACTGCCCCAGCGGCGTTGGGGAGGGGGGCAGCCTGCCCCTGGGCCCGGCGGATCTAGAACAGGTCTGTCGACGGGGGGCGGGCTGGGCCCTAGAGCAGGGCTACGCTTATCCAGAGGACCTGACCCGCACCGAGGAGGGGGGCTGTTTGGCCGGGGCGGACCCAGGGATGGTCAGCGATCGGGCCCGGGCTCGGGGTCGGGGTCAGCTAGGCACCCTCGGGGCCGGTAACCACTTCCTGGAGGTGGACGTGGTGGATCAGATTTTTGATGCCGAAGCCGCCGCCATCATGGGGTTGCGACCGGGCTGCCTGGCGGTGCAGATCCACTGCGGATCGAGGGGCTTGGGTCACCAGGTTTGCACCGATTATGTGCAGCGTTTTCAACTGGCGGTGATCGAGTATGGCATCCACCTGCCAGACCGGGAGCTGGTTTGCGCCCCCCTCGACTCCCCCGAGGGGGTGGCCTACCTGGGGGCGATGCAGGCCGCGGCCAACTTTGCCTTTGCCAACCGTCAAGCCCTGGCCTACCATGCCCGTCGTAGCTTTGACCAGGTGTTTGGGGCGGTGCCGGGGGGTAGCCATCTGCGCCAGGTCTACGATATTGCCCACAACATGGCCAAGTTAGAAACCCATACCCTTGACGGTCAGCCCCAGGCCGTCTGGGTGCACCGCAAGGGAGCTACCCGGGCCTTTGGTCCCGGCTTTGCCGGGCTACCACCGGAGTACCAACCCCTGGGGCAGCCGGTGCTGGTGCCGGGCTCCATGGGTACCGCCAGCTGGGTATTGTTGGGAACGAATGCCAACGAGGCCCTTTCCTACGGTTCCACCTGTCACGGCGCTGGCCGGGTGATGAGTCGCCACCAGGCTAAACACACCATTCGGGGTGGGCAACTGCGCACTGACCTGGAGCAGCAGGGGGTGCAGGTGAGGGCCGGATCCCTCCCCGGGTTGGCGGAGGAGGCCCCCCAGGCCTATAAGGATGTTAACCGGGTGGTAGACACCGTGACCCACGCCGGCATTGCCCGCCAGGTGGCTCGGTTGCGGCCCGTGGCCGTGGTGAAGGGCTAATGCAGCGTCTGGTGGTGCAGACCGAGCAGCTGCAGGGCGACCAACTGTGGCTCACTCCAGAGCAGCAGCACTATCTCTATCGGGTGCTGCGGCTCACCGCCGGTAGCCAATTCATCGCCTTGGACGGCCAGGGGCGACAATGGCGGGCCCAACTGGGGCCGGAGCCCGGTCTGGCGATCGCCACCCCCCAGCCCCCCCAAGACCACGCGGCCCTAGCCCGGCCCGCCATCACCCTGGCGATCGCCCTACCCAAGGGCAACGGCTTTGATCAGGTGGTGCGTCAGGCTACCGAATTGGGCGTCAGCCGACTGCAGCCAATCCTGAGTGAACGCACCCTGCTACAGCCCAGTGTCGCCCGTTTAGATCGCTGGCAACGGATTGCCGCCGAAGCTACGGAACAGTCAGAACGTCTACAACAGCCCCAGGTCCTCCCCCCCCTGGCCTGGAGCGACTATCTGACCCAACTGGGGCAGCCAGGTCAGGCCTGGCTCTGTGTCACCCGCCAAGCCGCTCCCCATCTGCTCAGCCTGGCCCAGCAGGGCCCCCTCACCGGCAACCTGGTGATTGCCACCGGTCCCGAAGGGGGTTGGACTGAGGTTGAGCTGGCCGCCGCCCTGGCCGCCCAGTTCCAGCCGGTTTCCCTGGGGCCGCTGATTCTGCGGGCGGTCACCGCTCCCCTGGCCGCCCTGGCCCTGGTCACCGCCGCCTACGACTGCTCGGCTTTAGGGATCAGCCCCCTGGGGCATCACCCTAGTCTTCGGAGTCATTCTCAATAGGCAAAACCTATTGCAAATCCCCCCCTAAATTCGCTACTATTCTCATTAAGGCGGGGTTATTGAAATTTTCCCAGGAGGATTCAGCGTATGGCGGCCTACACTCCATCTGCCCTGAAGGCTGAGCTCAATGAGCGGGGCTGGCGCATGACGCCCCAGCGGGAGACCATTCTCAAAACCTTTCAGAACCTGCCGGAGGGCAATCACCTCAGTGCTGAGGATCTGTGCGACCTACTCGGCAAGGAAGGGGATCCGATTAGCCTATCCACCATTTACCGCAACCTCAAGCTGATGGCCCGGATGGGGATTTTGCGAGAGTTGGAGCTCTCCGAGGGACAAAAGCGCTACGAAATTAACCAGCCTGCCCCCCATCACCACCACCATTTAATCTGCGTGCGCTGTAATAAGACCGTTGAGTTTAAAAACGACTCAGTGCTCAAGGTGGGGGCTAAAACCGCTGGTCGTTCTGGCTATCACCTGTTGGATTGTCAGTTGCTCATCCAGGGGGTTTGTCCCACCTGTCAACGGTCGATTCTGCCCATTTAGAGGCGGTTTCAAAGTTTGGCTCCCTGCCACGGCTTTAGGGCTATACTTCGTAAAATGGTTAAGAAATTATCTGTCCGTAATCTTTCCTGGTCTACCACCGATGAGGATCTAAACAATCTCTTTTCCCAGGTAGGTCCGGTTCTATCCGTGCTGTTGCCCAGAGATGTTGACACGGGCCATCATCGAGGCATTGGCTTTGTGGAGATGGAAACTGAGGCGGCGGCCCAGGCGGCGATCGCCAAGTTCAACGATACGGAATTTATGGGGCGTAGTCTGATCGTGCTTGAGGCTGAGCCCCAGGGAGATGGGGCTGATATCAGAAAGGGGCAGCATCGTAAACCCAGACAACTTGGCCCGAGGTCACCGGGGGGGCCAGGGTTTGGCGGTTGATCCCAACTAGGTTAGCGATGGGGCTTTGCTCACCCAGATCCCTGGCGACTGGTTTGTCCTGGGGTTCGGTTTTCCGCCGCTAGATTCCTGGTTTAACCCTCGGCAGGCTCTGGAGTTCGCGTTACAGTGAAAATACGTTTCTATCGCTGTAGCCCCGTGGCGGCGAGTCAACCCGCCTAGTTAGCCTTGACTTTGATCGATCCACCCTGGTCTCAGGGGTTTGACCAAAGCTACACTTGATTAAATTCCTAGTTGCCTGACCGTAACCGAAAACCCTACGTATTCTTCTGTGAGGTAGATCCTAGACCCATGTTGCCAACCCTGTTATCCAAATCTTTGCGATCGCTGCCCCGGCGGCTCAAGGCCCTGGTTAAGCCCCTGATGGTGGTGGCGTTGGTCCTGCTGATTAGCTTTGGCCAGGCCGATGGGGCCTGGGCGGCCCGGGGTGGTGGTCGGATGGGGGGCGGTAGTTTCCGGGCCCCGGTGCGCCCCACGGCCCCCGCTCCCCGCAACTACAGCCCCGGTGGCGGCTACTACCCCGGTGGCGGCTTCGGCTTTCCCTTCCTGCTGCCCTTCTTTGGGTTTGGGGGTGGCTTTGGCGGGCTATTTACCCTGATGATTGTCATCGCCATTGCCAACTTCCTGGTGCGCAGTTTCCGTGAGGCGGGGGCTGGGGAGGGCTACACCAGCAGTTCCACCTCCACCAACCCCCCCGTGGCGGTGGCCAAGCTGCAGGTGGGCCTACTCTCAGAGGCCCGGGCCCTGCAGGATGACCTCAACCGCATCGCCCTGGCCGCCGATACCGGCAGTAGCCAGGGTCTGGCTAGGTTGCTGCAGGAAACCACCCTATCCCTGTTGCGCCATCCCGACTACTGGGTCTATGGGGCCAGTGAAGATAAACAAACCCGCTTACTAGCCGCAGAGCAGGAGTTTAACCGGTTTACCCTGGCGGCCCGTAGTCGCTTTAGTGGTGAAACCCTTTCTAACGTCAACCGTCAGTTGTCCCAGGCTGATCCCAATCCGGCTCTGATGGTTAAGGATCCGGCTAATGTCCCTGGGGAATATATCGTGGCCACCCTGGTGGTGGCGGTGCAGGGCCACCTCGATCTCCCCGATATTCGCTCCTCCGGTGACCTGCGCCAGGCCCTGAGCCAGATTGGGGCGGTCTCCAGCGATCAATTGCTGGCGGTGGAGGTGCTGTGGACGCCGCAGCGATCGGGGGAAACCCTGACCTCCGACGAAATGATTGCCGAATATCCGGAGCTGAAGCTGCTCTAGGGGCTAGCCCCCAGGGGTCTGGGCAGACTTGACCAGAATGGGCGCCCACCCCAAGGATGGGCGCTTTTTGCTGGGGATTTTGTCGTCAAACCACGCAGCCTCTGTATCATCAAGAGGATTCTGGCGATCGTCCTTCACCCGCTGACCCCTGCTCTGGCCATGGATATTCTGAATTTGCTCACCCGCCTGCTGTTGTGGCTGATCATTGGCTACTTCCTCTGGTGGGTAGTGAAGAAGTTCATTCCCTCGGTCTTCCTCACCTGGCTGGGGGGAGCGATCTTGCTGGCCCTGGTTGCCCTGCCGTTCCTGGAGCCTGCCAATCCCACCATTGGCACCCTCTGGCAGGTGATGTCCTTCCCCCTCACCCCCCTGGGGGCGGTAATCACCTTTCTGGGGATGTCCCTGGCGAATGGGTTGAATAAGGTGAATGGTCGCTTGGTGTTGATTGGCCTGGTGATTCTATTAATCAGCAGCACCCCCCTGGTGGCCCGCACCCTGATTGATCAGTCGGAGGGGGCGGTGAAGCGGGCCTACGAGAGCCAACGGGCCCTCTGTAGCGATGTTTGTACCGTTGATGACATTCCCCTTAACCTGGCCCGGGCCATGGTGGTAATTGGGGACAATGCCGATGCCGGGCTATCCAGTACCCTGCCGAGCCGGATTGACTCCCAGGTGAGGCTTGATCCGATTTTAGTATCGCGGCTGAATAGTGCCGCAGATGTCTATCGCCGCCTGAACGGGGTGAGTCCCGTGGTGACGGTGACCGCCGGGGCCCGGAGCAGTAATGACGAGGGTAAACGGCTGAATGAGGCGATTCGTGAACGGCTGATTGCCAGAGGGATTCCCGGTGACCGGGTGGAGGTGATCGATGCCGGGCTGGATATTCACCGGGTGGTCGAGAACCAGAAAAACTTCTTAACGGAACGGGGGCTGTTTACCCCACCCTCGGGTAACCCCCGTCGGCAAACTCAACGCAACAACCGGGAGGCCAATCGAGTGATTTTGGTGGCCCCCGCCTTGAGTATGCGGCGAGCTGCCCTAACCTTTGAACAGCAGGGCCTGCAGGTGGTGGCCTGGCCGACCGAGCTGTATGGGGGGGCGGCCGGGGGCGGGGGCGGTCGGTTGGCTCGGTTGGTTGACCTGGTGCCCAATGTGGCCGCCCTACGGCTGACCACCCGCTATTGGCAGGAATTGTTAACCTCCCTTTATTACTACCTGAGGGGCTGGCTGCCGCCCTTTACCATGCAGTGGAACGAGGTGATCGAGGTGATTGAGACCTTGCCCTAGGGGAGGTAGCCTAACCAGCTCGCCGTTTCCACCCCCTGTAGGGTAGGCTCAAGTAGGGTGGTATGGCCTTGGTCAGGCGCCCCCAGTTGGGGGTATATCCCCGTTTTTTATCTACCAGGCCCATCACCATGGCGCGATCGCAACTACAAAAACTAGCCACCTACCTGAATCCCCACTGGTCCCAGGTGGCCCTCGGGGTGGGCGCCCTGCTGCTGGTCAACCTGCTGGGGGTGAGAATTCCGCTACTGATCCGCGATGGCATTGACGAGCTGCAGGTCACCTTTAGCTACTCCCGGGTGCTCTACTATGCCTTGATGGTGTTGGCCCTGGCCACGGTCATGTGGGTGATTCGCATGGTGTCTCGGATTAGCCTCTTTGGGGTGGGCCGCCAGGTGGAATTTGACCTGAAGCAGCGCCTTTTTGAGCATTTGCTGGGGATGGAGCCAGCCTACTTTAGCCGCAACACCGCTGGGGAGTTAATCAGCCGGGCCACCAGCGATGTGGACAATATTCGGCGGTTGTTAGGCTTTGCCATCCTGAGCCTGGCCAACACGGTGTTTGCCTATGCCTTCACCGTACCCGTGATGCTGAGTATCAGCCTCCGACTCACCCTGATTGCCCTGGCCATCTATCCCCTCATGTTGGTGCTGGTGCAGGTGTTTAGCCATCGTCTGCGACGGGAACAACTCCAGGTGCAGGAACGCCTCTCGGACCTCAGCGACCTGATTCAAGAAGACATGGGGGGCATTGCCCTGATCAAGATCTATGCCCAGGAGGCCAACGAACAGGGAGCCTTTAACCGGCTCAACCAGGGCCTGTTGCGGGCCAACCTGGCCCTGGCCCGCAGTCGTAATACCCTCTTCCCCCTCCTGGGGGGGCTGGCCAGCATCAGTTTGCTGGTGGTGCTAGCCACCGGAGCTGGGGCGATCGCCGAGGGCTACCTCTCCGTCGGCGACTTTGTTGCCCTGTTGCTCTACGTGGAGCGACTGGTGTTCCCCACCGCCCTGCTGGGCTTCACCATCACCGCCTACCAGCGCGGGGAAGTGAGTATCGACCGGGTGGAGGCCATTCTGGCGGCCCAGCCCCAGATTCAAGATGGTGCCACGGCGCAGCCCCTGCCCCGAGAGCAGGTGAGGGGGGAACTGGTGGCCCAGGGGTTGAGCTATACCTATCCTGGGGCCAGCACCCCGGCCCTGGATCGGGTCAGTTTCACCATCGCACCGGGGGAACGGGTGGCCATTGTGGGGCCGATTGGCTCGGGTAAGTCGACCCTGGCCAATGCCCTACCCCGGCTGCTGGAGGTACAGCCCGGCCAGCTCTGGCTTGATGGCCAGGACGTTACCCAGGTGGCCCTGGCGGACCTGCGCGGGGCGATCGCCTATGTGCCCCAGGACAGTTTCCTCTTCAGCACCACGGTTAACAACAATATTCGCTACGGTGTCCCCCTGATGGAGTCCTCCGAGGTGCACTATGCCGCTAAGTTAGCCCAGATCGACGAGGAAATTCAAAACTTTCCCCAGCGCTATGAGACCCTGGTGGGGGAACGGGGTATTACCCTGTCAGGGGGGCAGCGACAGCGCACCGCCCTGGCCCGCGCCCTGCTGGTGGATGCCCCCGTATTAGTCCTGGATGATGCCCTGTCCAGTGTTGATAATCGCACCGCCACCGCCATCCTGGAGGCCCTCTCCACCGGCACTCAACAAAAAACCGTGCTGTTTATTTCCCACCAAATGGCCGCCGCCGCCACCGCCGATCGGATTTTGGTGATGGACCAGGGGCGCATTGTGCAAAACGGCCCCCATCAGCAGTTACTGCAGCAGGAGGGCCTATACCGGCAGCTCTGGCAGCAACACCAGTTAGAGTCGGTTCTACAACAGTAAGGCAGGGTTGACCATGGTAACCAACGTCAGTTTAGTGCGCGCCCAGACCTATCGGGTGAAGGAGCTGCGATCGCAGCTGGAGGCCCTAGTCGCCCCCTGGGGGGGCATGGCGGCCTGGGTTAAACCGGGGGACCGCATCCTCCTGAAGCCCAACCTGCTCACCGGGGCTCGCCCCACCCAGGCCTGCACCACCCAGCCCGAATTGGTCTACTGTGTGGCCCAGATGGTGCAGGCGGCCGGGGGCAGCCCCTTCCTGGGGGATAGCCCGGCCTTTGGCAGTGCCTACGGGGTGGCCAAGGCCAATGGTCTACTGCCCCTGGCCCAGGAACTGGGGTTACCCATCGTCGAATTGCATGGCGATCGCTACCCCACCCTGGGGTCAGACTTTAGCCACCTGCGCCTCTCCCGGGAAGCCATGGAGGCCGATGGCATCATTAACCTGCCTAAGTTAAAGTCCCACGTGCAGCTCACCCTCAGCCTGGGGGTAAAAAACCTGTTTGGCTGTGTACCCGGCAAAATGAAAGCCTGGTGGCACATGGAGGCCGGTAAGGACAGCCAACGGTTTGGCACCATGCTGGTGGAAACCGCCCGCACCCTGGCCCCCAGCCTCACCATCCTAGACGGCATTGTCGGCCACGAAGGCAATGGCCCCAGCCAAGGCACCCCTCGCCCCCTGGGCCTATTGGCCGCCGCCACCGATGTGTTTGCCCTGGATCGGGCCGTCACCGATATCCTTGGCGTCGATCCCTGGACTGTGCCCACGGTGGCTGAATCCATGCGCCTGGGCTATTGTCCCCCCTGGTCAGAGATTCACTTTCCCCTGCTGTCACCGCTGGATCTATACCAGCCCGACTGGCAATTGCCCGACCAACTGATGCCAATTGACTTTGGCTTGCCCAGGGTGTTGCGCTCCAGCTTGAAGCATTTCTATATTCGGTTCATCAAGGAAACCATGCCAACGGCCAAATCAGCCAGCCTAGACCTCCCATCAAGGGAGGGGTGATTTTCTTAGAAGAGCGGTGACTCCGTCATAGATCGGGGATCACAGAGCCATAGAAACATAAAAGGGACTTCAGGTTAATCTTGAAGTCCCTTTTATGTTTTTGGTGGTGGCGGGGTATGGATTTGAACCATAGACCTTCGGGTTATGAGCCCGACGAGCTACCAGACTGCTCTACCCCGCGTCGCTTTCCTTAGTATAGCGATAAACCTTGGGAATGGGTGACGGTTTTAGACGACTTTTTCAGAGTCTTTTTAAAACTGATCGGGCTGGAGACCTCTGTATTTGGTGACGGGCTGGCGGGGAAGTGGCTTGACCGGCCTAGAGCCTACCTCGCCTAGCGACCCGGAGGACCTATAGCCAGAGGAGCTATGGCCATAGGCAACTCGCCCTTTCCCCCCCACCTAACCGATGACCCACCCCGGGTGATCTAGAATTTAAAGCAAGCCTGTATTCGTGCCCTGGCGACCGGTGGCCAGCTCTACCTTGACGATTTTGCCACCCATTTTCTGAATACGTTGCTGCTCTTTAAACCAGTTCTCGTAGGGTACCAGCTTGGTAAAGAAGGTATTCTGCAATTCTCGTTGGGTGCGAATCCGAGTTTGGCTAGGAACACAGGCCGTAATCTTAAACATGCGCATAGTTAAGGCATCTCCTACCGTCTTGCTGAGGTGATTGTGGGGAATTTAAATGGGGTCGGTTGTGCTGTTCTAACCGAGGATTGCGCCAAGGCAGTGCTTGACCCAGGGGGTAACAGCGGTTACTGAAATGCCAGAGTCGAAAGCCAATGCTGGGGACATCAGGTAGACAGACAGTATAGTAAGCCAGCCCATTGTCCTTAACACTCACTCCTGACTCTGGCACAGGGTTACCCTAGCCTCCAGGGCAGGGCGATTCAGAGGGGATTAGCTCAAGCCAGAGCTAATGTAGTCAAAATACACACCCATTTCCTTGCCAGCATCGGCACCCACTAGGCTAGCGGTGACGTCCTTCATGGCTTGAATCGCGCCGACGGTGGCACCGATGGGAACCCCCAGGGAATTGTAGGTTTCCTTCAGACCGTTCAGTACCCGCTCATCCAAAATGGAGGGGTCACCGGCCAACATGGCGTAGGTGGCATAGCGCAGATAGTAGTCCAGGTCACGGATACAGGCGGCATACCGACGGGTGGTGTACATATTGCCACCAGGACGGGTAATGTCGGAGTACAGCAGGGACTTGGCTACGGCTTCCTTAACGATTTCAGCGGCATTGGCGCTAATGGTGGAAGCGGCCCGCACCCGCAGTTCCCCGGTTTGGAAGTAGGCTTTGAGCTTGCCGAGGGCAGCACTATCTAGGTATTTGCCCTGGACGTCGGAGGAATTGATGACTGAAGTAATGGCGTCTTGCATGGTGAAGCTTCCTTAGAACTGACGTAATCTCAACAACGAATTGGCGAAACTAGGGGGAGCCCTAGCTATTGCATGGCGCCAACCACATAGTCAAAGTAAGAGGCTGCTTCCGCCGCATCTTCGCTGGACAACAGGGAAGTGGCGACACCCTTCATGGAGCGTACGGCTTCGGCAACGGCGGGAATAGGGGTGCCCAGGGAGTTGTACATTTCCCGCACACCCACCAGACCGATTTCCTCAATGGGGGTGACATCTCCGGAAACCACACCGTAGGTGATCAGGCGCAGGTAGTAGTCCATGTCCCGCAGGCAGGTGGCGGTCATTTCTTCACCGTAGGCATTACCACCAGGGGAAACCACATCAGGACGCTTTTGGAAGAGCTGATTACCGGCTTCTTTAACGATGCGTTCGCGGGACTCGGTTAATACCTGGGCAATGCGCAGGCGTCGCTCGCCCGAGGTCACAAAGCCCTTGATCCGATCTAGTTCACCGGGGCTGAGATAACGAGCCTCAGCATCTGCATTCACGATTGACTTCGTGACAATACTCATTGATGGATTCCTCCGAAAAAGATATAACCAGACATCTATGAAACTGGCATTGATGGATTGATGGCGGGGAGTCTAGTGATGCTGACCTGGTGGCTATTGCAGGAAATCCCTACAGCTCAATCCAGCTTTGCCTAAGCCCATAGACTCAGCCTCCTTCCCGACCCATTGTCCAGTATCGCGATCGCCTTCTTGAGAGCGTTGACATATTTTGTAATATTGCCTTTACCAGACCCCTCGGCCCCTCGTTGATCGGTAAAAGCCTAGGCTGGATAGGTGTTTTGGCTCGCCTTCGCCAGCCGCAGTCTACTCCAGAAGTAGACTGCCCTAGGCCAACTGACCCAGGGCAATCCACTCAGGTTAACCAGGGGCTAACCGCGACGATAGGGCACTCCCTGCTCGCCAAAGTAACGTTGGTACTCCTGGGAGGCTTGCATAGCCTGGACCATGGCCATGACCCCCTGATCTTCAGCGATGGTTAAATAGGCCTGGTGCTCAGTCCCCGAGAGCAAATCCCGGCCCAGCAGTTGGCGGCCCATCATGGTCACCAGGACCGGCAGGGGGTAGGCGGCCACAAACCGTTCCTGGTAAGCCGGTGAGGCGACTAACTCAGCAATTAGGCCCTGCACCGTCAGGTCTCCCTGGGCCAGGCGTTGCTCCGCCTCCGGCAGGCGCCAGCCCTTGGGAATATCCTCCCCATAACCCATCATAATCTGGCGGTAGATGGCGGTGACCACCGCCCCCTGGGTCGCCGCCGGGGTACCGAGCTGCCAGCGATAGAGACGACTGCAGGGTTGGGCCACGGCCCAGCTTAGATCCTCCACCTGGGAAGATCGGCCCAGACTCCCCACCAGCTCCGCCGTGGCCACGGAGGCCGCCGTTGTCGCCTCCGCCATTAAGGGGAGGGTAGCCACATCCACGGTGGATTTGGCCGGCACGAAACTGGGTACCACCAGGTCTCGGGTTTGCTTGGTAAGCCGGTTATAGAGCTTCTCCGTATTGGGGAAGTTAGCCGCCGGCAGGGTGGGGAAGCGGCGGTAGGGCACCGTATCTTCCCCAAAGTTCTCGGCATACTCGGGGGTAGCCAACAGGGCCCGAATGAACCCGCGGATCCCTTCGCTGGCCAGGATCTGGTTGTATTTGCGAATTTCTCCTTGGTCGAGGGGCGCCCGGCCTAAAAAGTGCTTGGTGCCAAACTCAATTACCTGAGTATTGGGGTAGGGGGCGTAGAACTCTTTGATGTACAGACTCGAGCACCCTAACCCTTCGATGAACTCCTTCAGGGTGATTTCCCCGTTGCCCAGCTTACTTTCTAGGGCGGTGAACTCGCTTTTAACAATATAGGGGGCGATATCCCGCTCGAAGATCTGCCGGTAGGCCGCCGCCGTCACCCGCTGTAGGTTAGGTTTGTCGTCCAGGGAGGTGAGCTTAAAGGGCTTGGTTTGCTGACGTTGGGGGCTAACCCCCTGGGCGATGCGCTGCCGCACCTCAGGGATGGATCGCTCCGTTCCGATGCTGCCCAGTTCCACAAAGCGAGGTGGGGTGGTGTCGGTAATCGGCACCATGCCCCTCTGGGCTAGGCTGCCAGCCCGCATGCTGCGCAGGGCCAACCCCTTGGGGGTGAGGTAGCGCTCGTAGGGTACGGTGTCTTCTCCAAAAGCCTCGTTATATTCGGGGCTATCTAGAAAAGCATCAATCAGGGCATAGAAGCCTTGCTTGGCACAGATGTCGAAGTAGCGGTTGGCTTCATTGCGGCCGTAGGTGGGCCGCCCCAGCAGCCGACGGTGGATGTATTCCACCGCCTTCATGACGTAAAGGGAGGACCAGTAGGTCTTGCGGAAGGCTTCGGATTTAGCGATCGCCCGGATGAACTCCTTGACGGGAATCTCGCCGTTTTCTAGCTTGATTTCCGCCACCTGCGATCGCTGCCCCGAGTACACCTCCCGGCCAAACACCTGCCGATAGGCGGCACTGATCACCGCCTGGGTAGCACTTTCGGAGTAGCGCACACTGGCCCGGGTATTACCGGTGGCGGGCACCTGATCCAGCTTAAACACCTTGGCCCCCAGGGACCCAGGATTTTGCCCCCGGGCGGCCGGATTGCTCAACTGGTTGTTAATGCCGGGACCACGGTGAATCAAAATCCGGCGGGTATCCTTAGTGAAAAAGGCCGGCGTGGCACTGGGGTTGCGGGTTTCCTTGGGGAAAATGGCGCCAAATTGGATCTCCAGGGGGTCATTACCCGAACCGTAGGGATGCTGATCCGGCAGGGGTTGCTCGTAGGCGGCAACCAGGGTAATAAACTGGGGGGTTTTGCGGAAGGGGGCGCTGAAGTTAAATAGGTCAAACTGGGGCCCCCAGTTACGACATTCCTGAGCTTCCTGGCCCAGACCCCGCAGGTAGGGCACCGTTTCCTCGCCGAAATAGTCAGCG
>CAYVMR010000040.1:0-15248 GCA_964452545.1 uncultured bacterium
TTTTGAGAATGATCTGAATCGCCTGGCGGTTGTAGTAGCGGCCATCGCCGCCCACCACCAGGGTTTGGTTTTGGTAGCCCTCCAGGCTGTTAAAAATGGACTGAACAAAGTTTTCCAGGTAGTGGGGTTGCTGGAAAACCTTGACCTTTTTACGCAGGCCAGAGGTGCCGGGCTTTTGATCGCCGTAGGGCTGGGTGGAAACGGTTTTGATCGCCATAGGGTGTTAATTCTCTCCAGGATAGGCCAGGTCCAACCCCAGAATAGGTCAGTATTTACCCTAGGGGAGCAACTGTAAGGAGAGGTTAAGGAGGATGGGGTGCCGCCGTCGAAGCTCGGCCTCGGCCCCCAGGGCCATCCCTAACTGGGCCAGCTCAAAACCTGGGGTGGGCTGGGGGGCCGGCCAGGACAGAGATCAAAAGGGTCGTTCATAATAAAGCCTTTGACCACATCAAGGTTTCCCAAGGTTTTTATTATATTTGCCAGGCCACTGATAACAAATTCCTTAGGAAAACCAACTTTTCCCAAGGAAATTCCTATCTTTGCCATGCTATTGATAATAAATTCCTGGATTGGACTAACGTTTCCCAAAGAGATTCTTATCTTTGGCGACCTCTGATCAGGAAATGGGTTGGCGGAATCAACTTTTATCGGAGATTTTCCTAGATTGGCCAGCCCCTGATCGGTCAAGGGGTTGATGCAATCAACTTTTATCGGAGATTTTCCTAGATTCGCCAGCCCCTGATGAGGAAAGGGGTTAATGCAATCAACTTCTGTCGAAGATTTTCCTAGATTCGCCAGCCCCTGATGAGAAAAGGGGCGGGTAGAATCGAGAGTGATTGGGGCTGCACCGTTAGCGCGGGCAGGATGGCAAGCATCCAGCCCATGCCAGATACCGTTATTGATCAGTCCAGTATTCACGTCGAACACTACGTCAAAACGGCGGCTAATCAATGGCTGCTGTCAGAATACGATGATCCGCAGGTTAGGTTATCCCTAAGGGCGTTTTCAGCTCAAATCGACATCATTGCCCTCTATGAAAACATTGAAATTGACCCTTAAAAGCAGGCAGGGCGTTGCTGATCAATGCCTTTGACATTCCCGTGGGTGCGGTGCAGGATGTCCAGGGCAAGGAAACCATAAGGTCTAGACCGGTGTGGCCGATCTCGATAACCTGGGTTGGGCAGTTAGAACCTAACACGCGGTTAAGGCCTAGAGACTGAGGGCCAGCTGGGACCCCTGCTCGGTTTTCACCACATCAATGCGGGCCGGGAAGGCCTCCCGAAAGTGGGGCAGGTGAGTAACGGTGAGGATGCAGGCAAAGTCACTGGCGATCGCATTAATGGCGGCGATCAGGCGATCGCAACCCGCCTCATCCTGGCTGGCAAACCCCTCATCAATAATCAGTAATTCCAGGGGCACCCCCGATTGCTGGGCCAGTAGTCGGGCCAGGGCTAGGCGCAGGGCAAAGTTGACCCGAAAGGCCTCACCACCGGAGTAGGTTTCATAGGGCCGGGTGCCCTGGGCATCGGCGATGAAAATGTCGAGGGTATCAATCGACTGCTGCCGATCCAGCTTTTTGGGACGCTGGGTGACAAACCGCACGTGCATCTGATGACCACTGAGGCGACCCAGCAGGCGATTAGTCTCCGCCTCCAGTTGGGGCAGCAGATTCTCTATCATCATGGCGGGAATTCCCCGTCGACCGAAGGCCTGGGCCAGGGTTTGATAAACCCGCTGCCGTTGTTGCACGGTTCCCAACGCCTGTTGCTGCTGTTCGTACTGCCGTTGTTGCTCAGCCAGGTGTTGACAGGTCTGGGTGAGGGCCCCCAGCTGGGCCAGGAGCACCTCCCGTTGTTGTTGCTGCTGCTGTACTTCGGTCTCCAGGCGGACCAGGTGGGCCGGGCTAAAGCCCGACTGCTCCAGGGTAGCCGACAGGGCGTCTAGCTCAGCGGTCATCTCGCTCTGTTCCTGTTGCAGCCGCAGCAATTGCTGCTCAAGGGTTTGGCGCTGCCCTTGTAGCAGGGGGGCCTGCTGTTGGGCCCAATCCAGTTGTTGCTGGCGACGACGCCAGACTTGGGCGGCCTGCAGGGCCTGGCGAACCTGGCCGTGGTTTTCCAGATCGTAGCCCAGCGACCGCAGGGCCGCCTCCACCTGATCGAGGGATTGCTTAAGGGGGGATTGATCGAGCTGGGCTGCTTCGGCCTCTAGGGCGGCCAGGCGATCGCTGAGCTGTTGCCGTTGCTGCTGCAGTCGCCGTTGTCGCCGCCGTGCCTGGCTCAGCTCATGGTGCTTCAGATCGGCCCAGCGCAACCGGTTTACCTGGCCCCGCACTAGGGCATGGTCCCGATCGTCATAGGCCAGCTGGTTGAGAGTGTGTTGGATCTGCCGCAGTTCGGGTTGCTGCTCCACCCCATAGTGCCCCTGCTCCAGGCATTGTTGCAGTTGCCAAATCTCCCGCTCAAGCTGTTGCAGCTGTTGTTGTACGGTTTGGTGCGAGAGGATTTGGGCCTCTAGTTGGCCCTGGCGCTGCAGGGCCGGAGCATAGGCGGCCAGCTCCACCTCCACCGCCCGGTATTCCTGGCGTAATACCTGCATTTCCCGTTCTGATACCGCCAGTTGTTCACCAATGACCCAGATCTGGTCCTGTAGTTCCTGCTGTTCGAGCTGGTGCCGATCCACCACCAGGGTGCGGTGGTGGCTATCCAGGGGGCGATCGCAGAGAGGGCAAGCTGCCTGGGGTTGCTCCAGCAGTTTTAGTTTTTGCCCCACCTGGGCAATTTCGGTTTGGCAACGGCGTTGGTTAGCCTGCAGGGTTTCCACAAAGCGGCGACGTTCCAGGCCCTTGGCCTGCACCTGCTCCTGGTAGGCCTGGCGTCGCTGCAAATAGCTAAGGGTTTGGCTGAGGGCCTGGGCTGAGGCCGCTAATTGCGGCTGCTGGCTCTGCTCTGCCTGGAGTTGCTGGGCGGTAAGTTGGAGGTGGGCCAAACGACTTTGCAGGCGGGTTTCCTCCTGGGTAAGCTGGGTCTCTAACTGTCGTTGCCGCTGTAATAGGGGTCCGGTTTGCAACTGTAGGGCATCGAGGTGCTTCAAGCGGGCCTTGGCTACCGCTAGTTGTTGGCGGGCCTGATCCACCTCTGCCGTTTGGTTGAGGGTGCGAAGGATCTCCTGCAGTTGCTGCTCCACCGCCTCTAGTTCGGCCTGACAGGCCTGCTGTTGCCGTTCCAGGGTTTGTCGTTGCTGATCATACTCCGTCGCCAACCGCTGCCGTTGTTGTTGCCAGGTTTGGAACTGGCTAAACCGTTGGTTGAGTTGCTCATCCTGCTGTTCTAGAGCAGCCAGTTGCTCAAGCCCGGAGGCGATCGCCGTCCCCTCCGCCAGGGTAGCCTGACAGGACCGCCAGTCAGCCTCCACCTTAGCTAGAGCTTGCATGGTTTCCTCGCTGCGACGCTGCAGGTGCTCGGCCCGCTGTTGCCCCAACTGCAGTTGTTGCTGCTGCTGTTGCAATAGCTGTCCCTGCCCTAGCTGGGTCTGGGTCTGTTGTTGGGCCTGCTCGAGGGCCTGCAATTGTTGTTTGAGGTTGGTGAGCCGTGCTTCCCCCAGGCCCTGATCTGCCAGGACCATCTCCAGATCCGCCAGTTGTTTTTGGCGCAGCCCCACCTCCACCTTGGCCTGGCGGGCTTGTTCCCGTGCCGCCTCCGCCAGAGCCTCATAACGATCTAGCTGGAGCAGGGTGGCGAGAATTTCCTGCCGCTCGGCGGGACGTTTAAGCATAAAGTCATCAGCCCGCCCCTGACGCAGATAGGCGGAGTTAATGAAAGTGTCGTAGTCTAACTTGAGCTGGGAGCAAATTAACCGTTGGGTTTGGCGCACTGTCCCCTGGGTTAGCACCCGGTAGCCGGTCTCGGTTTTGACTTGAAACTCTAAACCAGCCCCCTGCAACCGATGGCGGCGGCGAATAATCCGATAGATCTGATCGCCCTGCTGAAACACAAAGCTAACCCTGGCTTCCTCCGCCCCCTGATGGATCACGTCATTATCACTCGCCACCCGGCTCTGGCCCCAGACTGACCAGCTAATTGCCTCTAGCAGGGAAGATTTCCCAGCCCCATTGGCCCCGGCAATACAGGCCACGTGGAGGCCCGCAAAGTCAAGCTGGGCCTGGCGGTAACTGAGGAAGTTAGTGAGGGTGATCTGCTGAGGACGCATTGATGGGACAGTATCACTGTCCTAAGCTTACAGTACATCAGCACTTAAAGTACAGATGATCCGTCGCCACTTTCTTCCGGTAAGTGACTCACCCAACAGTTCGTTGGTCTTCTCCACTGCCCAGGATGGCGAGACCAACGTGGAAGTCAAACTGCTCCAGGGTGAGCGGGAAATCGCCAAGGACAATAAGAGTCTGAGCACCTTCTAACTCTCCGGTACTCCCCCGGTGCCCCGGGACGTACCCCGACTAGCTAGGGCCTGGATTAATCACCTCTCCGACCAAAAGGTAGATGGAATACCCCCACCGTCTTTTTTGGCATCAACTAGGACATGAAAGGTTAGTAATGTGGGCAAAACAATCTAAGAGGCACTGTTGATGGGGGAGTTAGCAATCACCCGTAGGGATTTCCACCCCATCCAGACCAGACCCAACAAAGCCGTTGCTAACAGTAACGGACTACTGGGTAAGCCGACAAACACCAGGGCTAGACAACCCACCCACCAAGTTAGGGCATAGATGATCAGCACGGTCAGACGATGGGGCAAACCAATCCCCAGTAGCCGGTGATGCAGGTGACTCTTATCGGCTAAAAACGGCGACTGACGGCGCAGTAAACGGCCTAAGATCACAGCTGACATGTCTAACAGCGGCACCGCTAGCACCAACACCGGCAGGAAAATAGCCGTCGCCGTTGCCGTCTTCACTAAGCCCGTAATTCCTACCCCAGCCAGCAAGAATCCAATCAAATAAGAGCCTCCATCACCCATGAAGATCTGGGCTGGGTTGAAGTTGAATACCAAGAACCCGAGCAAACTACCTAACAACACCACCATCACTAAAGCTGAGGCAACCTGGCCGGTTTGTAGACAGATCAAGGTACTGGCCCCCGCCGCGATCGCTCCTACCCCAGCCGCTAACCCGTCGAGACCATCAATCCAATTAATCGCATTCACTACCCCTGTCAGCCAGAATAGGGTGAGGGGCAGACTCAACCAGCCCAGGGTCATCGCTTCTAACCCGGGTAACGCGATCACTTCAATTCTCACCCCCGCCTGCCAAACCAAGGCTGAAATCGTCAACTGGGCCAACAAACGAGGTAGGGCCGCCAGGCTCACTAAATCGTCCACCAGACCAATGACAAAAAACCCCAGCCCACCCATCACAACCACCAAAACAGAGCTGCCGTTGGGATCAGAGAGCTCCGGCACTACCCCCAGAGCGATCACGATAGCTAACGCGACCATTGCCCCCAAGCAAATGGCAACTCCTCCTAGCCGCACCATGGGTTTACCATGTACCTTACGACTAGAGGGTAGATCAACCTTACCCATCTGCAAGGCAAAATCTCGCACCAATGGAGTAGCGATCAGAACGATTAAAAATGCTGTCAAACCGGCAATCAACAGGTAACTAGAAAGAGCACCAGAGATGGGTAATGAGAAAAGTGCCATAATAGTATCTGACCCTAATTTCTAAAGTTGGCGTCGAGGTATTCAACCGACGAAGTCGCTTTTGTCGTGGTGACCTGTGAACCATTCAAACGCCTGACCAGGGATGTGTAAAACAGCGACATAGCAAAGATTGGGCCATCCCAAAGGTAACGTCTCGCCAAACGACGGGGCTCTTGAATGAGGCGATAGGGAGTTTCCAAGCCAAGATTTTGAGCCCAAACAGGTGGACGCTTGACTTCTCCGACAACATAACTAAAGCTAATTCCAACTCCTATCCACCAGGCTTGAGGATAACTATGACGAAGTTGGGCAATTAACTCTTCTGACTTGGGAAATCCTAGAGCAACGTAAATAACATCTGGCTGAGCGTCAGCCAACATCTTCTTAACGTATTGCATCTGTCTAGGATCCCGTTCAAAATGCATGGGCGGACAGAATGTCCCGGCCACCCGTAGTCCGGGATTGGCTTGCTGTAGGAGATCTGCAGCCGCCTGAGCTGTACCTGGGTTACCTCCCAGGAAAAAAGCTGATCGGCCCCTTAGGGCTATCTCCCGAGTTAGGCTGTAAATTAAGTTAGACCCACAAACCCTTTCCGGCAACGGGCTAGCCTGTAAACGACTGGCCCAGACTAAGGTAATACCGTCGGCAACCCGGAGACTACTATTAGCGACTAACTGCTTCAGAGAAGCGCTTTTAGTCACCTTGCGAAGGTTTTCAAGGTTGACCGTGACACACCACCCACCCCGCCCTGCATCTACTTCATCAGCAATCAGTCGAACGCACTCTGCCTCAGTCACGGGGGCAACGGAAACACCATGGATATCAACTGAATGTAATTCAGACAAATATCGGTTCGGAATGGTTTTCAGCTGAATATCAAACATGTCGTACAACCTGACTAAAACAGCTATGAAACAATGGGATTCTATATCTTTGGAGTATCCTTACGCCGCTAAGGATAGGCTTGTTATAACAGGGGACTGATCTACAGATAAACCTAAAAGACTGGCACAGGTATCCCATTCAAAATTACGCAGGATAAATTCGAATTTAGCCTGGGTAGAGGCAATCCCGTGGTAAGTACGGAAATGGCGTAGGGGGGGTAACTTAGTTTGGGGACAATCAACCGCAAAATCTCTAGGGTGGAGATAAACTACATTCGGTAAACCCCGTTGGTTCTGAAGCCTCATCAACCAGTAGAGTAAAAAAGTGGGCATGAGCCGGAGGTAGCCACCACCGCAGTAGGGAATACTGAGTTTGCCCAAGGGTAAGGCGCTAACCGGAAGTTCCATGATCTCTCGCCCGGACAAGGTTCCTTTGAACCGATGCGGTTTTCCGGTCACGTTAAAACTTTGGGGACGATAGGGAACCAGGCTAGCGTCATAGCTGAGGCCTTCATCTAACAACACGTCAAAAGCCCATGGACATGCCTCGGTAAGGGTAAAACCAGGGGCGCGAAACCCCAGCACTTTACGACCTGAAATCGACTCAAGGGTCTGCACTGAAGCATGGATATCTTCGGCAAATTCCTCACGACTGAGGTCATAAACGGTTTTGTGCCAATAAGAGTGACTGCCAATCTCATGCCCCAAGTCAGCTATCTCACGAACCAGATGGGGATAGCGATCAGCAATCCATCCAACGATGAAAAAAGTTGCCTTAACCTCAAACTGATTTAGGGTCTCAAGGATCCTATAGGTATAGGATTCAACAATTTGTGGTAAGTCGGCCCAATTCCCTGTATTCGACAACTCGGGTATTTGTAAAATATGGAACCAATCCTCGATATCGAATGAAAGCGCATTGATCATGGGTCTTCCGGGTTTTGCTAAAGTAGATGAATCCTAAGAAGTAATGCAATGAATTGAATGAAGGTAAGGGAATGGTTCGTCGCCATAAGAACCTTGGGATGACTCAGGCGGCTTTTAGCCGCCACACTAACCTGACTTGACCTACCTTCAGATCCCCCTTAAGTACATCCTGGATGTTCAAGTAAACTTAGAATTAAAATATTATCCGTACTATCACTTAGATTCCTCCGTCAGTACAGACTCTCTCTCCTTTTCTTGCCGCAAGCTTTAACAAGACGATAAAGATTGTGAAGATCGTGTAAACCTACTTGTTCTATCCCTGGGCTATTGCCGCAAAAGATCTATGTACTCCAAACTTCCTGTTTAGCGGTCAGGGCTTTGTTTAAACAAGAGATTAAGAATTAGGAGCTAAGCATAAAGTTCAGATATGGTTATGGGCTAACTTTTTCTTCTGATTCTTTTAGGTATCCGAGGTTTTACCGAATAGTTTCTATCAAATTCTTTAAAATTTCTTTATGGCTGATTCACCTAAGTCCCTAGCCCTGACCACAGCCTCGGCCAGCTTGGTTTCCAGGTCACCCGCTCCAGCCGTTGCCCTGGGCCGAGTCTGTGTTTGCATCCACGGTCACTTTTATCAACCACCCCGGGAAAATCCCTACCTGAATGCGATTGAGCGACAGCCTAGTGCCGCCCCCTTTCATGACTGGAACGAACGTATTCATCACGAGTGCTATCGACCTAATGCCTACGCCCGCATCCTCAATCACCAGGGTGAGGTGGTTAGGATCGTCAACACCTTTGAGTACATCAGTTTTAACTTGGGTCCCACCCTGCTGAGCTGGATGGAGCGCTATGACCTGGAGACCTATCAACGGATTGTGGAGGCCGATCGCCGCAGCTGCGATCGCCTCCAGGGGCACGGCAACGCCATGGCTCAGGTCTACAACCACATCATCCTACCCCTGGCCAACGAACGGGACAAAGTCACCCAGGTGCGCTGGGGAATCGCGGACTTTCGTCGTCGTTTTGGCCGCGATCCCGAGGGCCTGTGGCTGGCGGAAACCGCCGTCGATTACCCTACCCTGGCGGTGTTGGTGGATCATGGCATTCGCTTCACCGTGTTGGCGCCCTCCCAGGTGCAACGCTGTCGACCCCTGAGTACCGCCGGAGAAGAGGTAGATTGGCAGGAGGTGGGGGGCGGCCAGGTCGATCCCACCCGTCCCTACCGCTGCTTTTTGCCCCAGGCCGACGGTCGCCCCGATCCGGAGCGCTATATCGATGTGTTTTTCTACGATGGCCCCATTTCTCGAGACATGGGCTTTAATGACGTGCTGAGCGCCTCCGCCCACCTGGCTGGACGCATCGGTCAAGCGGTCCACGGTGACCATCGCCCGGCCCAACTGATTTCCGTCGCCACTGACGGTGAAACCTTTGGTCACCACCGGGGTGGGGCAGAAAAAACCCTAGCCTATGCTGTCACCGAGGAGTTTCCCCGCCAGGGTTGGAGCGTCACCAACTACGCCCACTACCTGACCAGCCATCCCCCGACCTGGGAGGCGGAGCTGAAACCGGTGACCGCCTGGAGTTGCTCCCACGGGGTGGATCGCTGGCAGGCAGACTGTGGCTGTGGCGGAGGTGGCGGCTGGCATCAGCGCTGGCGCCAACCTCTGCGTCAGGCCCTGGATTGGTTGCGCGACCAACTCGCCACGGTGTTTGAGCAGGCCGGAAACTCCCTTCTCAAGGATCCCTGGATCGCCCGTAATGACTTTATTGAGGTGGTCGGCGATCGCAGCGACGCCAGCCTAGATCGATTCTTTGCCACCCATCAACGCTATCCCCTATCCCCCACGGAGCGGGTGACCGCCCTGCAACTTCTGGAGATGCAGCGCCATGCCCTATTGATGTACACCAGCTGCGGCTGGTTCTTTGACGAACTGTCGCGGCCGGAGGGCACCCAAATTCTCCGCTATGCGGCCCGAGCCCTAGAGTTGGCCGGCGAAGTGGCGGGCCTCGATCTAGAACCGGAGTTTATCCGCCGACTAGCCCTGGCCCCGAGTAACATGGCCGAATTCAAAGACGGTGCCGGGGTCTACCAGGCCCTAGTAAAACCGGCCAAAATCACCCTCGAACAGGTGGTGGCCCACTACGCCATGGCCTCCCTATTCAAAGACTCCCGCCCCGAACAAACTGTCTACTGCTACACCATCGACCAGCAAGATTACCGCCGACAGCGGTTGGGTTCCCTATCCCTGGCCGTGGGTCAGGTACAGATTACCTCCACCATCACCCGAGAAGATTTAAACCTGGCCTTTGCCGTTCTGCACCTAGGGGGTTGGGACTTTCACTGCTGTATCCGCAGCTTCCATTCCCGGTTGGACTATAGCCAGGCCAGGCAGGAGTTGTTTGACGGCTTAGCCGTCGCCAGCGCCGCCCAGATTATCCTCGCCATGAACCGTAGTTTTGGCCCCCAGAGCTACAGCCTGGAGGATGTGTTCGCCGAAGAACGACAACCCCTGATGCAGTTACTTTGCCAGGAGACCCTGCTACGACTGGATCAGCTCTACTCCCAGGTGTATCGCGATAACTATGGGGTGCTGCGGGCCTTCCACCGGGATGGTTGGGCCGTCCCCCAGGAGTTGCAGGTGGCGGCGGAAATCACTCTCAGCCAGCGCACTCTCCAGGTCCTGAGAAAGCTAGAGCGGGAAACCAGCGACCCAGATACCAGCCCCCTGGGGCAGGGGGAGGATTACCTCAACGAGTTGGAGGCCATCGCCATGGAGGCTAGCGGCTTCCAGGCCCGGCTTAGCCTGCCCAGCGCTAGACCGATGCTAGAACGGTTGGTTTGGCGATCGCTCTGGCAACTGCTCCACCCCTCCCAGCCCCTCGGCCCAGAAGCATTGACCGCCGGTATCCAGTGGTTGGGCCGCCTGATTAAACTGGCTGACCAATTGGGCCTCGGCCTCTGCCTCGATCGCCCCCAGGAGCTGTATTACCAATACCTGCACCGTCAGGTGTTTGACCAACTCCAGCAGGCCGTCCAATCCGCCATGCCCCTGGCCCCACACCAGCGCCTTTGGATTCAGGAAATCCTGCATTTAGGTCAACGCCTCTCTATCGATGTGGCGGCAGCCCGGGATATACTGGCCCAGCTCTAACCAATGGCGGAGGTCGACCGAACCACCGGAGTGAATTTAACGGCTGGGCACTGACTGTCAGGGGTAGAAAACTGTCTACCCCTGCTTTAATTTCATCATTAAGACACCAGTCAGAAGGTAGACCTTAGGGAGGAAGACTAGACAGGTTACTGTCGGCTAGGGCCAGACATTACATAAACTGACGGTAGTCCTGACTGAGGTAGAGGGCCCGCTCCGCATTGCGACGGCGAGTCAGGCCTGGCATTTCCTGTAGGGGATTACCGGCTTTGTTCCACATCATAAAAGCATTGGCGGCGGCGGCAAAGTTGCCCTTATTATGTTCGCGTAGCACCGTAGAGGTTTGGAAGTTAGTCGGGCCAATGTTATAGGTCAGGGAGACCATGGCGGAGAACTGATCGCTGGTGGGGGTGCGGGTCACCGCCTTAGAAACCGCATTCTCATAGACCCCCAGATCGCGCTTCAGGATCTCCTCCCCCTCGGCCTTGGTGATGGTTAAGCCCTTGTAAACCTGCGGTGGGCCCGCGGCGGAGGTATGGCCGTAGCCAATGGTCCAGGGTTCACCCCCGGTGGCGGGATCGGGATAGGCATTGGCGCTCCATCCTTCAAAACCTTTGATAATTTCTAGGCCAGAGGCGTTGGTTTTGCCCGATGGCGCGGGGGGGTCTGGGGGTTTGGGGGGCGGTGCGGGTAGGGGTAGGGGCTCGGGGGCCCCGGTGCCCAGGGCCACGGTCATGGCGGTGGGGTAATCGGGCCGCTTAAACCAGGTTTTGATACTACCGATATTCACCACCTGCTCCTTGGGGTTGGCCTGGGAGGGATACTTGCTGATGCGGGAGATCCAATACCCCCCCTGCATCAGATAAATGGCAATGTCAGTTTCTTTAATCCAGGTGGCCATACCACGTTGCCCAATGTAGGAGGATACCCGAAATTTACACCATTTTTGGGAAAATGAACTATCCAATTACTAGACTCCCACCCCCAAGCCCCACCGATCCCGGTTCATAGGTGATCATCGTTACCCTGGGTGTCAGCGTTAACATAAACCAGGTGCCGATTAGAGGAGGGTAGACTGGTGATCGACTAGGGTTACCCAGCCAGGCACCTATCCTTGCCCTAATGCAGCTATAGTGATCCCTGGCTGGCTAAGGCTATACTAAAAATCGGTCAGTACTAGTGAGGTTGTGATGAACCTGGGCGATCGCGTTAAAGTTAAAAACCCGGTGATTTTCTACCACCATCCCCTGCACCGCAACGAAGCCTTTGATGCCCAAGGTCTGGAGGGCGTGGTGGTGACCATCCTGAGTGACTACCAGGGTAGACCGATCAGTCCTAACTTTCCCATCCAGGTGGAGTTTGCTGTGGAGGGGGCCAAGCGCCCCTTCCGGGCCCATCTCAAGGCTGAGGAACTGCAGTTACTAGAGGCCTAGGCGGCTAACCGGGCTCTGGCGGGCAGAGGTCCTGGAGGCTATGGGGGGAAACCGCCCCATTCTCCGTGACGATCGCCGTGATCAGCGCAGCGGGGGTGACATCGGAGGCCGGGTTATAAAACGCCGCTCCATGGGGGCAGGTGACCGTTGACCCGAGCCGATAAATTTCCTCCGGGTCGGGCTGGACCAGGGGAGCGGCCTGGCCTGACCCCAGGCTGAAATCAACGGTGGAGAGGGGGGCTGCCACCAAAAAGGCGAGGTTATGGGCTCGGGCCAGCAGGGCTAGGCTATAGGTGCCAATTTTGCTAATTACATCGCCATTGACCGCAATCCGGTCAGCCCCCACCAGCACCGCCTGGATCAGCCCCTGCTGCATACAGTGGGCGGCCATACTATCGGTCACCACTGTCACCGGAATACCTTCCTGCACGCACTCCCAAGCGGTGAGGCGGGCCCCTTGTAGGGTGGGCCGGGTCTCGCCGGCATAGATGCGGGCCAGCCGCCCTTCCCGCCAGGCCGATCGCACAATCCCCAGGGAGGTGCCGTAGCCAGAGGTGGCCAGGGCACCGTGGTTACAGTGGGTGAAGAGGGTCAGTGGCTGGGGTTGCTCCGGTAGAACCGTCAGGCCGTGGTCACCGATCCGGTGACAAAGGTCAAAGTCTTGTTGTTGCAAGGCCTGGGCCTGGGCTAGTAACTGCGATCGCAACTCCGGCAGGGGAGCCTCCGGGTGGCAGCTACTGCCCAGCATCTGCTGAATCGCCCAGCTAATGCTGGCCTTGTGGGGCCGGGTTTGCTGAAATTCCCCCGCGATCGCCTGCAGCCGCTGCCACAGCACCAGGGGGTCCTGGGTATTGATCTGTTGGGCCGCCAGGTAAAGGCCATAGGCCGTGGCCAGACCCAGGGCCGATCCCCCCTGCACAATGCCCACCTGCAGGGCCTGTACTACGTCTTCCCAACGGTGAATAGTGACCACCTGATAGCGCTCGGGTAGCTGACGCTGATCAATCAGCACCAGGTGATCGCCGTCCCAGCGAACTGGATAAACATGGGTATCCGTGGCCATGACCATTACGCCTCCCCGGCATCACCGCCATTCCCTAACCCTAGTATGGCGCCTGAAATCCCCCTGTCAATGGTATCTACTGAAGTGGGGCGTAGGGCGACAGGCGACGGAAGGGGAGTAGGGAATGGGGAGTGGGGTGTCGAAAAAGGAGTGGGCAGCAGGGGAGAAAAGGAGACTGGGAGAATAATGGAGGGGGGAAAGCAATTTACGGCCAGAGTTTTCCCTCTCCTACTCCTGACCCCTGACCACTGCCCCCCATGGAGGCTCCATACCATTAGGACCATTAGGTGAGTTTCTCGCCACTCAAAATAAAAATCGGGTCAATGGCGGCAAAGACTTGCTGGTTGCCCTTCACCTCCAGCCGGTTAACCGCTGGTTGGCTGGCCTCCAGGTTCCGTACCCGTAGCTGGGCGAAGGTCTCAGAGATGGCATAGAGGCTTTCCAGGTTGTTGGCGGTGACCACTAACCGTCCACCGCTGGGCAGGTAATCCCAGGCGGCCAGCAGGATCTCCCGCAGGGATCGGCCTCCCTCCACCACAATGCACTGGGGTTGGCCGGGCAGGGTGGATAAGCACTGCGGTGCACTGCCCTGGATCACCTGCACATTGGTGAGGCTAAAGCGATCGCAATTCCGACGAATTAACTCCGCCACATCTTCGTCCCGTTCCAGGGCCACCACCTGCCCCTGGGGGCAGAGCAGGGCCGCTTCAATGGCTAAGGTGCCGGTGCCCGCGCCGATATCCCAAAGCAGGTCCGTGGCCCTCAACCGCAGGTAGCCCAGCAACAGCAACCGCAACTCACGACTACTGAGGGGAATACCGGGCAATTGCTCAAACAGCGCATCGGGGATGCCAGGGGTGCAATAGGGCCAGAGGGGAGCCATCGGGGAGGTAGGGGAGTGAGGGTGGTGGGAACGCAGGGCAGTGATCAGCAAGCCAGGCTAGACCCGGTTTTGGCCTGGTTCCGCCTAGCCAGAACCAGGTCAAAACCGGGATCTACAGAAAATTCTAATCGCGCTCGCCTGGCCCACCGATTAGGGCAATCGCTGGAAGGATTGGTGAATGCTACTGATCAGGTTGTCCACATCCGTAGACTGGCCGTTGTAGTAGGTGACGATCACAGCTGTATGGCTAGGGTAGCCAATGTAGGACATCAAGGCATTGGGCAGATCCTCCGGCAGGTTGGTCAGCCAAACCCGCAGGGCTGTGGTGTTATCAATGTTGATGGCATCATAGCCAGCCACGTTATAGCCTTTGGTTTCAATCGCCTGTAGGGCGGGGGGCACCACCTCCGCCGGGGGGCGATCGTGCCAGGTAACCTCGGTGCGCACCCCCCCGCTCGGGGCCAGGGCGGTCACCTGGGGCGCTTGGGTTTGCTGGCTGACCTGCCAGTCCGTGGGGAAATCAATAGTAAACAGGTTGTTGTAGCCATGGGTCTGGCGGCTGGCGGCCACCAGGGGGGGCGATTGGCTGGGTAGGGCCATCACCCCGGCTCCACCAAGCCAGAGGCTGGCGGCGACCATCATCCCCCCCAGCCATCCTGGGCCCAGCCTCCGATCGAAATTTAATCCCACCATGGCTCACCTCTGCGAAAAACCCCTTCTATCCTACTCCGAATCCTGGGCTGGGCCTGGCTCTGACCCTGGATACGGGCTAGACCCCTAGTTGAAGCCCCAGGTCTTTAGGCTAATATCTTAAAGTCTACGGGTGTTTAGCTGATGCTGTGGTGTCGGTTGCTAGCCAATTCTGAGGGGTATCTTGCCCTCGTCAGTGAGGCGCCACAAGCATGGCCTGGACCCCCTTTCCCCCGGTTGATATTCGTTTTTGTAGATGGGCTATGAGCAAGGGCACACTCTTTGACAAGGTTTGGGACCTACATACCGTGGGTACCCTACCCTCGGGCCAGACCCAGCTAATGATTGGCCTCCACCTGATCCACGAGGTCACCAGTCCCCAGGCCTTTGCCATGTTGCGGGAGCGCCACCTGCCGGTGCTCTACCCAGAGCGCACCGTGGCCACGGTGGATCACATCGTCCCCACCGATAATCAAGCTCGCCCCTTTCAAGACTCCCTGGCGGAGTCGATGATGCAGGCCCTGGAGAAAAATTGTCGGGACTTTGGTCTGCGCTTTT
>CAYVMR010000041.1:0-15072 GCA_964452545.1 uncultured bacterium
CCGATTGCAGCGATCGCACCAGTTCCTGGGCCATCGGCATACGGCTCCCGCCACCAACTAAGACCACCTCATCAATGTCGTTAGGAGCCAAGTTAGCATCAGCTAGAGCCTGTTTTAGAGGACCCCGCAGTCGACTCACCAAATCACCGCAGAGCTGCTCAAACTGCGATCGACTCAGGCGAGTTTCCAAATGTTTGGGGCCGTCCTGACTAGCGGTAATAAAGGGTAGGCTAATTTCCGTCGTCACCACCCCAGAAAGCTCTATCTTGGCTTTTTCCGCTGCTTCCATGAGTCGTTGTAGCGCCTGTCGGTCTTGGCGCAGGTCTACGGATTCCTGCTCAAGGAACTGATCCGCCAGCCAGTCAACAATTTTCTGATCAAAGTCTGTACCGCCCAGTTGGGTATCACCAGCGGTGGATCGCACCTCAAACACCCCATCATTGACATCCAGAACCGAGACATCAAAGGTGCCTCCCCCCAGGTCAAACACCAGGATGGTCTGGTTATAGCCCTGATCTAACCCATAGGCCAGGGCCGCCGCCGTTGGTTCATTGAGAATGCGTTGCACCTCAAGTCCAGCAATCCGTCCAGCATTACGAGTGGCTTGGCGTTGGGTATCGTTAAAATAGGCTGGCACCGTAATCACGGCCCCAGTCACCGGTTGACCCAGGTAACGACTGGCTTCGTCCGCCAGCTTACGCAGGATCATGGCAGAAACCTCCTCGGGAGCAAAGTCTTTTTCCAGGCGTGGGCAACGAATCTTGACATTACCCGCCTGGTCTCGCCGGATTGTGTAGGAGACTCGCTTACAAGCGGCATCTAACTCGCTGTACTTTCGCCCCATGTAGCGTTTGATGCCATAGAAAGTATTTTGAGGGTTGAGTACGGTTTGGCGCCGGGCCATCTGCCCGACAAGCCGCTCTCCCTCCTTACTAAAGGCGACCACTGATGGCGTGGTCCGCATTCCCTCAGCATTGGCAATCACCACCGGCTTGCCACCTTCAATGACAGAAACCACTGAGTTGGTGGTGCCCAGGTCGATGCCAACTACTTTTCCCATGCCCTTTGGCGTCTCCTTGAATCTGTCTATCGGTGTGCCTGTCGAGCCTAACTGGGGGTCTACCCGGCTATACCTGTTCTAATCATAATCTGTCCTGACCTAGCCTGGAGTTTACTGAGTTGAAGTTAGGGCTGGGCTTCTAGCCAATCCCGTCCTACCCGCAGCGTTACGTCGGACTCCAGATGTCCGGTGGATTCAGAAAAAACGCGGCCTAAGCCAACCACACCACTGAGGGTTTTAGCACCTTCCAAGTCACCCTTCTGGGCAATGATTTCCGTATTTTGCAGGGTAGCGGACCAATCTTTGATCACGTAGACATGATGAAAACCACTGCTGCGTAGATAATCGGCCACGGCAACCGCCACGCCCTGGTCACCAGAGGCATTTTGCACGGCTATATGCAGATCTAGCGCAGAATGGCGGGGGCTGTTGTCAGCATAGATACCGACAGCTTCGGTTTGGAAAAAGTTTTGCAGAATAGTGGCGGCCGAGTCCCAATCCGGCAACCAGTAGCTAGCCTGATACTCTGAGGGCTGGCTGAAGCGCCCCGGGAGCATGACCATTTGTAATTTATCCGGCTCAATTGCCAAGCCGAAGTTAACCAGGGCCAGCATTTCCTCCGGGGTCAGGTTAGTATCGACATAGCGCTGGGCTACCCGAATGGCCTGGGGAAGTTTAGGCACTACGGTAGGATTAGTCAGCCGTTCTCGCAAAGCCTTGAGCAGCATCTGTTGACGCTGAACCCGGCCAATATCTCCATCTTCCTGACGAAATCGGGCAAACTGCTCAACCTGGGCACCATTAAGGGTCTGCCAGCCGGGGTAGAGGTCAATATATAACCCCTGGGTGCGATCGCTATATTCCATACGACCAGGCACATTGACATCTATGCCGCCGATCAAATCAACGATCTCCCTAAGGGCGGTGGTATTAACCCGGAGATAGCGATCAATTTGCACGTTGCCAAGATTGTAGGCAATGGTTTGAGCAACTAACTCAGGCCCGCCTTCGACATTAGCCTGGTTGATTTTGGCGATCCCATGGTCAGGAACCTGTACCCGCGTATCCCGGGGAATGGACATGACATTCAGGGTATTATCCTGGGGATTGATGCGCACCAGTAGGAGGGTGTCGGTATGGCCGCCAAAGGTAGCCTGAGAATGGGCTGGAGCATCTAGCACCTCATCAATACCCATCACCAGGATGTTAATCGGACGCGTCACTTGGTAACGAAACCCAGCCCGCCATAGGTCGCCAATGCCTAGAGAGGGACGATCTATGGCAGCGGACTGAGGTAAAGGCAACAGCAGGGCGGCCCCCGCCCCCATCAAGGCTGATACGGTGGCTGTCCCTAGAAAGGCCGCACTCCAAAGCAGCAGGTTGAGACTACGGCTTAGGGACAAACACCGCCAACCTCGATGCCCCAGCCTAGAGAACTGGGGGCAAGCCGCGGGGGTGGGTCGATCAGGACTATCTAAAGAACCACCAAAGGCTTGAGCCCCAACCTCCTCGGGTGAGGGAGATGGTAGTTGGCCTGTCTGCTTAGTTAATGTCACTCCTCATACCCACCGAGACTACGTTTTAGAGAGCCTACCAAACTGAGCCAGCATGGGCTGCTAAGCGGTAGACATAACCAGATCTGGCCTAAGTCAAACCGATGTATCGAAAAAATTATGTTAATCAATATTAAGCTAATTTTGTTCCTATTCTGCCCTGCTCGGGATAGGATGACAACAATATGGCTAAATCTCTATTAATAATCTCCAGATAATATTATGACCAACTTGGTTCCCGTCATTCTAGCCGGTGGTAAGGGCGAGCGGTTTTGGCCGGTTAGTCGCCTGGCCCGTCCCAAGCAGTTTCTCTGTTTAGATGGCAGCGATCGCAGCTTACTCCAAACCACTGCGGATCGGTTATTAGCGTTGACGGGGGACTGGGGATCGCTGTGGGTGATTACAGCTAGCCATTTGGCTGACCAGGTACGACAGCAACTCCCCCAACTCCCCGCCGCCAATCTCCTAGTGGAACCCGTGGGACGAGATACGGGCCCAGCGGTGGCTTGGGCCACCCTGGAGGTCTCCCAGCGCCACGGTCAGGAGACAATTGTGGGGTTTTTCCCGGCGGATCATTGGATTGCCGATGAAGCCGCTTTTTGCCAAACCTTAACAGCCGCTGCCGACCTGGCCCTTGACCGGCAGGCGATCGTTACCCTGGGCATTACCCCTAGCTACCCGGCCACTGGCTACGGCTACATTGAACAGGGAGCAACCGCAGGGCACCATGGCGGTCTACCCGCATACCGAGTGACTCGTTTCACCGAAAAACCCGATGCCGAGACCGCCGCCGCCTTTATCGCCAGTGGCAAGTTTAGCTGGAACAGCGGCATGTTTGTGTTCTCTGCTCAAACCATGATCAATGAACTGAAAGCCCATGCGGCCCAACTCCTGGAGCCGATTTTAGCCGCCGGGGTAGAGGCCTACCCTAACCTGGCTAAACTGAGTATTGACTACGCGGTGATGGAACATACCGATCGGGCCTACGTTATGCCTGTGACCTTTGGTTGGGACGATCTGGGAGATTGGAATGCGGTGGAGCGGCTACTGAAGCAGCCCCACCAGTCTAATGTTGACCTGGCCCGCCACCTAGCGGTGGATACCACCGATAGTATTGTCTATGCGGCCGATCCTGAGGAAGTTGTGGTCACCATTGGCTTGGCTGACGTGGTCATTGTGCGGGATGGTAAGGCGACCCTGGTGGTTCACAAGGATCGCACCCAGGACATTAAAAAGGCCGTGCAGCGCCTGGGGACAGAGACCGAGTTTAAGCATTTGCTTTGAACAAGTGACTAGCCAGTCCTTCACGCGGCTTGATCCCAGGCCGGAAAGCCTTGGTATAATACGTCAACGCTAGTTCCTAGCGTTAATGTTTTGTCTCAAGCCATGTCCTCAACCCTTAATGACATCGACCTGCAAGCCCGGCAGGGCAGCATTGCGGCTATTATTCAGCTCTTGAATAACCACTTTGCTGAAAGCGGTATTCGCGCCCGGGCCGTGCAAGATCATGGGGTCCTACAGCTTCTTGTAGAAGCGGCCACCGCCCATCAACTAGAACAGAAGGCCGTCGTGTCAGAGGTGCGACAGGTGCTGGAGTCGGTTGGCCCCAGGGGGATTAGTAAGGTCAACATTAATGGTCGGATTGTACAGGAACAGCAACTGCTCTGGTTAGAGGACATCAAGCGTGATCCTGAGCGTAATTTGCTATGGTTCGAACGGGTAACCCTGCGGCGGCCCAACCCTTTGGTGCGGTTTTGGCAAGATCTGAAACAGCCTCGGCAACGTCAACTATTTGTTGACTCGTCCACCTCGTCTGCGGCGTCTGCGGCGAGTCAGGCCGCCTTTTGGCGCGGCCTAGTGGGGGGGGCCAGCCTGGTCCTACTCCTACTGTTGGTGGGGTGGACCACCAAAGATTGGTTGCGTGGCAAGCTCAATTTTAAGTTTCCCGCCGATGGCAACAGTCAGGTAGAGCCGGACCAGCCAGCCCCCCCCACGGCCCAGCAGGATCCCTTTGCGATGGCGGTCCGGATTGCCCAACAGTCTGTTGAGGATGGCCAATCATCGACAACGGCCGCTGAGTGGTTAGAGTTAGCCGTGCGGTGGCAACGGGCGGCTGACCTGATGGCCCAAGTGCCGCCTAGCGATGCCCGCTATGCAGTGGCCCAGGATCGGATAGCGGTTTACACCGAGAATAAGCAACGAGCCCTACAGGAGGCCGATAAACGGCAACCCTAGAGTTCGCCGAAGCCTTTTTTCTTCTTTTGGCTTTTTGGTTTTTTAGAACTAGCAGCGCGGCGTCCGGGAGGATTGCCGCCCCCCATCATCCCAGCGAAATCAGGCATACCCCCCAGACCAGGCAATCCTCCCCCCATACCTGGAAAGCCGCCGCTTCGGCCCATTTGCTGCATTAGCGATCGCATTTTAGTAAAATCACTCACCAACTTGCCCACATCTTTCTCAGCCCGTCCCGAGCCAGCGGCAACGCGACGACGGCGGCCTGGAGATCCAGCCAAGAGGCTAGGGTTTTTGCGCTCCTCACGGGTCATGGAGTTAATCATGGCTTCACAGCGCTTCAGCTGCACCTCCCCCTGCTCCAGCATTTCGCCAGAAATTTGCTTACCCATGCCAGGGATTAGCTTCATGATGCCCCCCAGGGACCCCATGGTTTTCATCAGGCGCATTTGCTTCAGAAAATCATCGAAGTCAAACTCGGCCTCCAGAATTTTACGTTGGAGCTTTTCGGCGTCGGCAATGTCAACCGCCTCCTGGGCCTTTTCTACTAGGGTGAGGACATCCCCCATGCCCAAAATGCGGGAGGCCATACGATCAGGATAGAAGGGCTGCAGGGCCTCCACCTTTTCCCCCACCCCCACGAACTTAATCGGCTGGCCAGAAATTTGTCTCACAGAGAGGGCCGCTCCACCCCGGGCATCACCATCCATCTTGGTGAGGATGGCGCCGGTAATGCCAATCTCTTCGTGGAAGGTGCGGGTTAGGTTAGCGGCCTCCTGCCCAGTCATGGCGTCCACCACCAGGAGCACCTCTTGGGGTTGAATGGCGGCTTTAATGTCAGCCAATTCCGCCATCATTTTGGGATCGATCTGTAACCGCCCCGCCGTATCCACAATCACGGTGTCCACCCCGTCCATCCGGGCCCGCTGCACTCCCTGGCGGGCAATGTCAACCGGATTCGCCGTAGTACCCAGTTGAAACACGGGCACGTCAATTTGTTTGCCCAGGGTAATCAGTTGATCCACCGCGGCTGGCCGGTAGATATCGGTAGCCACCAGCAGAGCACTGCGGTTTTGTTTTCGCAGGTGGAGGGCTAACTTGGCGGTGGCGGTGGTTTTACCCGTCCCCTGTAGGCCGGCCATGAGAACGACCGTAGGCGGACTAGGGGCCTGGGCTAGGGGTACGTTAGTGTCCCCCATCAGTTTCACTAATTCATCGTGGACAATTTTGATGAATTGCTGGTCAGGGCTGACCCCCTTCACCACCTCCGCCCCCAGGGCCCTTTCCTGGACCTGGGCAATAAACTCCTTAATGACCTGCAGGTTAACGTCCGCCTCCAACAGGGCACGTCTGACTTCCCGCAGGGCATCGTTGATGTTGGATTCACTAATTTTGTCCTGGCCCCGCAGACTCTTCCATGCAGATTCCAGGCGATCGGAAAGGGCTTCAAACATAGGGGTGGTAGGCAGAGGTTGGGCTTAATTCAGGCTGGATAGGGTCCTTGGTATGGCTCTATTTTAGCGGGTTCAATCGAGGTTAGTTGCCGGTTTCTAGGCCCTTGAGGGCGGGCGGGGAGCCGCGACCCGTGACAAAGCCCTAGCCACCAGTCGCCGCCAGGTTACTGACAAACCGCTCCAGCCGGGCCAGAGCCCGATTATAGTCGAGTATAGCCCGGAGTAAATTACCCTGGGCCTGGGTCAGTTCCCGGGTGGCGCTGAGCACGTCCAGTTGGGTGCCGACCCCAGCATTAAAGCGGAGATTAGCCAATTCCAGGGCTTCAGTGGCCTGCTTGACCGCTAGATTGGCGGTGGTGATATTGGCTTGGTTGGCCTGGAGGGTATAGTAGGCCTCCTCCACCTGCACTCGAATAGTATTACGGGCACTTTCAAATTCTGCCTCGTCAATGGCAATGTCGCGATCGCTCTGGCTGGCCCGGGCGCTAGCCGCCCCACCATCAAACAATCGCCAGGCAAAGCGGGCTCCCAGGGCAAACCCATCATCGGTGTTATTTTGACTGCCAGCGGGAGGATTGAGCAAGCTCTGCAGCTCATACTGGGCAAATAGGCTGAGGTTAGGCCGGGTGGCGGTCAGTTGCAACTGTCGTTGGGCTTCGTTAAGGTCCCGCTCCACCAAAAATTGTTCCAACTCCGCCCGATTTTGGTAGGCCTGCACGATGGTTTCCTCCAGGGAGAGGGGCCAGGTACCGGCGATTTCCACCGCCAGGGTGGTGAGATCAACGGTGGGGGAGATATTTAAGCGCCGAGCCAGCTGACGCTGGGTGATCTGTCGTTGGCTAATGGCCTGGGTCAAGGTTTGGCGGGCATTGGCCACCTGGACATCAGCACGCAGCACATCAAAACGGGTGCCGACCCCGACCTCTTCGCGCAGTTGGGTGTCTCGCAGGTTGCGTTGGGCCTCATCCAGGAAGGCCTGGTTAATGCGAATGTCGGCGATCGCCTGCTGTACCGCATAGTAGTCGTTAATGGTGTTCAGCCGCAGTTCTTCCCGGGTTTGTTCCACCCGCAACTCCGCCAGACGGACCTGTTGCTGGGCCGCGCGCAATCGCGCCGCCCGTTCCCCTGACAGCCCCAGATCATAGTCCGAACGCACCGCCCCCCGCAGGGTAGTGAAGTTATCATCAATGCGCTGTCCCAAGGTGGTCTGGTTCGTATTTTGCAAATCCGCTGTTAGGTCCACCGTGGGTAGCAGATCAGCCTGTTCAGCCCTGAGGCCCGCCTGGGTACGTTCTAACTGGAGCAACGCAATTTGTAGCTCCTCATTATGACGATAGGCCAACTCAATGGCAGTGGCCAGGGAAATGGGCTGGGTGCCGAGAATTTGCACCTCCTCCGGGCGCGTCGGCAGGGCCAGGGGGTTAGGGCCCGGCAACAAATAGCCTGGAGGAGTTTCAAAGCCCTGATCCCGAGGTCCCTGGGCCTCGGGCAAGGGCAGTCCAGCCGCCCCTGGAGAACTGGTGGGGGAAGCATCAATCACCAGGGGTAAGGGTTCTTCGCCAGGTTCCAAGGTCAACCCATTGGGCGTTGGCGAAGGGCTTGGAGCTTGGGCGATGAGCAAGGCCGGCGCCGCCTTGATGAGGGCTAGGCGGGGGACAGCCCCCTGGGCAGATGCCCGGGACATTGGTTGGTAGCTAATGTCTGGCCACTGGGCCTGGGTAGCGAGGGGAGCGGCGGTGCCAGGGGAGGCCGCCAGGGCCAGGCTGGTCAAACCCAGTCCTAGAATCATCAGGTTGTGCCGGTAAGAGTCAGACATAATGAGCACAAATAGTTTAGAAAAAGCACATCTTCGGGGAGGAGACGAAAATAGTGAAGATTTTTTACTCCGATTACATAGCATATCGGCATCTGGGGTGGCTGTAACCTGCGGTAAAGAAAATAGCCGAACAAATTTCCCCAGACCAAGCTGGGGTTAGGAGGGGGTCCAATACCCAGGGGCCGCTGACAATGAGCGATAGGTGGGGAAAGGCCACGGACCACAACAGGCTTTAACCAGGCTGTCGCTGTCGTCGATGGGGATGATCGGGCAATTTAAACGCTGACTGACGGCGGCTACACTCATGTCATCCAAGAATAGGGTGTCCTCTGGCTGGCCCGAGTCAGTGGGTTTAAGCATCACCGTCGGCAGCAGTAGGGCCTCCCCAAGGGGGCGATCCGATAGACCTATCAATAGATCGTGACCTGTCAGCAGGCCAGTCACGGTAATCTCCCGGCCCCAGTAGGGGCTAGCCAGGGCGGCCAGATCCACCGTTAGCCCCCCCACCTGGTTGAGACGTTCTAGGATGGGCTGAAAGGGGAGTTCCACGGCGTTTCCCACCACCCAGGTTAGGGATCGCCGCGGCGTAACGGTCGGTTGGAGATAACGGTCAGCAGAGGCTTCAAACTGCTGCAGAAACTGGCGAATTGACCCCACCCCGTTGCCAATCTGGGGATAATCTTCGTAGTCAGCCGCGGGGGGCACTGGGCGCTGGGCGATTAAAAACCACTCATCCGCTAACCAGACCACCCGGCTGCCCCACTGCTGCTGAAACTGCCGCTGCAGGGCGGCGACCTGATCAATCACCTGCCGGGCCTGAGCTGGAGTTACCGGAGTGAGGCGATCGTGGGCAGGACGAAACCGGGTGAGCCCGACTGGCACTACGGCCACCGAGATCACCGTGGGCAGGTCTCCCTGATGAAACCCGGCCAGATCCCGCAGGGTGGTCTCCAGATGCGGGCCATCGTTTAGCCCAGGGCAAACCACAACCTGGGCGTGGATTTGCAGACGATGGCGTTGAAACCAGGCCAACTGATCCAAAACTTGGCCAGCTCGAGGATTCTGTAGGAGTTGCGATCGCAACCCGGGTTCGGTAGCGTGCACCGACACATAAAGCGGTGACAGGCGCAGTTGGGCAATTCGATCCCACTCCTGGGGGAGTAAATTCGTCAAAGTAAGGTAACTACCGTAGAGAAAACTGAGGCGATAGTCATCATCCTTCAGGTAGAGGCTGCCACGCTTACCGGCGGGTTGCTGATCGATAAAACAAAACGGGCAAGCATTATTACACTGAATCAAACCATCGAACAGAGCCGTTTCAAACTCCAGGCCCAGGTCCTCGTCAATCTCCTTTTCCAGCAAGACCTGATGTTGCCGCCCCTGCCTATCCAGCACCTCCAGGTGCAACTCCTCCTCCGCGCAGAGAAATTGGTAGTCAATTAAATCCCGCGGACACTGGCCATTAACCGATACCAGGGCATCCCCGGGTTCAAAGCCCACTTCGGCCGCGATAGAACCAGGTAAAACTCGGCTGATGCGAGCCGGACGGGTGGCCAGAGTGCCCATGGCAGAATCAATGGCTAGCTAAGGGGTACGCTACTATCCTAAGGGTTTTCCCTGAGAACACCTGATCGTCACTAAATGTTTTCCATCCGACCCGTGGCCAGAGCCAATAAAATAGCAGCGCCAAAGGCCAAGCGGTACCAGACAAAAACCCAGGCACTGTGTTTCTTAAGGAAGCGGATCAGCCAAAAAATCGCCAGATAAGAAGATACCACTGAGGCTAACAACCCCACCAGCAGAGGCCCCCAACCGATACCACTGAAGCCATCGTCCAATAACCCCTTAAGCTCCACCAGCCCGGCCAAGGTAATGGCCGGCACCCCCAACAGGAAGGAAAAGCGAGCGGCGGTGGAGCGCTCCAACCCCATAAACAGACCCGCCGTCAAGGTGGAACCAGAACGAGAAACCCCAGGAATTAAGGCTAGAGCTTGAGCCACGCCCATGCCTATACCATCCCGTAACCCTAGGGCAGCAAAGTCACGCTGGCGCCGACCCAAGATTTCCGCCACCCCTAAAAGTAAAGCCATGGCAATGGAGACCAGGGCGATGGTGGAACTATGGCGCAGGGGAGAGCGATCAAAGTCAGGAATCGACGCCTTAATCAGTAGACCACCCAGGATGATAGGAATGGTGCCCAAGAGAATACCGAGGCCTAGACGAAACGCTGGAGAACCATATTGACCAGCGATTCCAGCCTTCACCATGCCGCCAAACACCTCAGTTAAATCCGCCCAAAAGTACCAGAGAATGGCGGCTATACTACCCAGTTGAATGACCGCCGTGAAGGACACCCCAGGGTCTCCCCAACCTAAAACCACAGGCACCATCTTGACATGGGCGGTGCTGCTAATGGGCAAAAACTCCGTTAACCCCTGTACAATACCAATGACCATGGCCTGGATCAGACTGAGCCGTTCCATCAAGGCAGGGGAATCAATTACCCCATTGGCCTGTCCCAAGCAGGGGACTAAATTAATAAGCATAGACATAAACCTTAAATTATTTCCTAGAACAGCCCATGGACACTAGCCTGTGGCTATTTCCCACCCTGGCCTCTGAGCATTGTAAGCGCTCTTGGAGTTACCTCCAACTGGGGATGGCTTTCTTTGCAGCCCCTTAACCGGGCGGTCAATGCCCCCCCGGAGCATGTTATGTTAATAAGCATTAAGTCAATTTTCATAATCCCTTGAGTTTTACCTACAGCCTACCGTTGACCAAGTTTTTTGTCGGGCTGACACCAGTCCAGGCCTGGTTGACTCGCTCTACCTTACAGGTTCAGATATTTTTCGCCTCCCTAGGGTTGGTGATTTTCCCAGTGTTTGTGCAAGCTCCCCTGGTGCGTTATTTCCCCTGGGTGAGCTTGGTGGCCACCAGCCTGTGGTTAGGTCTGGGCTGGTATCTGATTAAGCGACCTGGTTGCGAAATTTGGGGAGATTTGTTAATTGGCTTTGCTTCAATTTGGTTGACTGGATCCCTCTATTGGGGGTGGTTCCGATGGGAGCCAGTGGTCCACCTCCCCATCGAGGCCCTCGGTTTACCGATCGCCCTCTGGTGCCTGCAGGTAAATCAGGGTCGGATTGGCAGCTATTTCTTTCTGGGGTCCCTCTTCGGTACCGCTGTTACCGATCTCTATATCAATTGGATGGACCTCTTCCCAGTCTGGCGACAACTGATGGAAGCTGAACCCAGTCTGGCCCCAGTGGTTTTACAGGGGGCCGCCACTGGGCTACAAACGGAACTGGCGGCGGGTCGAGCAGTCATCCTGGCTACCTTCCTATTGATAGCTACGGTGATTTCCCTAGGTACCTCTCGAGAACTAGCTTGGTGGGCCTTTAGTGGGGCTGTCTTCAGCACCCTATTGGTGGATAGCCTATTCTTTATCGCCGCCATGCTGGGCTAGGCCGCCCTAGCTAGAGTGATCTGTAGTTTTCAGCCAAGCGCTAAGATAGGTTTTGAGCTAGGGTCCTTAGGGGGCCATTCAGAACGCTTACCCAGTAGGTACTTTGACCGACCCGCTCTGTCCTCACCACTCTGGCCAACGTGATAATTTCTTACCTGATGGGCCAGTTAGTTTACTATGGCAGCTTCTTTAACTCTAGCTCGGTCAATTCCAGTCCTTTGGCAAAGCTTCACAGCCCAGGTGGAGCGGTTTTTCGATCAGGTGCTATTGGGGCTCACCCAGGTGGCCAGTGAAGTATCAGATGGCCTGATGGATCTGGGCCATCGCCTCACGAATTTACCGACGGAATTAGCCCCAGCCCTGGCCACGCCCCAGGTCTGGTACCCCCTGGTCTATAGTTTGCTGGTGCTGCTGATGGCGGTGGGGGTAGTGGGGGCGATCATTCCTACCCTACCAGGTATCACTCTGGTGGTAGGGGCTATGGTGGTTTGGGGTCTAGTGGCCGGTTTTGGCGGTCTCCAGTGGGCTCTGGGGGTGGGGGTTGTTGCCTTGATCTTGAGTTTGCTAATCGACTACCTGGCTGGAGTGCTGGGGGCCCAGCGGGTGGGAGCCAGTGGGTGGGGCCAGGCGGGGGCGTTTATCGGCATGTTTCTGGGGCTGTTTGGCCTCCTTCCTTTCCTCCCCACCGGCATCCCACTATTAGGTATTTTACTGGGTACGGTACTGGGGGCCTTTCTAGGAGAGTTTCTCCATCGCCGGGACCTACAACTATGGCCGCGATCGCAGCAATCTCTCAAAGTGGGCCTGGCGATTGTGGTGGGTACCCTGGTGGGCAACGTCCTCCAGGCTATTCTCGCCCTGGTATCCGTGATTGTCTTTGTGGTCACCACCTGGCCCTTTGGGGGGATGCCTTGAGAGAATTCCTGGGAAGATGGGGGAAGGGATGATTGGTCTGGCCATCCATACCTGCAGTCCAGAACTTGGCCTGGCCCTCTGTGCCATACCCGGCGACCCTGGCGGGATGGATTCAGATTCAAGGCTTGACCCCGTGCGTCAACAGACTTGGGATCTCGGCCGCGATCTGGCCGCCCAGCTACACCCGATGCTGATGGAGTTTATTAAACCCTACGATTGGGAGGATCTAGCCTTTCTAGCCGTAGCCCGAGGGCCGGGAGGGTTTACCGGCACGCGGGTGGGGGTGGTGACCGCCCGCACCCTGGCGCAACAGTTGAAGGTTCCCCTGTTTGGGGTGTCCACCCTGGCGGCGATCGCCCAAGCCCAGGTAGATCAGCAGGCCATCACCGGTACCATAGCCGTGGCCATGGCGGCCCAACGGGGACAATTATTCACAGCCGTTTATCAGCCCATCCCCGGGGGGCTGATCACACGGCAGAGCGAGCAGATGGCCAACCCCACAGCATGGCAACACACCCTAGCCCAGTACCCCGATCCCCTAGTAGTCCTAACCGCGCCAGCCAGCCTCGGTGACACGGTGGCCCAAGTACTCTCAATCGCCTACCACGGTTGGCGACAGGGGCACCGTCCCAGCTGGGATGGGGTACTCCCCTACTACGGTCAACACCCGGTCACCGCTTCTCTGCCACCTGCCTGACCTCGGCCAGCTCTAGGCTACACTAGCAAAAAGGTGATTTGACAAGTCCCCCAAAAGCAACCAGGAACTGGCTACCGACAACGGTAATAAACTGAGGGGCGGGAAGATCTCCAGTCATTCCTTTCCAATTGGTTGATTGAACCCCCTTTTCCCCAACACCCTATCGACGGCATAGAGGCACAGCGATGAAACGGCGGACATTGGTTAGCTATACGATCTCGAGTTTGACAGCGGCTCTTTTAGCCCACGTTGGTTCCGCCTCCGCCCAAAGTAATCGGGTGACGCTGCGGAGTTTAGGCCACACGGCCTTTTTATTCACCGGGGGGGGGCACACCATCCTGGTCAACCCCTTCCGCCAACTGGGCTGTACCGCGGGTTTTCCTTCCCCAGCGGTGGCGGCCGACATCGTCATGATCAGTAGCCGTCTCCTAGACGAAGGGTACCTCAACGATCTTCCCGGTCAACCCAAGGTGCTGAATGAGCCGGGGGTGTACGAATTTGGTAGCCTCAAGATCCAGGGGGTGTTGGTGGCCCACGATCGCGAAGGGGGGCGTCGCTTTGGCAACAATGTCATCTGGAAATGGACCCAGGGGGGTGTTAATTTCGTGCACCTAGGGGGGGCCGCTGCCCCCCTGCGAGTGGAGGAACAGATTCTCCTGGGGCGACCCGATGTGTTACTGGTGCCGGTAGGGGGCGGTGACAAAGCCTATACCCCCGCTGAAGCGGTGCAGGCCATCCAGACCCTCAAACCCAAAATTGTCATTCCCACCCACTACCGCACCGCCGCCGCCAACGACACCTGTACCCTGCAACCGCTAGACACCTTCCTTACCCTAATGCAGGGTACGCCAGTCACCCGCGCCCCCAGTGGGAGTCTGTCAATCCGTCCCAGCGATCTACCCGCCGAGGGCATGCGTATCCAAATCTATCAGGCACCCCTAGCCTAGCGGGTTGTTATCCTCATCCTTTCCACCGAGCAATCACCGATGTCCAATCCCTATGCCCAGCGACGCCAGCGTGCCATGGCCCTAATCGGTGGGGGTACCGCCGTGTTTACCAGTGCCCCCAGGGTAGTGATGCACAATGATGTGGAACATCCTTTTCGCCAGGACAGTAACTTCTATTACCTGACAGGCTTTAACGAGCCAGAGGCGGTGGCGGTGTTAACCCCTCACCACGAGGAGCATCCCTTCGTGTTGTTTGTGCGTCCCAAGGATCCGGAGAAGGAGACTTGGTCTGGTTATCGAGTCGGGGTGGAGGCGGCTAAGGAACGCTACGGGGCCGACCAGGTCTACCCGATTGGGGAACTGGAGGAGCACCTGTCCAAGTATTTAGAGAAGGCCGATCGCCTCTACTACCACTTTGGTCACAATCAGGCCCTCAACCAAACCATCCTGCACCATTGGCAGCGGTTATTGTCCACCTACCATAAGCGGGGCACCGGGCCAGTGGCGATCGAGGATGCCGGGCTGTTACTACAAACCCTGCGGCGGGTGAAAACCCCAGAGGAGCTGGAGAGGCTTCGCCAGGCCATTGCCATCTCCGCTAAGGCCCATAACCAGGCCCGATCCATCGCGACACCGGGGCGCTATGAGTACGAGATCCAGGCCACCATGGAGCATATTTTTCGTCTGGAGGGGGGGATGGGGCCCGCCTATCCCTCCATTGTGGCCTCTGGGGAAAATGCCTGCATCCTGCACTATATCGAGAACCAGCGGCAGATGCAGGCCGGGGATTTGCTCCTGATCGATGCCGGCTGTGCCTACGACTACTACAATGCCGACATCACCCGCACCTTTCCGGTGAATGGTAAGTTTACTGGGGAACAGCGGATTCTCTATGAGCTGGTGCTAGAGGCTCAGGAGAAGGCGATCGCCGCCGT
>CAYVMR010000042.1:0-14646 GCA_964452545.1 uncultured bacterium
GGAGGGTGCCTTCAAAACCAAGGGTGTGATCGGGTGCTCCGACCGGCGCACCGCCTCCAGCAGGTCGTGGTGGATGTCAGGGTTGGCGGCGATCAGTAAACCCGGACGCTGGTAGTCTTGGCAACGGTGTAGCGGTGGTGGCGGTGCCCCATCTAGGGTGGTAACAATATGACCCATTTCCGCCGCCATGAAGGCCAGGGCGGCGCCATCGATAAACTGACTACGGGCTAGGACGGCGCCCGCTAAGTCGCCGCTGAGCAGACCGTTGAAGTTGGGAATCTGGGCGGTTTTAGAGTAGTCTGCCTTGGTGTGAAACACCCGATACCGGTCCTACAGGTAGGGCACCAAAGCCCCCATTTGCCAGCCCCAACCGAGGGCGGGGGTGGGGTTGTTAATGCCCATGGGCTGACATTCCGCCAGGTTTTGGTGAAGCTCTCCCCGAAAGGTACCCTGGCCCCTGAGGGCGTAGTAGTAGAGATTTTGCCCAGGGGTGATGGCGATCGCCGCCTCGTAGTCATCGGCATTGAGAATGCTCAGGATAATCTGGTAGTTAGAGTGGCCATCCAGATAGAACTGGGTCCCATCGATGGGGTCGAGGGCCACCAGATAATCCCCCATGCCGCCTAAATCGATGGCTCGAAAATATTTCGTATTGTAAGTTTGCTCGTATTCTTCACCAAAGAACCGCACCTGGGGAAACAGACCGAGTAACACCACCTCCATCATGGTTTGAATGGAGAGGTCAGCATCGCTCAAGGCGGAGGCGAAGAAGTTATCTCCCTTGCCGTCTTTGCCGGGTTGAGCTTTAATCTTGGCCTGGATTTGCTGGGCGTAGGCACCAGCTGTACGCAAATAGGGCAGCAGTGTTTCTAAAATTTGTTGTGGGCTGGGCGGGTAGGCCATAGCCAAAAAACCTTTTGGATAATATTCTTTAAGTGTAAACATATTCTGTAGCGGCCAAGGGATCTTCTCGAGATAACGGGATGGTTGCACCCTTGGTGACCGCGGTGCTCTACTACAGTTTGGTCCATTCATCACAGGGCATGGCGGGTATTTGGTTTAGACTCGGTGGGCCGTTTAGACCGGCTGCTTAATTTAGGAATAGTGCGGGCCCCATGCTGGCTCTAAGACCAGGCCAGTCAGCCGACCTGTCGCCTACCCCTTATTCTAAAATATCCATCGGAGTCAACCGGTCGCCTACCCCCCTGTCCTGATCGTTGTAAGCGCTGAGGTCACAATGGTTAGTCATCAATCCCGTTCCATGCCCTCCGCCTTGGGTGCCACCTCCCCCCTGCAGGAGGCCCCAGATTACTTTACTCCCCCCCTAATCAGCCCGCCGGTGGCGCATCCCCAAGGCTCCTGGCGCTGGCTTTGGATTGCCCTACTATGCTCGACTGGGGCCAGCGTTACAGCGTTGGGGGCCTTGCTCTGGTTAGTCCATCTGCCGCCCACGACCAACTGTGAGGAGGCGGCCACCGTTACCAGCGATCGGGCCCAACTTTACTGTGCCCAAACAGCTGCAAAATCAGGCAACCTGGAGGATATTCTCACCAGTCTGGACCTGGTGGGCAGCTGGACCAACTCCCATCCGCTGCACTACGAGGTTCAACCCTTGGTTGAGGAGTGGTCTTGGGTTGCCCTGCAAGCGGCTGAGCGGGAGCTACGGGATAATCAGCTGGAGGCGGCTCAGGCCCTGATTACTCGTATCCCTGGGAGTAGCCCGGTTTATCCGCAGGCTCAGGAGGCCCTAGCCAGGTGGCAGACGGAGTGGAACCAGGGTAGGGTGTTGTTGGCCAAGGCGGAGGAGGCTCTACAGCAAAGCAACTGGGCTATGGCCACGGCTCAACTCCAATCCCTCAGCGATCTGGAGAATGACCATTGGCGGGTTGAACAGGTCGCCCGTCTATCTCGCCGTATTCAACAGGAACGTCGCGCCGTGGCTCTTTTGAATCAGGCCGTGGCTTTGGCAACTCCGGGGGGCAGTGAGCGATTAGGGCAAGCTCTGCAGACCGCCAGCCAGATTGATCCAGATACCTTCACCTACCAGGCCGCTCAGGTCTATCGCGATCGCTGGAGTGATTGGCTCTTGAAACTGGGGCTAGATCGCTGGTATGCCTCTTCCCTGGAGGAGGCTATGGCCCTGGGTCGTCAGGCGGCCCTGAACCCAAATCGGGCCCAGGTAGCCCAGGAACTAATTTGGCTGAGTCGGTCCCGGCAGTTGGCCCAAGCCAGCCTACAGGGTTGGCGAACCACCCCTGACCAACTGATCACCCTTTATCAGGCGATGTTGATGGTCAATCGCATCGGGGATGATAGTCCTTATTATGGCCAGGCTCAATCTAGCCTGACGACCTGGCGTCAGCATCTGAAGGGGTTGGTGACGCTGCAAGCGGCCGAGGTGCCTGGTCGCTTGGTCCATTTGGATACCCTGAAGTTAGCCATTGCCCAGGCGCAACAGGTGCCCCCAGGGCACGCCCATCGGCTGCGGGCCCAAACCTTGATAGCCCACTGGCAACTCACCATCGAACGCTTAGAGGATCGCCCCTACCTTGTTAAGGCCCATCGTTTAGCTAAGGATAAAACCCTTGCCGGGCTGCAAGCCGCCATCAGGGTGGCGGAAGCGGTTACCCTAGACCGAGCCCTTCGGTCTGAGGCCCAGAGTTGGATTTACGTTTGGCGCAGTCAAATTCAGGAAATTGAGGATCGGCCTATCCTCAACCAAGCTCGACGCTTAGCTGGCCAGGGTAATCTCTTTCAGGCCATTGCTGAAGCCTTAAATGTGAAACCAGGGCGGGCCCTCTACGATGAAGCTCAAGCGGCGATCGCCGGTTGGCGATGGCAAATTAGGCAACAGGAACTTGCTCGGCAACGGGCCCTGACCCCCAAACCTCCGGTTATCCCAACCCTACCGGCAGCGACCTCCTTAACTGATAGCGCCACGGTGGATAAGGTGGATACAACCAGCGCACCGCTAGCCGCCGACTCACCAGCACCCCTGCCAGCCTCCAGCGTGGCACCTCCGCCCAGGGCCCTTGACCGGTCGCCGTCAACGGATGCCCCCATGCCAGATCCTGGGCCTCAGGGGAGGTCTTCTCCAGACCCCAGTTCCTTGCCCCCAGCGGTGATCACACCACCGGCTGAAACCCCGATTTCAGAACCATCCACCCTCCTAGCTCCGTCAACTGGGTCGCCCCTAGAACCAGCCCCGTCGCCCAGCAGTCCCCCGCCCAGATCCCCTGCTGTTTCTACTGCTCCCCAGCCCGAAACCCCCCTCCGCTGGTCGGGCGGTCACTAGGATGAAGGATGACACTCTTGTACAATAGAGAGCCATGCTTCTGAGTTACTTCTTCCCTGGCCTATGACCTTATTGCAAGACCTGTCCACAGGCTCAGGCCAAGATGATTTGGCCGGTCGTACCGCTGGCCGTAAATGGCAGGCCCTAGTGTTCATGCTGCTGGCGGTGGTGGTGACAGGGGCGTTTGGTTTACGCCTATTTCAGCTCCAGGTCGTGGATGGCGATCGCAATCGTCAATTAGCCGATAGTAACCGCATTCGCCTGATTCCCAAACGCCCTGGACGGGGAACGATTACCGATCGCCATGGCAAAGTGCTGGCCAGTAGCCGCCTGTCCCAAACCGTTTCCATCTGGCCGATTGCCCTACCTAAGCAGGAATGGCCCTCGGTGATTAATCGCCTGGCCACCATTCTTCAGGTTCCTCCCGACGAGATTGAAAAACGCCTGGAAAAGGCCGGTTACCAATCCATTGAGTCGGTGATTATTGCCAGCGGCATTAGCCCGGCCCAAGCTACAGCCCTGGCCGAGTATAGTCACGAGCTACCGGGAGTCCGTCTGGAGGCAGAAGCGGTGCGGGACTACCCCAACGGTGATCTGGCCGCCCACGTCCTAGGCTATACTGGCGAACTCACCGATCAACAACTCAAGGAGCGACGGGACCAAGGCTATCGCATGGGTGATGTCGTCGGTCAGATGGGGGCTGAGGCGGTCTTTGAATCCATCCTCAAGGGCAGTTGGGGGGGGCAGCAGGTGGAGGTAGACAGTGTTGGTCGGGTGGTCCGTATTTTGGGGAATAAGCCAGCTAGCTCTGGTCAGGATATTCAGTTGACCTTAGATGTGGCGTTGCAAAAGGCGGCGGAGGAAGCCCTGGGAGATCGCAAGGGTGCGATCGTGGCCATGGATCCTCGTAATGGGGCCATTCTCGCCATGGTCAGTCGCCCCACCTATGACCCAAATATTTTTACCACGGGCATTACCGAGGAACAGTGGCGACAGCTACAAGGGACGGATCATCCCTTCCTTAACCGGGCTTTGCAGGCCTTTCCCCCGGCCAGTACCTTCAAGATTGTCACCACCGCAGCGGCCCTGGAGTCGGGCAAGTATACCCCAGACACAGTACTGCCTACCTACCCCTATGTCCAGGTCGGGGGAATTCAATTTTGGGATTGGAACCGATCTGGTTTTGGCCCCTTAGGGTTTACCGGCGCTATGGCCTGGAGCTCCGATACCTTCTTTTACCAGGTGGCCATGCGCCTGGGTGGTCCCGCCCTCATTGAAATGACCCGTCGCTTTGGCTTTGGCCGTAAAACTGGCTTTGAGCTGAGTGGAGAAGAAAGCCCCGGTCTGGTTCCCGACAATACTTGGAAACAAAAAACCCTGGATATGGATTGGATGATTGGCGACTCCATTAATATGTCCATTGGCCAGGGCTTCCTCCAGGCTACCCCCCTGCAGGTGGCGGTGATGTTTGCCGTGGTCGCTAATGGGGGCTATCGAATTACTCCCCATCTGCGCAAGGATAATGAAGCGGCTCGTAACTGGCGAGAGTCTCTGAACTTGAGTCCGCCTATCCTTGACATTTTGGAACGGGGGTTGCGCCAGGTAATTACCTCCGGCACGGCCTCGTCTCTGAATGTCTCCTACTTGCCAGCCTTTGCCGGTAAAACCGGTACCGCCGAAGCCCCCCCTGGGCTATCCCATGCGTGGTTTGGTGCCTATGCTCCCCTAGAGAATCCAGAGGTGGTTATCGTGGCCTTTGCGGAGCACTCCGGTGGTGGCGGTGGCAAGGTCACGGCTCCCATTGTCCTGAAGGTGCTGGAAGCTTACTTTGGGCATGACCAGGCTCAACCAAAGGGCCCTACGTTGGCTTCACCGGCAGGGTAATTCGAGGCTCGAAGGATAATCTCCACCGTGCCAAAGTTCTAGGGTAATGACCTGATGGTCTATGGTTTCTGTCATGGCCAGGGGTTGACCTGTGCCGCTATTGACTGGATAGGCTGGAAAGCAAGCGGCCGCTAGGCTCAGCCGCAGGCGATGGTGGGCAGGGATCAGGAAGCAGGTGGGATGTAGGTCTAGGAGGCGGAGGAGGGGCTCTGTTTGGCCGGCCCCATCGACCTTTTGGTAACCCTGGGTGAGGTTGATCACCCGACCATCCGGGTAAACCTCAGACAGGATGACGCTTAAATCAAAACTAATGGCATCGACTTGACAATAGAGACTTAGATGGATGGTCCCGACCACTCGCAGAGGGGTGACCAGGGGGCAGGTGGTGTAGGTCACGACATCACTGCGGCCATCCAGGGCCGATCGCTCAAAATAGCCCGCTGGTATGGCGCTGTGTCCCCCCAGGGACGGCACCGGCCGCCAGGGATCATGTACCCAGGTATCCTGCCCCTGGCGAGCGGGGGGGGTGGGGGTGAGTTGACCATCCTGTTGATGGGTGGCGGCTAATCCGGTGCTGCTCAGGTAGAGCGGCTGGGGGGTGATAGACGGCCAGTGGTTAAACGCTTGCCAGTGGTTACTACCCATCTCAAACAGGTGTACCGGCGACGCTGGAATGAGGTCTGTGGACTGTCCCTTAAGAAAGTGGTCAAACCACTGGAGCTGTAATCGATCAACTGGGCTATCCGCCGCTGCTCCAAAGTCCAGCAGACCCACCCGACGACTCCAGGGCAGATGGCTCCAGGGGCCAATCCAAAGGTGTTGGGGTTGGGAACTTTGCCCTTGCATTTGGTGATAGAGACGCAGATCGCCCCGCAGGTAGGGATCAGCCCAGCCGCCCATGTGCAGCATCGGCAGATCCACCTGGCTGAGGTCGGGACGTAGGCTCTCCCAGTAGGCGTCATCCTGGGGGTGGCGGAGCCAATCGTGGAAGAAGCTATCTGGGGCTAGCTCCTGCAGTAGGGGGGGGCAGGCGGGGGTAGGGCTATCCAGGGGGAGGTGGTGGGCCGCCCGGTACAGACGCTGATAGGCGGAGCGGTCCTGGTGCCGTCGGGCGGTGTCCGCCGCCAGCTGGATAGCCCAGGCCAGGCCCAGTTGCAATAATAGTGCTCCATTTTCGTAGGCCCAGTCCTGGTAGAGGTGATAGCCCACCATGGCGGGGATAATGGTTTTTAAAGGGGCTGGCCGTTGGCTGGCGGCATAGAGCTGGGTCATGCCCTGGTAGGAAAATCCGTACATCCCTACCATGCCGTTACTGCCGGGTAAATTAGCGGCCCACAATACGGTGGCATAGCCGTCCTCGGTTTCGTGCCTGAACAGATCAAACTCCCCAGTGGAGGTGCCTCGCCCTCGCACATCTTGAATCACGACGATGTACCCGTGGCTGGCATACCAGCGAGGGTGGGCATAGACTACCGTGGAGGCGATCGCCCGACCGTAGGGCTGACGCATCAGCAGTACTGGAAACGGCCCCTCACCCCGGGGATAGTAGACATCTGCTTCCAGTACAACCGCACTGCCAGAGGTGGCGGGGTCAGCCGGCAGGGTCAAGCCTACCAACTGGGGTGGCGCTACGCTGTAGGGGCCCATGGTACCGCTCCCCTAGACGTCCATTGAGGCCAAACTCCTGTCCCGACGGCCTAAGACCGCCAAGTCCTCCTCATCTAAGTTAACCGGGGTACCACTACGAATGAGCTCGGCAAAGTCTTCGTTGGGCACCATAATGCAAAGTGTATAGAGTCGGGTTGGGCCAGTATTTTCAATGACATGAATCCCACTGGGAGGGACTAAAATACTATCACCCGCTTGAATCAGTACGGTCTTACCATCGCAACGGGCTATGCCCTGACCCTTCAGGACAAAGAACATTTCTACGGCAATTTGGTGACGGTTGGGCGGGGTCTTACCCCCCACATCAAAAATTTCCACGCAATAGGTCAGGGACATGTTGGCGATCACTGGATCAAAGACCAGGGCCAGACGATTGGTGTCCTCGGGACTGATGCGATAAGCTTGGTAATCCCGAGGGGACTTATAAACCGGTAAAACACAGCGATTAGGTAGGGGACAGCGAGAGGCATCCATGGTTGATGGCACTTTATCCGGATGGGGGCTAGGCTTACAGTAAATCTACAGCAGGGCCATGGCTGAGGTTTTATGCTTTTCTTTTAGTTTGGTATGGAGGGCAGAGCTGGGCTATGACCGATATTTTAATTATTGAGCACGATGCCGCCACCCAACAGCCCTTGGTCGAGGCCCTGGTCGCCCAGGGGTACACGGTTGCAACCGCCCATAATGGTGAAACGGGACTGACTTTAGCCGAGAACATCCTGCCGGGGGTGATCATTTGTGACTTAAATATCCCTGGGGAGATGGATGGTCTGACCCTTTGTCACCGCCTAAAAGCCCACTCGTTGCTTAGTATGACCTCCTTGATTCTGCTGACCTCCCGCTATAGCGTCGCTGATCGGGTAAAGGGGTTGGAGGTGGGCGCCGACGACCTACTGTCTAAACCGGTCGACATTGGGGAACTAAACGCTAGGGTTAGGGCTGGGCTGCGACTTTACCAGGTAACCAAGGATCTACACCAGCAAAAGGCACGACTAGAGGCAGAATTGGCGGAGGCAGGCGGCTACGTCCGCTCCCTGCTCCCTCCAGATCAGATCGGGAAAGTGTCGATTCAGTCCAAATTTCTCCCTTCTCAACAATTGGGAGGTGATTGTTATGATTACTATTGGCTGGATCCAGATTATTTGGTGATTTACTTGCTAGATGTGTCCGGCCACGGTCTGGGTTCTGCCCTACTATCGACCTCAGTGTTAAATGTCCTGCGTTCCCAGTCCTTGCCAGACGTGAGTTTCTATCGACCAGAACAGGTGTTACGAGGGTTGAACGAGACCTTTCAAATGGGGGACCAACATCAGAAGTACCTGACCATCTGGTACGGCGTCTTGAACTGTGCTAATCGCCAACTGCTCTATGCCAGCGCAGGGCACCCCCCCGCTGTATTGGTATCGACGGGTAGCCATCAACAACTGACTGCTCAGCGTCTCTTCACCCCTGGCGTGCCCGTGGGCATGTTACCGGATAGCGACTACATCTGGAATCAGTGTCAGGTCCCACCCCACAGCCGACTTTACCTGTTTAGTGATGGTTTGTATGAGGTCTGGCAATCGAATCAAACCTATTTTGGGCTAGATGCCTTTGTAGAGCTAATCACTTCAGCCACCGGCAACGGCGACATTGACTATATTTTGCAAACCGTTATGGCCCGGCAAGCCAGTGGTATGGTCCAGGACGACAGATCTTTATTAATGGTGGAGATTCCCTAGGACGTACTGAGGACAGCGTCTGAAAAGGCCTCTTCGTCGTCATAGACCTCGAACACCTTATCCATGCTGGTCAGGTCGAATAGCATTTTTACTTGATCGTTGATGGAACAGAGATAAAGTTTACGATTTAGGCTCCTGACCTGTTTCAAGGTCACCACCAGGGTGCCCAGTCCAGAGCTATCAACAAAGGTAATGTCCTTAAGGTTGATTAAAATCACATCGGCCCCTTCCGCCAGTACTTGATCAACGGTCTGGCGAAAGTAGTCGGCCTTGGTGCTATCTAAGATTCCAGTAGGGGCAATCACTTTAACATTTAGACTCATGATTTAGGACACCATTCTGCCTGAGCAACAACACTGGAATTACCGGTCTGGGAATCCGCTTTTGATGATAGCGAATCCTTGCCGGTTGGGCATCGGTAATCTCTGGCTAGGGGCTGGTCATGGGGTAGACTGGGAGGATCTTAGCTGCGGCCAACCGTAGTTGCGTCTGTCAATAGGTTTATGGTTTCTGAAGTTTGCTGGCAACAGTTGGTTCCCTGTCCGACCGGGGCATTACAAATTAGTCAGATCGTCGATCGCAGTCTTCGACCGCAGGGGCAATGGCCGGCCAGTCCTGGCCTTTCCCTGGCTATTCCCACCTACAACGAGGCTGACAATATTCAAGCGCTTATCCAACGGTTAGTAGTCCTGTTGGATCGCCTACAACCCCAGGCTTACGAGATTATTGTGGTGGATGACGACAGCCCCGACCTCACCTGGCAAATAGCCCTACAATTAACCTCTCTCTATCCCCAGGTCCGCGTGATGCGGCGGCGGGGAGAGCGGGGGCTCTCCTCAGCCGTGATTCGGGCTTGGCAGGTAGCCCAGGGGGAGGTTCTGGGGGTGATCGACGCCGATCTACAACACCCCCCTGAGGTGATTGGGGATTTACTTGGGGCGATGACGGCGGGGGCTGATTTAGCTATCGCTAGCCGCCATGTCAGCGGTGGCGGCGTCAGTCGTTGGAACCTGGGGCGCCGTCTATTATCCCGGGGGGCCCAGATCTTGGGTCTGTTATTACTGCCCAGGGTGGTGGGACGGGTCAGCGATCCGATGAGTGGGTACTTTATGGTACGCCGGCGGGCGATCGCCGGCCCACCCCTCAACCCCAAGGGTTACAAAATCCTCCTGGAGGTGCTGGGGCGGGGCCAGATTGCCACCATCCAGGAAGTCGGCTATGTCTTTCAAGAGCGGCAGCAGGGCATCAGCAAGGTCAGCTGGCGCCAGTACCTGGACTACCTGCATCACCTGCTGCGACTACGGCTGGGGGGCCGGCTATCCCAGGTGCCTGGCCGTTTCCCCCTGCAGCGATTCCTCCGGTTTGGCCTGGTGGGGCTGGGTGGGGTAGCGGTGGATATGGCTATGCTCTACCTCCTCCACACGAGCCTGGGGTTACCCCTAACCCGCAGCAAACTGGTAGCGGCGGAACTGGCCATCATCAACAATTTTTTCTGGAATGACGCCTGGACCTTTGCTGACATTAGCCTGCAGCAGCGGGGTTGGCCAGCCCGTTGCAAGCGGGGGTTAAAGTTCAATCTAATTTGCTTGGCCGGTCTGGGGCTCAACGTCGTGGCCTTAAATGTTTTCTACAACCTGGTGTTTGGTCAGCGCTGGCCCTACCTGGCTAACCTGCTGGCGATCGCCCTGGTCACCCTGTGGAATTTTTGGCTCAATCTGAAACTCAGCTGGCGAGTCACTGAGCTGCCCTCAGATTTGCCTCATCCTGGAAACCCCTCCCATGACTGAGCCCCTGGGGTTGCGGCTAACCGGCCTGGACGGGTTTCATGCCCCGGCCAGGGTTGGAAACTGGGCGCAGACCGTCACCCCTGCTCCCGTCTGGGCAGATTGCTGGGCCGCCATGGCCACCGCCAGGCTGTAGACACTGAGTTCAGCTGGCCTGTACAGAGGTGTCCCTAGGATGAACTGATCTAACGCCAGGGCGGTATCCCGGGCAAACAGCCCTTGCCGGGGTCCAACGGCGAGGGGTTGAGCCCCGGCTGGGCCTAGTAACTGGCCCTGATCACCCTCCAGGATGATCTGCCCCTGCTCCCCGACCACCTCTAGCCGCCGTTGTTCTACCCCGATCCCTTCCCCCTTGCCGTACACGACCTCCGCCTGTAGATCATTGTCAAAGCTGAGCTGGGCCACACATCGGCAGGACCGGTAGTATTCCAGACCGTCCTCCCCGATATAGCGATCGCCATAGACGTTGCGACAGTAAACCCGATCAACAGGACCAAAGCGATCCACCAACCGATGAATACGGGATAGCGCCCCCACCAGGGGAAAGCCAAATAGCTCTGGACAGTAAGTCCAGCGGGTGGGGGCCGGAGATTTGGGACTTAGGGTGGCATAGCGGGCGTAGCGGGGTCGGCCAATCACCGGCAAATGCTGCCCCAGGGCCTGGTGGGCTCCGGTTAATAACTCGATATGGCCGACATGGAGATAGCCTCCCTGGGTTTTAGCTAGATTCAGGATTTGGGTCGCCGATTCTAACTCTAGGGCTAGGGGATACTCGCCGATCACCGACTGGTGCGCAGCCAGGGCGGCGGTGATGACCTCGGCGTGGTGGGCATTGGCATGGCACACCACCACCCCATCGATCTGGGGATCACCGATCAGATCGGTCCAGTGCCCCCGGGCGGCGGCACCGTAGCGGCGGGCAAAGGCCTCAGTCCTGTCGGGTTGGCGACCAGTCACCGCCACTAGGCGAGCCCGCCCATCAGCGGCCAGGGCCTGAGCCCTAAGATCGGCCACAAACCCCGTACCGACCAACCCCAAGTTCAGGGGTCTACTGGGGACTGGAGTTATACGGAGGCAATAGTTAGCTTTGGCCACAACACCTAGGATAAAGTGGATGGTGGAACACAAAGGCCGGGTAGCTGTCCTGCCTGGTCTCCGTCCCTGACCCGGAGCTCCCACTATAGTCGCCAGTCTAGCTAGACCAAGGGGGCGACGCCATGGTCTATAGGCTGAAATCCAGGGCTTGTCTGGGTGTCCTGAGCTAAATGGGGCCACCTATGAATAATTATAGTGACCTGCTGATCCCAGGGATGGGATGATTTAAACTAAAGCTGGGATGGAGTCGCTCCGGTGAGCGAGGGAAACAGTTCCCCGCCGATGTTGCTCCCCCACCTGAATAGCGGTTCAAGGCTGTTGATAGCTTCCCCTGACCAGCATTGCCCCCCTTTAACCCTGGGGCGCGAGGTGAATAGGATGATCTCGACGGAACAGTCACCCCTTTTGCAAATCCCAGTATTGACCGATCCGCTTTCCTGTCTAACCGTGGGCCATTATGCCTATCGCATCATTGACCAGCAGTACCACCACATGATCGATCAGGAGGCTGGGGTGCGCCAGGATCAGGATCCAGAGTATCTCCACCAAATGCGAGTGGGCTCTCGACGCCTGCGCACGGCCCTACAGGTGTTTGACCAGGTGGTTAAGCTGCCCAAGGCCGCTAGAATTCAGCCGATTCGGAAAGTCAGTCAAACCCTGGGTCGCCTGCGGGATCTGGATGTTCAGATCGCCGATATTGATCAGGACTATGGTCAACACATGGCCCGCAAGGCTCAAGTCAAGGCTCTACAAAAAGCCCAGGGTCTACTCAGAAAGCAGCGCCGACAGGTGTTTGCTGAGGTTGAAGGAATGCTGGCCCAGCCCGGTTATACCAACCTTAAGCAGGCCTATGCGGATTGGCTGCGATCGCCCCAATTCCACCCCATCGCCCAGCTGTCCATCACACTGGTGTTGCCCGATTTACTCAATCCCCTCATTGCCAAACTATTTCTCCACCCCGGCTGGTTAGTGGCTTGGGAGCCGGTTAGTCCCGCCAGTCGACAGACCCTGCACGATCTCCGCAAGGTCTGTAAATCCGTGCGATACCAGGCAGAGTTTTTCAGCGCCTTCTACGGTCCTGAGTTTCGAGACTGGATTAGGGAGTTGAAAACCTGGCAGGATAACCTGGGCAAGGTCCAGGACACCTACGTCCTGGCGGGTTTACTGGCGGAACAGCCCTATCCTCCCGACAGTCTCGCCCAACTCCATGGGGCCATGGCCGATAAGCGGCAGATTGCCATGGCAGATTGGGAAACCCTGCGCCAGCGTTACCTCACCCCTAGTTTTCGGCAGACCCTATATATACAAGTCCTAAATCCTCAGATCGAGCAGGTGAATCACCCAGGGGACAATGGTCCGATCGCTGGGTCAAGTTGAATCGGCTTGACTCAGCGATGGCCTGCCGCTATTCACCCTCGCCCTGGGAGGGTGAATAGCGGCAGGCAAAGTAGACGGTAGCCATCCACGTAAGTTCCCCAGTGACGAATGTTTAATATTAGCTAAAAACATTTGCAGATAGTTACTATCTGAGGGTTGATGATCCCCATGGGGATCACCTGGGCCTACAATGGATTTACCCTTTCCGATGGTCCCCCTATTTAGTTGGAGTGATCCCATGAAGTTTGAGGATATCCATCAGTTTTTCGAGGATCCACCGCCCATCTATCTCAACAAAGAGCTAGCTGTCTGCTACGTGGTCACGGTGTTATTGCAGCAAGATTCCTATGGAACCGAGCTGATCCATCGCCTCAGTCAGCAGTACACCCATTACCGTCTTTCTGACACAGTTCTTTACGGCGCGCTCAAGTTTTTAGAAGACGAAAAGATGATTGACGGCTACTGGAAGAAGGTGGAAGGACGCGGGCGACCCCGGCGGATGTACCGCCTCAACCCAGACTGGCGCCTCCAGGCCGAAAATCTGTCGGAACTCTGGAAAGCCTATATGGGAAATTCAACCCAGGTGAACTATCCTGAGCCCACCCCCCTCTCCCTCTCCCATCGCTAGCTAGGCTAGGGTCAGTAGCCTGAGCCTAGGAATGCAGCCCAATGGTCGCCAGGGGTAGGGCCGCGATGACCAGCCATCCCATGGCAGTTAACCCTGGCGTAACCGAGGGGCTTTCAGGGATCGGGCTGATCAAGGCTATCACCCGTACCTGCAAGCGTTGGGGAGAGGACGCCGGGTTAAAGCTGGCCCAGGACGGCGGGGTTGCTCCCTGGCCGGCCAGGCTGACCTGGCGCGATAGTTTCACCAATAGCTCCGCTAACAGTAGGGGATCACTATGGCGAGCGGCCTGCTGGTCAGCCCGAATTTCTCGCAATAGCAATAGGTCTTCCCAGAGGCTTTGGGTGTGGGGTAGCCAGAGACTAAACCGACGTACCATGCCCAGGATCAGGAACCACAGCGGATCACGGTAATCCGCATGGGCCTGCTCATGGGCTAGGGTGGCCTGCTGTTCTGGTAGGGTGAGCTGATCTAGCCAACCTTGACTGACCACGAGGGATGATTGCCATAGCCCTACCTGGGCCACCACGGGTAGAGGGGTGGCTAAACAACGGGCCTGACCACCGCCTGGCAGATCTACTAGGGCACACTGTCGCCAGCGCCATTGACTATATAGAGCCCGCCCTGCCGCTTCACCCCCGACCGTCGCCCCCCAAGCTACCGTGGCCAACCCCAGCCAACAGCCGATCGGGCTAACCCCCCAACCCATCATGGTGCCGTGGTGTCCCATGGTGAGCACGGCCATTGCTGCCACCAGCAGCATGAGTGGCGGTAGGCAAAAGGCCTGTAGGGTGGCTGTCCAGCGACTTTGCCAGGGGCCGTAGGGCAGGGTCTCTAGGAATCGATGGCTACGCCACCGCCAGATCAGGGCTACGCCCAGGGTTAGCAGTAGCAAGCCGCTGTGCATTAGTCTTCCTGCCTAGTCTGGGGAGGGGCCTGGATCTGCCGAAGATGGCGCAGGCGAGCCGCGATCTCCTCTAGTTGATCGAGATCGGTCCTATCCAAGCTGTCGGCAAAGGAGGCTACTAGATCGGGCTGGCCTACGGCCAAAAACTGTTTGAGCTGGTCATGGGCCGCCAATACCCTGGCCTCACCCTCGGAAACAGTGGGCTGCCAGCGATATATCGATCGCGCCCTACCCTCCTCCCCCTTGCCCTGAGATTGCCGCTGCAGCCAGCCCTTTTTTACCAGCCGCTG
>CAYVMR010000043.1:0-14603 GCA_964452545.1 uncultured bacterium
TGCTGGGCACGGTGTTGGGGCTGATCAACTCCCTCGGCTCCATCCAACTCAGTGACCTGGGCAGTGGCGATGCCACGGCGGGGGCTTCCCTGGGCATCAGTGAGGCCCTGATCAGTACCGCCACTGGGTTAATTATTGCCATTGTCACCCTGGCCTTTTACCGACTTTTCCAGGGGTTTATCTTTGGTCAAGCAAAAATGTTTCGCCGCGCCGGTAGCGAACTGGAGTTACTCTACCGCCAGGGCTGGGCCCGGCGCACGCCAGATTCCCAGCCGGCTGTTAATCCGATCGCCAAGGAAGCCTCTATGCCATGAAAGTTGATTTGCTAGACACCCCCAGAGAAGATGTGCGGATGGAAATTATTCCGCTCATCGATGTGATCTTTTGTATTCTCACCTTTTTTATCCTGGCGGCGGTGGGGTTGACCCGGCAGCAGGCTATCGACTTAGATCTACCCGCCGCCCAGACCGGCAAACCTCTGCCGGGGCAGGCCAGTCAGGATGGCCTGGCCGATCGCCTTTACGTCAGTGTAGATAGCCTGGGGCAGGTCTACTTGGATCAGCAGCCGGTGACGGTGGACCTGCTCTACGATGTCCTGCAGCAGTTTAACCAGATCAGCCCCACTGGGTTGATCGTTCTCTATGCCTCTCGGGATGCCCGCTACGAGGACGTGATTATGGTTTTGGATGTGCTGCGATCTGTGGGGGGCGATCGGGTGGCCCTGGCGACCTTGCCCAGGGATATCAATCTCACCACCCCCGGCGCCAGCGATGGTGTTTTGCCACCCCCGGCTGAGCCCCAGGAGGGGTCTTACCCGTTGGACCCCAATCAGCCCTCTATCCCCTTTGAGCAACCCCTAGCGCCTCAGGGGTCCCCCAACCAGGCTGAGCCAGGGGGAGGCTCCCCCCTGCCCACACCTGAGCGTTAATGTCAACGGTAATCAGTCGATTTTTATATCCTTCTCGGAATTCTTTAGTAAACTAAGTTAATTACGTTAATCTTTAGCCATTGAAGTGAGGTCCTATCCATAGCTAGCGCCATGCCGCTGAGGGCACTGAGCTAGGCCCTTGGCCCCAAATTATAGAACTGCTCCCAGATTATAGTACTAGCCTCGAAGTCCTCTCCTAACCGGGCCGGTGGTTGTTATAGCGACTGCCGAAGCCTGATCGCAGGACTGACTCCATTTTTGCACCATCGTTGATCTATTAAAGCAAGGGTAGAACCATGGCGGAAGCCAAAATCCTGGTTGTCGATGATGATCCGGCCATTCGCAACTTGATTTATCGTTTTCTAGCTAAGCAAGACTACGAAATGGAAGCGGCGGAAGATGGCAAGAACGCCCTGGCCCTATTTGATAGCTTTACCCCTGACCTCGTCATCCTTGATGTTAACTTGCCTGATACCAATGGTTACGAGCTCTGCAAGGAGATGCAGGCTCGCACTGGGGTGTTTGTGCTGATGTTGACTGGCCGTACGGACGAGTCTGATAAGATTCGGGGCTTTAATGAGGGGGCTGACGACTATTTGACTAAGCCCTTTAGCCTCTTGGAGCTGGAGGTACGGGTGGGGGCAATTCTGAAGCGCCAGCGCCCGGTCACCGCCCCAGAACAACAGTGTTTAGTCTTTAACAGCCTGGCCATTGATCCGGTGCGTCGGGAGGTGATGCTGCGGGATGAGTTGGTGCCCCTGACGGCCCTGGAGTTTGATCTATTACACTTCCTGGCTAGCCATCCTGGCCGGGTTTGGCGGCGAGCCGAGCTGATTCAAAAGGTTTGGGACTACGACTATGTTGGTGATCAGCGGGTGGTGGATGTCCACGTCGGTCAAATCCGTAAAAAAATTGAGAAGGACACCAACGAGCCCGCTCTGATTCAAACAGTGCGGGGGGTGGGATACAAGTTTGAGCCTCCCCAAACCGAACCGACCCCATCCCCAGATACGGTTTGATCTAATCCCCTGGCCGCTCCAACCTTTGGTTGCGATACTGCCAGGCCTGCTTGAGCAGCTGGGTCCATGTCTGCTCAACCTTCTTGGGGGTCCATCCCAGGGCCTTAGCCGTTTCACTGCGGTCCTGTCCTCCCTGGGCCTGCTTGAACTGAATCAAGGACCGCTGTTCCTGGGGTAGAGTGGTGAGAAACGCCGCCCACTGCTCCGGCGGCATCCCGAAGTTATCCTCCAGGTTGGCCCCTAACCATTCGTGCACCAATTCCCACTCATATTGGCGAGAAAAGCGGTCAATGTGGTATCTAAAGCGTTGTTGCAGATAGTCACGTTGTCGCGGTGATAGGTCTAAAACCGTCTCGATCTCTGTTGTCGAGCAATCCTCTAATTTGAGGACTAGGTAATCAAGGCAGTCAGTCTGATCATGGGCCTTGAAATAATCCATCAGGGCGGTAATCACCCGATCGCGCATGGCCGCATCCTCAGCGCTATTGGCCGCGGTCGTGGTGATTTTTTCCCGCACCTGCTTGAGCACGGTGGTGGGAACGGGGCTATCCCCCGTCTCGGCCTTGGGAGCATCTACCAGAGCCAAGTCAATAGAGGTTTCCGCGGGTTGGCGACGGGCAAAGGCCTGGGCTCTCAGCACCAGCAGCTGTTGGTGGCGACCATTGGGTAGGCTGATGGTGCGCTTGGCGTACTGCTCGCTAAAGGCCATGAACTCTGCCAGCTCCAGGCGGGTGCGAGGGGTATAGGTGGGGGGGAGTTGGTGTTCTCGCCGAAAGCTATTCAGCGCTTCGATGTAAAAGGTTTGTAGAAAATCCTCGATGAGAACATAGCGGCCCTGGAAGCTTAGGTAGCTGCCCTCTGGCACAATATGCCGGTAAACCATGGCGCTCAGGGTGGCGTGGAGCTCCAGGCGGCCCTGGGTTGATCCTAGGTGGTAGTAGGCCAGGCATTTATCCAGGCGGTGCTGGATCAGGTTCCTTTGCCAGTGGCGGATGTTGCCGGAGTCCTGAATGCGATCGCTGTGGCGACAGACGCGTTCCACCTCCAACCTCAGGCGGGCGAGGACCCCATCCATGCCCCCGGGGCGATGGGCTAGACGATCCTTTAATAACCCCTCCATCATGCCCTGCAGATCAGCGGCCACACCCGTTGCCAGGGGCGACGACGGATGGCCAGAATCGGGAGGAACGCCAGGGGAGGACGAGACCATAACAAAACAAGTAGATGCCGCTTTCATAAGTACCCAGTCCTTACAATAGCCCCAGCACCAGGTCGCCGTGGTGGCCGCTTGGCCTGGGGCTTTTCTACTGACTCCATCAGCGGCCCCGGGGGAAATTTCTGAGCCCCTAGGGCAGTAGTGGAACTGGCTAGGGTAGGAATCCAGGTATGGATCTAGTTTAAGAGGGGGGCGACCCCTTATTCACCCCTGCGATCGGCCTCCCTACCCTGCGCCAACTGGTCGGGGTTCCCCCCTGGCCAGGGCCATCGTCCCCACCCTGGCCGGACAATCCAGGCGGGGCACCCAGGTCACAGGTACTGTGGCGATTCTGCAACTGTCTCAGCCCCCCAGCTTTGGGCCAGTTCCCAGCCCAGGCCAGAACGCAGAATCAGGGGAGGATCGGCAATCATGTCCAGGATGGTGGACAGGCCGTAGGTGAGGGGCTGATCATCATCAATGATCACGTCCACCATCTTCTCCAGGCGATCGAACAGCTCCGCCTTATTCAACCTGAGCCCATCGTCGCCGGTGGCCTCGGTCTCTACCAGGGACAGGGCGGAGGTGGAAATGATGGGATGCTCGAGGGCCGCCACCAGGGCCAGGCAAATGGGGCTATCAGGCACCCGAATACCCGTGGTACGCCGTTTGGGGTTCATCACCAGCTGCGGCACCTGCTTGGTGGCCGGTAACAGGAAGGTGAAGGGCCCGGGAATCAGGCGGCGAATCATCCGATAGGCCGCGTCACTCACCATAGCGTAGTCAGCGATGTTGGAAAGGGAGTCACACAGGAAGGTAAGGGGCTTGTCGTTGCTCAACTGTTTCAGCTGGCGCACCCGTTGTAGGGCGCCACGATGGTTGAGGTCGCAACCAATGGCGTAGACTGTGTCTGTGGGGTAAAGGGCCACCGCCCCCTGCCGCAAGGCCTTCGCGATCTCCCCTAATTTACGCGACTCGGGGTTGCTAGGGTGGAGGCGATAGAGGGTGGCCATGGCACTAAGTACTCTTACTGATATGAAAACAATAGCCTACCTTGACTGCCCATCGGGGATTTCTGGGGATATGTGCCTGGCGGCCCTGATCGATGCGGGGGTGCCCCTGGCCTATCTGCAGGACCAGTTGGCGGGCCTGGGGCTGACGGAGCCCTTTGATCTCCAGGTGGCCCCTACCCAACGCCAGGGACAGCGGGCCCTACAGGTAACGGTGCGGTTGGATTCCGGAGCCCAACCCTGCAGCCCTCACCATGATCACGCCCCGGCTACGGAACACCGCCATCTGCCGGACATTCAGCGGTTAATCAGCGGGGCTCAGCTGCCGGCCCGAGCCAGGGCCTGGAGTTTGTCGGTCTTTCAAGGGTTGGCGGAGGCGGAGGCGGCGGTGCACGGCATGGCGGTGGAGCAGGTGCACTTCCATGAGGTGGGCGCCACCGATGCGATCGTCGATATTGTGGGCACCTGTTTAGGCTTGGACTACCTGAACATCGACCAGATTTACTGTTCCGCCCTTCCCACCGGTGAGGGGCGGGTGAAGGCGGCCCATGGTTGGTTACCCCTACCCGCCCCGGCGGTGCTGAAGCTAATGGAGCAGCGAGCCATGCCCCTCTATAGCAATGGTTGCCAAGGGGAACTGGTGACCCCAACGGGGGCGGCCATTGTAGCGGCCCTGGCCCGGGAGTTTGGCCCGCCTCCGGCCATGCACCTGCAGCGGGTCGGGCTGGGGGCGGGGGGAAAGGATCTGCTCCTGCCTAATATTTTGCGCCTTTGGATCGGTGGGGAGCGTTCCCCAGGGCTGCCGCCCCCGCCCCCCGCCCAGGACATCCCCCCCCCAGGGGAAGAGACCGTGGTGGTCCTGGAGACCCAGGTAGATGACATGGTTCCCCAGGTGATCACCTACCTGTACGACCGACTGTTTGCCGCCGGCGCTGTGGACGTGTTTACCCAGGCCATTGCTATGAAAAAGTCCCGGCCAGGGCTATTGGTGACGGCGATCGCCCCGGTCACCGCCGCCGCGGCCTGTCGGCAGGTACTATTTGCTGAAACCTCCACCCTGGGGGTACGGCAACGGCAACAACAACGCATGGTGCTACGGCGATCTAGCCAGGTGATCCCTACCCCCCACGGCCAGGTCAGCATCAAGCTGGCCTACCATCCCCAAACCGGTGAACTTCTGAATGTGCATCCCGAGTATGAGGATTGTGCCACCCTGGCCCGCCAACACCAACTGCCCTGGCAGACAATCTACCAGGGTGCCCTAGTGAGCTGGTACCAGAACTCGGAACTGAGCAGCCTAGCCAAGGGTGAGCAGAACCTTGTGTAAATCGAGGAGTAGGTGGACAAAATAACTGGCTTCAAGGCTCGGACGGTTAGGCCCCCACCACCGACCCTTACCAGGGTGGGGAGAGTTTCGCCACTACGTCCTGACGGGAGAGCACCTGGGAGCAAAGTTCCCAGCGGTTTTGGTCGGGGGCCAGGGTGGTTTCGTAGCGTAGTTCAAAGACATCGCGGGCCTACTGACGCAGGTGGATGGACTCGTCCATCTTTTTTTCCAGGATTTCGAGGGTGGTGATCCAGTCGTCTTCGATGGTGTCGGGAAGGTTGCCGAAGATATCGTAGTTATCTTTTGCCGATCGCTCACCGGTTGCTTCAGCCTATCCCGGTCGGTGGCGACAAAGTCGGTGCCCTGAAACAGACCGCTGCGCCCCGCCCCGGCTGACTCCCCCCAGGTCGGCCTCGAGGACAGGAGCTTAAAGGGAGGGACGGTCATAAAACGAGGAACATCTGTTCCAGCATCCTCCTACAGGATCAGTGCATTGATGGGGCCAAATACTCAGCCTGGTGTGGGTTTTTCCAGCGTTTGTTAACCAGTGGCAAGTCAGAATCAACCGCCACCGCCGCCGCCACCACCGCCGCCGCCACCACCACCGCCATCGCCGCCATAGAACAGCGCCTGCTCGAATTCGCGATGGTAGAAGCAGGACCGACAATGCTCAACCACCTGTTGTCTACCCTGACTGGACCAGGTAGGCGTCTTCAGCGTAGAACTCCGTCTATCGAGGGTGAACTTTCCACATTCAGGACAGCGCCTTGATAGCAGGAAACCGCCGAGTATGGTGGCCCCAACCCCCAGAACAATCAGTGTCGAGAGGTGCTGGCCCAGGACCCGAAATAAATTGATGCGCTGCCACTGGGGTCGGTCAAAATTCAGCCCCGAGTTGGGGAAACTGACCCGCACCTCAAGTTCCTCTCCCGGCGATAGGGCTTGATTAGCGACAAATTCTACCGTCCGGTTATCGATGGCTCGAGATCTGGAGGGGCTGCCGTAGGCGCTGTAGGTGAGGATTTGTCCCGCTAGGGCTTGGGGTAAACCTACCGTTACCGTTGCCGCCTTAACCAGGGCCTGCCGGTCTGGGAAAATTGCTTTCCAGTAAACCTCGGCGGTTTCACCGTGGACCTGAACACCGCCAATAACTCGATACTTCAGGACAAAGGTATGGGATTCAGGCGCATTGAGGCTGTGCTCCCAGCGAATCCAGAACTGGTTATTTTCAGTTCCAGTCGTGGCGGAAAGAGGTTTTCCCTGTTCGGTTACGGTCACCTCTGTAATCCTATCCAGGGGAATATACCGATACCGTTCACGGGTATGGTTGCCAGTAAAGACGTATGTTTGAGTTTCTGTGATCCATAGGTCACTATTTTGCTGCACCGCTATGTCAACATCGATGGCATCCCAATAAAATGGAGCCTCGGCCCCTACACTGATCCCTAGCGCTAAAACGGCAATCAGAACGGCCAGACTAAACCCGAGATAACGATAGATTAATTGGGAAAGGGACATCACACTCTAGCCTGACAACGTCACAGATGGAAATGTTTAAACTGGGGACTTCAATTTTATATCCCCCAGGTTGACAGGGGATAAAAGAGAGGGGGGTGTTCTAGGCTAAAGGGAAGTCCTGATCTGGGGATGCTGAGCTGATGCCCCAAAGGGCTAGCTATCCTCCTGCAACTTTTTCATCACCCTGGCTAATCCCCCGTAGGGCATCAGCCGTGTCAGCCAGGCCAGGGCCTGGTTGCTGGTGCCGTGGATTGCGATCGCCCGGCCCTGTTCCATCGCGGCGTAACCATAGGCCGCCACCGCCGCGGCACTGGGCAACTGCCCCTGGAACATCTTGCCACTGGAAATCGCCGCCCGCTCTTGAAACTCCGACCGGGTAGGGCCGGGGCAGAGGGTGGTGGCGGTGACCCCGGTGCCCTCGAGTTCGCTGGCGATCGCCGTGGTAAAAGAGCGTACAAAGGCCTTGGAGGCAAAATACACCGCCATGTAGGGGCCAGGTAAAAAGGCGGCGGTGGAGGCCACGTTCAAAACTCGCCCCTGCCCCTGGGCAATTAGCCCAGGCAGGTAGAGCCGGGTGAGATGGGTAAGGGCCGCGATATTCAGCTGCACCATGGCATGTTGGGTGTCCCAGTCGGCCTCCGCCAGGCGAGCCTGGTAGCCAAACCCAGCATTATTCACCAGGCCGTAGAGGTATACCCCCAGGGCTTGGGTCCACTCAAACAACTCCTGGCGGCTCTGGGCCAGGGTGAGGTCGGCCCCGTAGGTCCAAACCTGGATGGGGTAGCTAGCCCGCAGCTGGTCCGCCAGGGCCTGGAGGCGATCGCCACGCCGCGCCACCAGCACCAGGTCATGGTGATGGACGGCGCAAACCTTAGCCAGTTCGTAGCCAATGCCACTGGAGGCACCGGTGATTAAAATCGGTTTAGCCATCGGGAATGGGGGTGATCAGAGTTTTTCCTATTGTCAGTCATAACCCCCTCCCGGGAGAATGGGGGAACGAGGGGGAGAGGGAGAAACAATCCACGGCAAGCACTCTGGTTCACTGACTGCTGATTTCTGATTGCCGACCCCAGCCTCCTGCCCCCCCTAAACCTATTCAGGATTGGATCGAAAAACCATGCTCAACGGATTAGCTGGCGAGGTGATGGGTATTGATTTGGGGGGGTCGGCGATTAAGCTGGGGCGGTTCGGCCCCGAGGGTGACTGTCGGGCAGAACTCACCCTAGCCACCCCCCAACCGGCCACACCGGAGGCGGTGGTGGCCGCCATCGTGGCGGGGGTTAACCAAATCGACCCCGGTCACCAGACCCGGGCCATTGGCCTGGGCACCCCCGGCCCCGCCGATGCCGCAGGGCGGGTGGCGCGGGTGGCCATTAACCTGGAGGGATGGCAGCAGGTGCCGATCGCCGATCGGCTGGAGAGCCAAACCGGCCGCCCCACCATTGTGGCCAACGATGCCAATTGTGCGGGCCTGGGGGAGGCCTGGCTGGGGGCAGGGCGGGCCTTTCAAGACATGATCCTGCTGACCCTGGGGACGGGAGTGGGGGGCGCCTCCCCCGCCGGGCCCCGCCCCCCCCCCGCGCCGGCCCCCCCCGGCGCCATTATTCTTAACGGCCAGTTGTTCGTCGGTCGCCAGGGCACCGCCGGCGAGCTGGGCCTGATCACCCTCAACCCCGATGGCCCCCCCTGTAATAGTGGCAATCGGGGATCCCTGGAGCAGTACTGCTCAGTGCAGGCGGTCCAGCGCACCATGGGCATGACCCCAGCGGCCCTTTACGACCTCGCCCGGGCCGGTGATCGCCAGGCGATCGTCTTCTGGCAGCACTATGGCGCCTGGCTAGGGGCCGGGTTAACCAGCCTGATCTATGTCCTCACCCCCGAGGCGATCATTTTGGGGGGTGGCCTCAGTGCCGCCTGGGAGTTCTTTTTGCCCGCCACTCGGTCGGAGGTGGAGAAACGGGTCCTACCGAGCTCCCGGGAGGGTCTACAAATCCTCATTGCTGAACTGGGGAACCGGGCGGGCATGGCGGGGGCCGCCCGGTTAGCCTGGCAGCGGTTGATGGGGGTTGGTTCCCCTGGCGGCTGAGGTCAGGCCTCTGATGACCTTGAGAGAAAAAGGCTGATCACGGCAAGGAAATGGGGCAGGGCCGCTGTCATAAAACTTAACCTTACCAAAAGGCTTCTTTTTCCGGTCAATTCAGCGCTAGGTGGTGCCGTTTAACCGCAATCAGGGGTGCAACCCTCCGGGTCAGACTGGAGGGGTAGTGTAAATTAGCTTATATGTCACCCCACATCTAGTGCTAGCCCTGGAGGCTTTGCCATGGATTGGTTTCCACGCCGTCATGTGATTATTTTGGCCCGGAGTAGTTTGGGTCGTCTTGCCTACTTGGAGAAAACCGGGATTGTGGTGCCCCGCCGGATTGGGTTGCCTCCCCACAGCCAGGTGATCTATTCCTGGGAACAGGTCCTCGAAATTCGCACCATCAGCCAGCTTCGCCAACACCTTTCCTTCCAGGCGATTCGCCGGATGATTACCTATTTTGAGGAACAGGGGGCCGGTTCTAGTCTGCGGGATAAGCATCTGGTGGTGGTGAATGGGGTGATCAGCTGGATTCGACCCATGGCCAATACGGCTCCCCAGGTTATAGAACTGGCCCGCCGAACCCATGGATTCATGGGTCAGTTCCGGTTAGTCACCCTGGACTTGAGCTGGGCCCACCATCCATGGGGACATTCGGCTCACGTGGTGGACCTTGAACAATGTCGACAACGGTTGCGATCTCCTTAAATGGCCCTGACTTTAGGGTGAAGGGCTGGTCATGGGCATAGAGCCCTCAGGTCCAGGGGCCGCTGGGCTGGTTGGGGCGTCAGGGCGGCGGGATTTGAGTAGGGTTTCAGCACTCACGCAGGTTTTAGCATCATAGTTGACATTCACAACCACCTGGTAAAGGGTGCCAACCGATAGGGGTGGATCGGCGGCGACGGCTTGGGCTTTGATGGCCTCTAGGGCCGTTTCATTTAAGAAGGGATAGCCCGTGCTTTTCAGGGTGGTGGTAGAGACCTCCGGGCTGTCCGAATCCTCTGCTGGCAACCTAACCAGCCCAACCAACCCAGGGGTAGGGGGCGGTGTCAGGCAAATCCGCAGATCGTAGGGAATATCAACGGTCAGGGGATCAGGAGCGGCGGTGAGGGGAGTTTCCCCCAGGACCTCCTTCACTGACTGCAGCCAGGCCTGGCTGGCACTACTGACCTCGGCATCGGTGGTTAGCTCAGTACTATGCTGCAGTCGGGCCCGCAGATCCGTATACCGATCAGCCAGGCCGTTTTCACCACCAGGCTTCCTATCTGCTTGATTATTATCCGGGTCGGGGTTGGCCGCCTGGGGGGAGGGAGCGGCGGGGGATGGCATCGGGGTAGGAGGATTTTGCGGCAAGCGTCTGGCCAGGTCGGCAGCGATCGCCCGGTCGGTGTCCGTGGGCCGGTTATCCGGCGTGGATCGACGGGGCAGTAGGGGAGGAGTGGGTAAGAACAGCGATCGCCCCAGACTAGAGGGCAAGGGACTAATCCCCAGGGAGGATGAACCCAGGGGGGCCTTGGGCAGAGCCAGGTTAGACAGGGGATCGAGGGGTTGGGGTAGGGTTGTGCCCGGGCTGGGCAAGTCGTTGATCCCAGGAAAGGAGCTGAACTCATCCCCCTGACTGGGGGTTAAGGAATAGGCAAAGCTATCAAAATCAGGCAAGCGATTTTGTTCCTCCGCCGTCAGCTCAACCATTGGCACCTGCCGAGCCGATAGATTGGCGCTATCATCCCTCAACCTAGCCATTTGTAGGCTAGAGAACGAGGGGCCAGCGGCGAACAGGACGCCATGGAAGACCAGGGATAGGAGCACCGCTATACTCTGGGGTCGCCCCAGGCTGGAGGGTAAATACTGGCCTAGGTTAGCAATAGAGGTTAAGGGATGGGTCGGCATGGGCCACGGTCCTAAGCTACTGAGTAAAAAAATAGACCTGAATCTCTGGCGGCATCTGACACTTACCGTTGCCACCACCGCCAAGGGAATCATGACAGTCAGTGATCTGCCAGAGTTTTTAATAGTCGGGCATGGTTATGGCTATTGTCCTAGCCTAGCGAATTTCAAGGGTAACGGATAACCATCAGAAAAAAATAGACTCAATACAGCTTGGCATAACGACTTAAGTCCGGCCCATAGAAGACGATCCCATGGCGGGTAAACAGGAACCTGGCATGGAGAAAGGGGGACAGATCGACTAGGTTTAGTCAGGAACTGTGAAGTAAGGGTTAAGCTGAGAGGACTGACTATCAAGTTTTAGCCGCTCGTCAAATTGGACTTTCCTGATTAGGCACTGAGATGATAGGTTAAGTTGGATAATAAGTGTCAGTGATTATTTTTATATTTAAGGATAGCTATTAAGTGGACTTGTCAGCGCTCCACCAGGAGTTATTGCAGCCACCGGAGTCTCTGGGAGTAATTCCTGATTTTTGGGCATTACGGCCCAGATTTCAAATTCATTGGTTACCCCAAGCTGACTCTACCAACCGTGCCCTGGAGGCCCTGATAGACAACGGGGCCACGGGGGGTAGCGTTGTGATCGCCAGTACCCAAACCGCTGGGCGGGGGCAGTGGGGTCGGTCGTGGCAATCGCCCCCTGGGGGGCTATACGTTTCCCTGGCGCTGGCGCCAGACTTGGCCATTGATCGTTGTTTCTACTTTACCCTGGCCAGTGCCTGGGGCGTAGCCACCAGTTTGGCCAATTTGGGTATACCAGCTCGGGTCAAGTGGCCCAATGATATTGTCATCCAGGGCAAAAAGCTTGGCGGGGTATTGGCCCAGGCTCGAACCTCTCGCACGCTGGTAGAAACAGTGATTATCGGTCTGGGCCTAAATTGTTTTAACCCGGTGCCCCCTACCGGTGTTTCCCTCCAACAGCTAACCAATTCTGGAAAGTCTCAGGAGGTGCTAAAAACCCTAGAAGGAATTGCCGCCGTTGCCCTCTACGGGCTAATGCAGGGATATTTCTTCTGGCAAACCCGTGGCGATAGGCGCTTTATCGAAGCCTACGAAGCGATTATGGCCCATCTGGGTCAGACCCTTATCGTGAATGGTCGTGAGGCCAGGGTGATCGGCGTGTCAACTGCGGGTAACCTGCAGTTACAGGTATCTGATGGCCCAACGGCTGATCAGCATTCTCTAGAGTTTGAACCCGGTAAAATTACTTTAGGCTACAATACGTAGCGATTATTAAATATGGTGAATTCTAACAATAGTTCTACAGTCGTTATTCAATATGTGAAGCGCAAGCGGGGTCCCGGATTGCCCTCGGATTGGATGAAGCTGTTGGTGTTGACCGGTAGTCTTTGCCTTTCCAGCGGTGGTTTGGCCATTGCCCAGGCTAGTGATGATGATGGTGTAAAATCCACAAAGTCCGATAACGGTTCTTCGACCCACATTGATCGGGCCAGCCATGTGTCCGGTGGACAGGTTACCCTGACTCCCAATACGATATCGCCGTCTAGTTCCCAATCCGTGCATATGTCTGGGGCCAGATCCCCAGATTTACGCGGACGCCCCCATTCCCCTTCTCGAGCCCCCTTCATGCAACCCCCGGTTTCCCCACCGCCTAGCCCAGCCCTGGTGTCTCCCCGTCCGGCCCCAAGCTCCACCATGGTGGATAGCTTGCTCTCTCCGGGTTCAACTGGGGCGGCGGCCCAGGGCAGCTCGGTAGTGCCAGCTGAAATTGCGGCCGATGAGGCTGTGCCAGCGGGCTATAACAGTGTTTTCATTGATCCCACCGGCTATAGCGTCGGGGCTACCCAGGCCCCTCAGGTTACCCCTGATGTGGTTTTTGCCAATCGTAGCAATGGCTGCCAGATCACCGTTAGGGGTGGACAAACCGACTCTGCTTGTGCGCGGGGTGATGCCACTGCATCCACCTCTGGGAGTAGTGCCAATGGCGATCGCGGTATTCAGGTAGGGCCAGTTACTATCAGCCCGCGGGGGGTCAGTCTGGGCAACACCACCATCATTAGTCGTGAGCAGCTGAACGCCCGACTGCAGCCCCTTAATGTGCTGCGCCGGGGCAATGAAGCCTACGTTTTTCCCCTTTCTATTCCCGCCGCTATCTCTTCGATATTTGGCTGGCGTATGCATCCTATCCAGCAAAGCTGGCGTTTTCACTCCGGGACTGACCTGGCAGCCCCCTTAGGCACCCCCGTGCTGGCCACCCGTGCTGGTCGAGTGGCTGTGTCCAGTCCCATAGGGGGCTATGGTTTGACCGTAATTCTTCGCCATGACGAGGGTCAATTAGAATCTCGCTACGCTCACCTTTCCCAGGTATCGGTACAGCCCGGGGAATGGGTAGAGCAGGGAGAAGTGATTGGCCTGGTGGGTAGCACCGGCAACTCTACCGGCCCCCACCTACACTTTGAGATGAGACAGTTGACCAGCCAGGGCTGGGTGGCTATGGATCCCTCAGAGGTGTTAGAATACGGTATTGCTAACCTGCTGAAAATTATCAATAACCCTATGGTCGCCCTGGGTCAGGGTACCGCCCCTGATGCTGGGGAAGGGGTTAATTCTGACCTGCCCGGCGACTTCCCCTTCCGCCCTGCCCAACCTAACGCTAGCTAGGGACGATAGTGAAGTTTACGGGGTCTAGCCTGGAGGTTCAGTGGCCTTTAGTCTGACTCACACCATCAGGTTTCACCAAACCTATGCCGCCGGGGTGATGTATTTTGCCCAGGGGTTGATACTCTGCCACAGTACCTACGAGGCGTCTCTGCAGGCCGCCGCTGTCGACCTGGGCAGGTTCTTCGGCGGTGGTGAGTTAGCCTGCCCTATTACGCACACCGCCATGGACTACCATCGTCCCCTCCGCTGTGGCGACCAGGTGACGGTTCACCTCACCCCTGCCCGTTTGGATCAGAGCAGTTTTGAGCTGAGCTACCGGCTCTACGGCCCGGACCCGGCCCAGGTGATGGCAGAAGCGATTACCCGCCATGTCTGTATCCATAGCCAGCAGCGCCGCCGCCTGGCCTTGCCGGCGGAGCTGGAGATCTGGCTAGATCGCTGGATTCAGTAAGCTTTCAAGCCGTCCCCGATCTTCCCTACCCCACCTATGGAATCGATCAATTGGTCAGAATGGAGCTTCGTCGCCACCTACGTGGGGATTTTATTGGCGATTACCTGGTTGGTGCTAAGGCCTCGGCCCTAGAGCGTGATCAAACACTAGCCTCGTTGGTGCTTTGACACCAGATTGTAGGCCACATCGCTCAGCAGGATGACGGAGGCGGAAAAGAGGGTGGTGAGGGTACCCAGGGCGTAGAGGGCTGGGGAAGTGACGTTGGTGGTCATGCCAAAGATCTCCAGGGGCAGGGGGTTGTTCTGGCCTGATACCAGGGAGGTGCGAGTAAATTCGTCCACCCCAACTGCGGTAAGCTTCCTTCAGGGAGGCATGATCCGGGGAAGGCCCTGGGCCTGTACGGCGGTTCGCCGGTGACCACATGGATGATCGGTGGAGCCGACAATAGTCCTTAATGGGCCAGGAACCGGCAATCCTGGTCCGTCCAACTCAGGGTGACCGCCTGA
>CAYVMR010000044.1:0-14498 GCA_964452545.1 uncultured bacterium
TCCCTGTCTCACCGCCAGCCCGGAGGTGGTCAGACAGATCCAGACCACCCTGGCGGCCCAGCCCAGCCAACCGCTCAGCCTGGATCTGCACCGTCTTGAGCTCTGTTGTGGGGCCCTCACCGCCCCCGTCGCCATTCCCCCCGGGGTACGCCAGGCTTTCCTGGAGGGTAATTGGGATGCCTGCGGCCAGCTAGTGGCCAACACCTCGGCCATTCGGGCCACCGCCGCCCGCCTGCCCTATTTCCAGTGGTGAACGGCTAGCGCCCCCTTGGACTAGCCAGGGGGGCGCTAGCCGTTCACTAGTTTGACTAAGCTTATAAATCCTTAAACCGTTGGTAACCCTGATCGGGGTGGTAGAGATGACAGTCGCCAATGATGCGCTTCATCAGGCCCCAGGAGAACCGGGTCTGCTTAATCACGGGCCCCCATTCTTGCTGCAGGGCCGCAAAGGCCGGGCGTAGGTTGTAGGAGGGAATACCGACGGAAATATGGTGGGGCACATGGACATTGATGTCGTGGCAGAGCCACTCCACCCAGCGGGGATAGTCACAGTGCAGGGTGCCCGCCAGTTGGGCCTCTGCTTCATGCCAATCAGCCTGATGGCGAAAGGGAATTTCTGGCACGGTGTGGTGCACCAGGGTGAAGGTGCTCATCCAGAAGTGGTAGCCCAACCAGGGCATCAGCCAGTACTTAACGATCCCCCAGGGACCGGCCAGCAGCCACAGGCTGGGGAAGAAAATCAGGGCGAAGACCGCCACCAGGGCGATGGAGCGGCTTACCCGAGCGCGATCGCGGGGTTCAAAGTTCTGCAGGTTAAAATGCAATACGGCCCAGTGGGCCACGGAGGCTAACCACCAAAAGCCCCCCCGCATCCCCCGGTAGATGCTTTGCATAAAGCCACTGGCGGCGGTGTACTCAGCGACGGTCCAAGGGGTCCAGGCATTGTCCTGATCAAGATTATTGGTGTGGCGATGGTGCACATCGTGGAGCAGTCGCCAACTGTGGAAGGGATAGATCAGGGGTAAAAACATCAGGTGGCCGAGCCAATTATTCACCCAGCGGCGATTGGCAAAGGAACGGTGGCCGCAGTCATGGCCAATCACAAACAGACCGGTGAGGGCGGTGCCGGTAAAGAACCAGGCCAGGGGCAGCAAGAACCAAGGGGACAGGGCAATGGTGGCGTAGCCCAGGGCTACGGCGGCGATGGTGATGGCCACCGATCGCCAGGCCTTGAGGGGATCTTTTTGAAAGTAAACCTTAGGGATAGTTTGAATAACCTGTTTCAGGCTGAGGTCCTGGAGGGAGCGGGAAGGAGTGGCGGCAGTAGAGGTAAAGGTAGCAGTCAAGGAATCGTCTCCAGAGGAAAGGCACAACGCCAGGAAATTTTGCCTACACGATCGCAGCGGCCATAGGGAGCTGGCTTAAACAAAACACCTCGACGTGAATTTTTATAATTCTTTAACCTTTATAACACGGTGGCCGCTCCCTTGAGGGATTGCCTTAATTGCCTCGCCAGGGCAGATTGGGTTGGGGATCGCTGGTGATATCCTCCAGGTAACTGACCAGGAAGTGGAGTTTAAAGGGACGGCCTAACTCCCGTTCCAGAAAGGCCTCCAGCAAGCTCACCTGCTTGGGGGTAACGGGGTCAGCGGTCCGCACCGTCAATAGCACCTCCGCCGGGGTACTCAGCCAATTCACCTCCATCTCCACTAACTTGAGGCGCTGAAAGGTGAGGGTGCGATCCAGCAGGGCCGCCCTGAGGCTGGCCTCTAGTTGGTTTTGCCGTAACAGTTGCAGGGTTGTAGCCCCCAGGGGTAAGACCAGCAGGGCGGTAAAAACCAGGGTGATGGCCAGGGGGCGATTAGCCTGGCTAAGGGGGACGTAGCCCAATACCACAAAGGCCACCATGGCGGCCAGGGTAATGCCAAACAGGTTAGTGCCATAGAGTAGCAGGGACCCTAGGGCCATGGCCCAGTTGGCCTGGGCCAGCCATAGCCCCACCACACAGAGGGGCGGCATCAGGGCAACGGCGATCGCCACTCCGGCTACGGCGCTGGAGAGCCGGGGCTCCACGGCGGCCACGGCGGCCAGGGCTCCGGCGGTAATCGCCACCCCCAGGTCCAGCAGGGTGGGCTGGGAGCGACTGATCACTTCGCTGCCGTAGACCGCCACGCCGGAGAGATAGCCCAGGCCGGTGGCGATCGCCAGGGCCAGGCCGCTGCCCACCAGGAGGCACCCCAAGCTCTGTCGGATCAACCCCCGGTTAGCCTCCAGAATGCCAAAGGCCGCCGCCCGAATTGGCAGCATCAAGGGGGCAATCAACATAGCACCAATAATCACCGCCGCACTATTGGCCAATAGGCCGAAACTGGCAATCAAGCAGGAGGTCACCACCAGGATCAGGTAAGGGCCGGTCACCTGGGACTCCACCGTCAGCTGGCCCCGGGTGGCGTCTAAGGTGGCCACGGCCAATTGGCGGCGGTGCCGCTGATAGGCTCGCCTGGCCCGGTCTAGGGCCAGACCAATAGGCCAGGGTTGATTTGCCATGGGGCCATTTTGCCAAGCCCTGGGGCGGCGGTCAAGCTAGGGACACTGGCCCCTGGCCATAATCGCCTCGAGCAGCGATCGCTGAGCCTCACTGTCAGCCTCATGCCATTGGGCCTGGGCGGCACTGCAAAGGGTCGGAGAGAGCCGTTGGGTCGAGGCCAGCGGTGCCGGCTGAGTGGCCTCGGGGGCCAACTCAGCGGCAGGGTCCGCCAGGATAGGCCCAGGGGTTGGGGGAACCGGTGCTGAGGCGGTGGGGGGAGCCTCGGGAGTTGGCCGCGGTGCCGCCGGGCTGGGGATGGCAGGCTGTTGCCTAACTGGGGCCGGTGGTGAAGGGGCCGCTGCGGCGGTCGGCGGCTGGGGGCTGGGGGCTGGAGTTGATCGAGGGGGCGGTGTTACCGCCGCCGCCCGGCTGAAGACCGCCAAGTCCTCTAGAGCCGGGGTTGGGTTGAGGGTGGGGCTTAGCCCTAGGGTCGGGGCAAAGGTCAAGGGAGCGGGCCTGGCCCTGCGGCCATCGCCGAGCAAAGGTAACCCTAGGGCCAGGGTGATGGCCACTAACCCCGCACCTAGCCCTATTTTTGCAAGCGGGGGAGAGACTACCGGCGGCCTGAAGGGGGGAGCCTGTTCAGCCAGTAGGCCCAAATGTCGACGAATGGCTTCAGCCTGGTTAGTATTAGCGGTTTTGTTGGCCAGCTTGAGGGAACGCTGCAATTGTTTGTTGGCCTGGGCGCGCTGCCCCCCACAGAGGTAGAGTAGACCCAATCGAAAACCCGCCGTCGCTTCTAGGCTAAGGTCCTGGGATTGCTGGGCCACCAGGCTTTGCCAGACCAGCAATTGATGCAAGAGCCCCCAACGGTTAGTGGCAAAGGTCAGGGGAACCAACACCTCCGTCAGACGTCGGATCCAGTCATAGCGTTCAAATTGTAGGCTACTGTGAATCAACTCTAGCCCTGCCATCAGATCCCCAGCGGCTATCTCTGAGATCGATCGAGCTGATAACCAGTTGAATAAGCGGTCAACAGCCTGGGCCACCTCCGCTTCCGCTAAGCTGTTTTTCAGCAGCGGTAGCAGGTTGGCCGCTAGTTGATAGCGGGGAGAGGCCGAGGTGGCTCCAGCCTGGCCATAGTCCTTAGCCAGGCTGACCAGGTGTTGGCGGCGCAGCTGTTCTAAGAGGAAATGGATACTGGTCAAATCATCACTGGGATTGACCAGGGCATCTAGGGTGACGGGGCCCCCGCCGAGGGCGGCAAGTCGACTCAGCAGATCCCGCTGATCGAGGCTCAGACTATCTAACAACAGGCGAGTCGGGTAATCAGGGGGAGAGGTGACCCGGCTGTGCCGTTCCACCATCAGCAGGGAAACCTTGCCCTGGCAGGCCCAGTGCACCTGCTGCATAAATATGGGCCAATTCCCCTGGAGCTGCCGCCAGAGGGTGGTCAGGCTAATCCGATCCAGGGGGGTGAGGGGTTGGGAAAACTCCCTCTCCACCCATTTCAGGGCCATCTCCTGACTCACCTCAGGCGCCAGGGTGGGCGCCGCCAATGGGCCTACCGCCGAGGCGGTTTCCACCAGGAAACTACAGTGGGGAGCACTGGCTAAGAGAAGCCCCAGGTCATGGCTAGACAGGTGACTATTTCTCAACACTACCAAGCCCTGTAGGGTCTGCAATGATTGGTTGAGATGGCGGCGGCCAACTCGATAGGTGGCAGAGTTGGGCAACGGGTTCACAACCAGGCTATGGAGGACGTCATCGACGGTGTCGTAGGGGCAAAGGTGGTGGCAGAGAACACCATCCCGGTAGAGCCACCCATGGCACTGGGTCAAATCCCTTAACAGAGGCTCGATGAATAGGTCACCGAGGGCCTGGCTGGCTGTATCGAAGATCACCAGCTGGTTGGTGTTCAGCAAATCCAGGACCTGCTGTAAAAACCCCTGGCGGCCTCCTTGATCACCGATATCCTCAATGGGATTGTCGATAGGATTACTGGGGTGCGAACTCGCCGCCAGCACTTCGGCGATTCTGGGTTTGGCGAAATTGGACGTGGGAGCCGACGAATGGCCAGGAGCAGGGTACCGGCTTCGACTTAACCAACCGCCTAGGGAAGTTAACTCTAAACGCCAGTATTGAGGGCCCAGGGTATAGATGTAAGCCTCAAATCCACGCCCTAACGGAGGTGACAGCGCATAGGTATCCATTTATTAATATATTCAGTGACAGGAAATTCAGGAACTCTTGAACGGAGGAGATGCGAATAACTAGGAAATCAAATTGCTTGGGAAAAATGTTGATAGGTTTAGGTGACGATTCAAACAGCGTGTCTGGTCAAGTAAGTCAAAAGACCAGCGACTCGGTCCGGGAAACAGGGTACAGGAAAAAAAGTCGGGTTCTGCGTAATCTAGGGTTATAAAAGTTATTTTACTATTGATATTGATTGCCTGACTAAAGCCCCCTATGCGTCCAGATTGTCAAGTATGGAAGTGCAGGCTAGCCCATCGGGGCAGGCACCCTGGTTTCTACCATAGCTATCCCAAGGTTGGTGGAAAAAGCAACAATTCTCATCTATAAAGAATGATTCTACTATAGCCCTGACTCCCCAAGACTTGTCAAGATAGATTCTGGCTTTTTGCTCACTTTTCCTGACTTCTAGATTAATCCGGTGCTCTGATCTGGGCCCTCAACCGTCTGGGTTGACCTAGAGGGGATCTGATGATCTTGAGGGTCTTGTTAATCGGTTTGCCATTCATGGCCAAGAGTTAATTTATGATTCCCCATGTTCCTGTTGTTCTCGACGATCGCTGGTTTCGTGGCGTGATCTATGGGATCGTGATCGCTGACCTTTGGGTGGCTGAGCAAGGGGGTGACCGAGGGCGATCGTCAGGGGATCATGGCCGTTGGCGATCGCAGTTCTTGCGGATAGCCAGGGCGGAGGCCATCGGTCACGGGGGGGCGGCATCCGTGGCCGCAGATGGGTTTGCCCAGATGGCCCAGCGCAGTCAGCCGGGACTGCTCCTATTAGCCCTGCCGGTGCTGTTGGTGCAGGCCAATCCCTATGGCCATCAGGCCTGCCCTTGGCCAGCCTGGGCTACTGGGCTAGGCCTGTCAGATGACGGCCGGGTGCTGATTGATCAGGCCTTCCAGATGGTTTGTGAGGCCATGGCGGGTCGACCACCGAGCTTGGATTTCGGCCAGGGTGGGCCGTTGGCCACCATCCAGGGGTTACTCAACGCCAGTCAGGGGGATTTTGCCCTGGCCTTACGGTTAGCTCACCAAGGGGCTGGCGATCCCCTGCTGCTGATGGGGCTAGGGGCGATGGCCATGATCCAGGGGGGGTGGAGCGCCCTGCCCGTGGCTCTGCGCCATGGTGGTCTGGAATCGGTCGCCCTCGGTCAACGCTGGGATGGCGTGGACGAGGAGAAATTAAATCGCTTGACCTTGGCCCTTTACGATCGCTGGCGTGGCCACGGCCCTGGGCCCTTCCCCCAGGATCGGCCCAGCGTATAATAGACTCAATCCTGATGCTTTTGCTTGGGATCCCTGTCCTTAAAGATCGTGATTTCCTGGGTTGCCGTCCACAACGGATGAATTTTCCTGGCCTATGAGAGCATTTGTAGAATTCGTCACGGTTGTAGGACAGTGGCCCTGGCCCAGGCTGAGGAGCCGGGCCCAGGACCTCACCCGCTTGACCCGGTGGCGGCTAGGGCACCCCGCCCCATGGCGTGATCACCCAACCGCAACAGGGCTGGGGTGGCGGCGGTTTGCTCCCCATCCCCGGCTGCCCCAAGGTCGGCGCGATCACCGCCTGTGGTCACCGCCCCTGACCTTTGCCCTGACCCTCTTGGTGTTTACCGGGGTGCTAGGGCAACGGTTCTACAATCAGCCCGGGTTGCAGGTGGGGGCGGTGGCCAGTCAAACCATTTATGCTCCCGCCGCCGCCAGCGTGGTCGATTACCAAACTACGGAGGAACGCCGCCGTGACGCCCGGAATGGGGCATTGCCGGTGCTCCAGTTAGACACTAGTGTTAACGACACTGTGTTGCGATCGCTGCGGGCCTTGACGGGTGAAATGACCATCTTGAAACAGCAGGTGGGCCCCCTCCCCTTCGTCTCGACAGAGGTCCTCTCCACGCCCATTCAAGCCTACCTGCGTCGTTGTGACGAGGCAGATTGGCTGAAGCTGCGAGGGTTGATCACTCCCCTGATCCAGGCGGATGCTGACCGCGACGTCCGTAGCCTCAATACTCTACTGGTTAATCAAGTCCTCTTGCCTCAACAAACCAAGGCCCTCAGCGAGCTGTGGAGGTACCACCAACGCACCTCCACTACCCAATTGCGATCGCTCCTGGCCACCATCGAGCAATCCCGGCAGGGCTACCAGACAGCCCAGGGGGGCTGGGCCCGGTTGCAGTCCCAGCACCAGGCCCTAGCCCCCCTGCCTAGGGGGGTCCTGGATCTTAACGATCAGGACTGGCTAGGCACCCAGACGGGGCTGTACCAAGTCGCTAATCGCATGCTGGCTCAGGGGATTCCCCTGGGGATGCCGCCGGATCTGCTGCGCAACGCCATCGCTCTACAGCTGCGGGGACAGGTACCCACCGCCGCCCAGGAGGTGGCAACGGGGCTGTTGGCGGCGGTATTGAAGCCTAATCTGGTCGAAGATACTGAGCGCACTCGCCTGCAAGCCGAAAGGGCGGCTCAAGCGGTGCAACCGGTCAGGGTGGAGGTCGGTCAGGGGGAACTGATTGTGTCAGCCGGAGACACGATTAACCAGGGGCAGTTTGTCCTATTGGACCACTTTGACCTCAGTCAACGGCGCTTTAACTATTGGGGTTTACTCCTATTTGGTGGTCTGGTGAGTGGTGCCCTAGCCCTATTTCTTTGGGTGGAGCGACGCAGCTCCCATCAGCTGCAGCAGCCCGATTACCTGCTGCTTGGGGCCATGGTGGTCAGTGCTGGGGTACTGAATATGTTTGGGGCCGCCGCCTATGCCCTGCCCGCCATTGGCTTGCTGGCGGGGAATTTCTATGGCCCCCTGTTAGGCAGCACCCTGGTGGCCGGGCTAAGCCTACTACTGCCGATTGGTGCCAGCGTCACTGGCGTGTCCTTTGCCGCTGGTGCGGTGGGGGCCCTGGTCTGTAGCTTGATGGCGGGGCGGCTGCGATCGCGGGAGGAACTGGCCCTATTGGGGGGGGCGGTGGGGCTGACCCAGGGGGTGGTGTATCTGATATTGACCTCCATGATCAAGCCGGTTTCCCTGGTGTCGGCCTGGTCCGCCATTCTCACCGGTGCGGCCCTACAGGGGATTTACGGAGTCCTGTCCAGCATTGTTGCCCTTGGCCTCAGCCCCTACCTGGAGCATGCCTTTGACTTAATTACCCCGATTCGTCTGGCCGAGCTGTCTAACCCTAACCGACCGATGTTGAAGCGGTTAGCCTCCGAAGCCCCGGGCACCTTTCAGCACACCTTGTTTGTGGCCAGTTTGGCGGAGGCGGCGGCCCGGGCCCTGGGCCGTAATGTGGAACTGGTGCGGGCCGGTACGCTCTACCACGACATTGGTAAGATGCACGATCCGATGGGGTTCATTGAGAACCAGATGGGCGGCCCCAACAAGCATGACCTGCTGCAGGATCCCTGGCAAAGTGCCGACATCATTAAACAACATGTCACCCAAGGGTTGGTGATGGCTCGTAAATGCCGCCTGCCTAGGGCGGTGCGGGCCTTTATCCCAGAACACCAGGGCACCATGTTAATCAGCTATTTTTATCACCAAGCGGCCCAACAGGCCCGCACTGACCCTGGCATTACCCTACGGGAGTCCGACTTTCGCTATCCAGGCCCGATTCCCCAGTCTCCGGAGACCGGTATTGTCATGCTAGCTGACTCCTGTGAAGCTGCCCTGCGATCGCTCACCAACGCCACCCCAGAGGAGGCCCTGGCCATGGTTAATCGCATCCTGCGGGCCCGCTGGAAGGATAACCAACTGGTGGCCTCCGGCCTGACCCGGGAGCACATGGCCCTGATCGCCGATATTTTTGTGCGGGTCTGGCAGCAGTACCACCACAAGCGGATTGCATACCCCCAGCAGGCCTTGCAGCCCCTGAAGTCCCAGGTTTAGCGATTGGCTAGAGGGCTGGCCAGAACACGGCGGACAACCTTGATCGGTAAATTCCATCTCTGCAATGGTCGGCCCAGCTCAGTCGAACCTAACTGACCCAGTCCTATCCTGAAACAAGACCTCAAAAGCCAGGGCTGGGTAGGCGTTCTAGACTCGCCTTTGCCAGACTACGGCTGTATTCAGTTACACCATTTCAAGAAATGCAAGGTTCTGTTGAGAAATGCGCCGCTATCGCCTACTCAACGCAACACTAGAGATGGAGTCGGACTCTGATCAGTCTAGATTCCCTAGGGTTAGGCGATATCCCCTGCTTAGGGCCGGGGAAGGCCAGCTCTGTTTGAGGGCCCCGGGCTCACCACAGTTAGGTTTTGGGAGGCAAATATGTCTAAGGAAAACGTGGTCTCGTTTCTTGAGCAAGCCGCTAGTAATCCGGATTTGAAAAGTCAGGTCCAGGGGGCGACGGCGGCAGAGGAGTTGGTTGATTTGGGTCAAACCCAGGGCTATAGCTTTTCTCCCCAAAACCTCCAGGAGGCGCTGCCGGTGCTGAAGGAACGGCAGGGGTTTTTCGGGGATTTGGTGCAGGCGGTTTTAGAATTGTTTGCGCCCACCCATGATGACTATCCCGCCACTGGGGTACAGCCCTTCAGCGGTGATTTGCCCGGCCATCGCTGATACCGCTGGGGAGATCCATCGGTTCTAAGGGCCTACCGGTAGAGTTGCGCTTGGGTTCCCTGGCCCCCTTAGCGTTGGGGAGCCAGAAACCTGGGGCGCGTAGCCTGTCAACCCGTGGATCGGAAGCGGATGATGGCAATCCAGAGGGTGATGGCGATGTCATGATCTAAACTTGCTACTATAACAGTACTGACTAGTACGCCTAACCCATCTACCCGCTCAAGCTTGTGAAAGCGGCGATCGCCCTGTGATAGCTACCATGGAGTTTGCCAGTCAAGACACCCTGCGGGCGTTTTTATCACGCTGGCTCAAGGATCACGGTCATACGGTCTACTGCCAGGTGCCCTGCCCCGACGGGGCAGAGGTGGATATTTTGACGGAAGACTACCTGATTGACTGCTGCCCTACCTTGACCGCCGCCGCCTTGGAGACGGCGGCCAGGAAAATCCTCACCCACCAGCCTCACTTTCCTGACCAGCAGATGGTGGTAGCCGGCCTCAGCCCCAGCGAGGCCTGGGATCAGGCTTACCAGGTGGCGGACCAACTGCAGGGGGTGCAGGTCTGGTTTGTCGATCAGATGAAGCCCTTTTTAGATTACTACCGACAGCACCGGGCTCCCCCAGCCGGTTCTTCCCCGGTCCAACCGGTGGAGGAAGAACGGCGATCGACCATCCCTGTGCTAGATCAACACAATCCCCTGACCGGCTGTCTCATGTCCTTGGGCATTGCCACCATCCTGGGCCTGAGTTTTTGGCTGGCCTACACCATTTTGAACCGGCAGCCGCAGGTCACTCCCCCTACCCAGGCCAACCAAGCCTGGGACGACCTCCACGCCGCCGTTGCCGTCTGGGATATCAATACCAGCCTTACCCATCTGGGATCCCTGCGAAAAAGCCGTAACCCCTGTGTGGCAGAATTTGCCGATCGCTTTACCCGATCCCTTGAGCAACGGGGTAACGAGGGCTTTAGGGACATTAACCCGATCAAACGGGCCCTCAATCAGCAGGATGGCTGTCAGTTGGAGATGCCCACCTACGACTTTTCTCCTTAACCCTACTGTCCCACCCAACGAGGTAAAATCATTCCGTGGTTGTGCACCTGAGAGGATAGACCCCTGAAAACTCGCGTAATTATTGTTCGCCACGGACAAAGTACCTACAACCAACTGAAGCGTATCCAGGGCCATTGTGACGAGTCCGTCCTCACCCCAGCCGGAGAACAGCAGGCGGAGCAGGTGGCCCAAGCCCTCCAGGGGATTCCCCTAGAGGCGGTCTGGAGTAGCCCCCTACAACGGGCCCGTCGCACGGCTGAGATCATTACCGAGAACTTAGCAACCCAGCCGCCTCGTTACACCGATCTGCTGAAGGAGGTCAGTCTCCCCCTCTGGGAGGGGATGCCCTTTACGGAGGCCGAGGCGCTTTACCCTGAGACCTTTCAGCAGTGGCGCCACGACCCGGCCAACCTGGTCATGCGATTGCCCCAGGGGGAGAGCACCCTAGACTTTTACCCAATTCGGGCGATTTACCAACAGGCCGCCCAGGCCTGGGCCCGCCTGCTCGATCAGCACCGAGGCGAAACTATTTTGGTGGTGGCCCATAGTGCTATTAACCGGGCCCTGATTGCCACCGCCCTGGGGCTGGGGCCAGAGAGCTTTCACACCCTGCACCAATCCAACTGTAATATCAGTGTGCTCAACTTTGCCGCTGGCTGGCAGGGCCCCGTCGAGGTGGAGGCCATGAATCTCACCAGCCACCTGGGGGATCCGTTGCCAGAAATTCGCCCCAGTCATCGTGGCCCCCGTATGTTGCTGGTCCGCCACGGCGAAACAGAATGGAACCGCCAGGGCCGTTTTCAAGGGCAGATCGATATTCCCCTTAATGATACGGGTCGCGCCCAGGGTCAGAAGGCGGCCAGCTTCCTGCATCCGATTCGCCTGGATGCCGCCTATACTAGCTCCATGGCCCGGCCCCGGGAAACGGCGGAGATCATTCTGCAGCACCATCCCCACCTGCAACTGCAACCCCTTGACGACCTCAGGGAAATTAGCCATGGCGAGTGGGAGGGCCTCTACAAGGGGGACATTGAGGACAACTATCCAGGGTTGCTACAACAGTGGCAATCTGCCCCCGATACGGTACAAATGCCCGGCGGTGAGAACCTGCAGCAGGTGTGGGATCGATCCGTGCGGGCTTGGCGCCACCTGGTAACCAGCCATAGCCAGGTGGACCGCACCCAGACTGTGCTGGTGGTGGCCCATGATGCCGTGAATAAGGCGTTGCTTTGCCATGTCCTGGGCCTGGGGCCAGAGGCCTTCTGGCGATTTAAGCAGGGTAACGGCGCGGTGAGTGTGATTGACTATCCCAATGGGGTGGATAGTCAGCCGGTGCTGACCAGTGCCAATATCACGATTCACCTCTCTGGCAGTGTCCTCGATAAAACCGCTACGGGGGCGCTGTGACTCACCATCAGCTGATTCAGCAGGTACGACTGCTGGATGGGGTGAGCCAAACTGATCGGGTCGCAGATGTGCTGATTGGCGAGGGGGTTATCCTGGCGATCTCGGCCAACCTCACCGATCTGCCTCCGACCACCGAGGTCATCGACGGACAGGGTCAGGTGTTGCTGCCGGGCCTGGTGGATCTGTACAGTCAGTCGGGGGAGCCCGGCCACGAACAGCGGGAGACCCTGAGCTCCTTGCTGCGATCGGCGGCGGCGGGGGGTGTGACCCGACTAGGTATCCTGCCCACCACCAGCCCCGCCCTGGACCAACCCGCCCTGCTGGCAGCCCTGCATCGCCACCGCCAGGAGCAGGCCATTGATAAGGTTCTGCCCCATCTCTATCCCTGGGCCGCCTTGACGGTGGCGGCCCAGGGGCAACAGATGGCGGCCCTGGGAGAACTGGCCCTGGCCCCCAGTGTGGGCTTTAGTGACGGCCAGCCCTTACCCCACACCCTGTTACTGCAGCGTTTGTTACAGTACCTACAGCCCCTGGGCAAGCCGGTGGCCCTCTGGCCCTGTGACCCGAGTCTGCGGGCTAATGGTGTTGCTCGGGAGGGCGCCCACGCCCTGATCTATGGGCTCAGCATGGACCCACCCAGCTCCGAAACCGCCCCCTTGGCCGCCCTCCTGGAGATGGTGGCCCTGGTGGGCACCCCAATCCATCTGATGCGCCTATCCACCGCCCGGGCGGTGGCGCTGATCGCTCAGGCTAAGGCCCAGGGCCTACCGATTACCGCCAGTACCAGCTGGCTGCACCTGCTGCTGAGCAGTCAGGATCTCCATGGCTATGATGCTAACCTGCGCCTGGCTCCCCCCCTGGGTACCCCCGAGGATCAGGCTGCCCTGGTAACGGCGGTTAAAACTGGGGTGATTGATGCCATCGCCATTGACCATACCCCCTACACCTATGAGGAGAAAACCGTCGGCTTTGCTGCTGCGCCCCCCGGCGCCCTTGGCCTAGAACTGGCCTGGCCCCTGCTTTGGCAGCATCTGGTGGAGGAGGGGGACTGGTCTGCCCTGGAGCTGGTGCAGGCCCTCAGTACCCGTCCCGCCCAATGCTGGGGCCAGGCCCCTCCCCGCCTGCAGATCGGCCAACCGGCAGAACTGGCCCTGTTTGATCCCGCCTGCCCCTGGACGGTCAATGCTGCCAATCTGCAGTCTCTGTCCGCCAATACCAACTGGTGGGGAGAGAGCATCAGGGGTCGGATATCACGGCTCTGGGTGCCGATCGCCCCGGCTTGACCTATGATAGGAACACCCGTACTGGATTTTCTATGGCGATTGTCTCCTCTCACCCGGATCATGGTCATCAGGCCACTCCCCCTGGTGATGTTGGCCTAACTCCTCCCCTATCCCTGGTGCAGGCCGGTGCAGTCCAACCCGACGACCCAGCGGAGGTGGTTGGGGCGGGTGCCGATGCCCCTAGTCCAGAGGATCGCCTACGGCCCCAACGACTAGAGGAATACATCGGTCAGACCGCCCTCAAGGAGGTCCTGCAGATTGCCATTCAGGCGGCCCAGTCTCGCCAGGAGCCGCTGGATCATTTGCTGCTCTATGGTCCCCCCGGCTTGGGAAAAACCACCATGGCCCTGATCCTGGCCCAGGAAATGGGGGTGAACTGCAAAATTACCACAGCCCCTGCCCTGGAACGGCCCCGTGATATTGCTGGGCTGCTGGTAAATCTGCAGCCTGGGGATGTGCTGTTTATCGATGAGATCCACCGCCTGCCTCGGGTGACGGAGGAAATCCTCTACCCGGCGATGGAGGATAGCCGCCTGGATATCACCATTGGTAAGGGGCAGTCAGCCCGCACCCGCAGTATTCCCCTCTCCCCGTTTACCCTGGTGGGGGCCACCACCAGGGTGGGGGCGCTGACTTCTCCCCTGCGCGATCGCTTTGGCCTGGTACAGCGCCTGCGGTTTTACGATACCGATGAGCTCAGCCAAATTCTACTGCGCACCGCCGATGTCCTAAAAACCTCCCTCCAGCCTGCGGGTGCCGAGGAAATTGCCCGCCGCGCCCGGGGCACCCCCCGCATTGCTAATCGCCTGCTGCGTCGGGTGCGTGACTATATGGAGGTGAAGGTCCCTGGGGTAATTACCGAGGCGATCGCCGCGGAGGCCCTGGAACTTTTTAGTGTTGATCCCCGCGGTTTAGATTGGACCGATCGCCGCCTGCTATCGGTGATGATTGAAAACTTTGAGGGTGGACCCGTCGGTCTCGATACCATGGCGGCCGCCACTGGAGAAGACGCCCAGACCATTGAGGAGGTCTACGAACCTTACCTGATGCAGATCGGCTACCTGCACCGCACCCCCCGAGGCCGGGTGGTTACCCCCGCCGCCCGTCAGCACCTAGGCTATGCCCTACATTCCGCAGGTTGACAAATGATTAGCTAGATGGATAGTAATACTGCTCAACCGGCGGTCCCAATAGGCGAATAATCAGTGGTCGCTCCTCGCTCAGGTGACTGATCTGGGGCTGGCCCTCCAGGTTAATCCCGTGAATACCCTGAAACGTTTGCATAACCCATCCAAAGCTGGGCTTAGGGGTAGGCTGTTGGCGTTGGTCGCGCCGCCGGTTGCTTGCCCAGGGTGCCATCCTAACGACGGCGCTCCTGCAGTTTTCGATAAACCGCCTGCAGGTCGACCTGGTGGTGGGCCAGGGCCA
>CAYVMR010000045.1:0-14386 GCA_964452545.1 uncultured bacterium
TATCCTTTTCTCCCTTGCCCTGGCCAGCGTAATACCAGGCCAGGGCAATCAGGGCGGCGGGGTTGTGGTGCAAATCCGCCACGCGGGTGGCGGCATCCATTTGCTTAGCTCCAGCCAGCATCGCCCGCAGGTTAATGTTTTGCAGCGCGGCGGGCAATAGACCTACGGCCGAAAGCTCTGAGGTGCGGCCCCCCACCCAGTCCCGCATGGGGAAGGTGGCTAGCCAGCCCTCCTGGAGGGCCTGCTGCTCCAGGTGGCTACCCCCACCGGTAACGGCCACCGCCTGTTTGGCAAAGGGCAGACCCAGGGTCTCAAACCGGTGGCGCACCTCCAGCATGCCGTTGCGGGTTTCAGGGGTGCCGCCGGATTTGGAGGTGACGATCACCAGGGTGGTGGCCAGGCGATCGCCGAGGCGATCTAGAATTCGATCAATTCCCTCCGGGTCAGTATTGTCGATAAAGTGAATGGCCAGGGGGGGAGGATCGGGGGCCAGAGCCTGGGCCACAAACTGGGGACCCAGGGCGGAGCCGCCAATGCCAATCGCTAGGATGTCGGTAAAGTGTTCTTGGCCGGGGGGATAGATGCCGCCAGTGCGGACCTGGCTGGCAAATTGCTCAATCCTGGCTAGGGTGTCGATAATGTCCTGGCGGATTTCGGCGGTAGGGGCCAGATCCGGATCCCGCAGCCAGTAATGACCCACCATGCGGTTTTCGTCTGGGTTCGCGATCGCTCCAGCCTCCAGCGCCGCCATAGCCCTGAAGGCCTGTTCCAAAGGGGTCTGCATTTCGGCTACGAAGGAGCTATCCATGCCCATGCGGCTAATGTCCAAATAAACCCCCAGGCCGTCATGGTAGTAGAGCCAGTCTTTGTAGCGTTGCCAGAGAGCGGTGGCGGTCATTCCCTTACTCCTCACACTAAGCCCATGCATCCCTAGTTTACTGGAGTGGGGTTTAGCTGCAGTGAAATTCTGGGGAAAACCTGGCAAACAGACGACTGACGGTCTAATGGGCTGCTTTCAAGGCCCGTAGACGGGTCGATAGACTACGAATTACCTCCAGGGCAAAGAGCGGCGTCTCCTGGACTAAAAACTTAAAATGGCTCGCATCTACCGCCGCCAACCGACAATCGGTCTTGGCCACCGCCGTGGAGGCCCGCAGCGGCGGTATTTGTACCAGGGCCCCTTCACCAAAGACATCCCCGGCTCGAATGGTTTCCACCACCTGGTCTTGTACCTGCAGTACCACCTCTCCCTCCATCACCCCATACATCACCTCCCCTAGTTGTCCAACCTCAAAAATCACTGTCCCGGCAGAAACGGTCTTGATATCGGGCGATTTGGCAAATATCTCAATTACCTGGGCAGGTTCCAGCATGGTGGGGGCCTCTATAGTCCTGGGACAAGGTTACAAAAACAGCAATCAAAAACTTGAGAAAAATTTTATAGCGCCGCTGTCCCCCACCAGGTTAAGCACAGCTTAAGCCAGGGCCGGGGGAGAGAGCCGGTCCCTTACCCTCTGTTACCCCTCAGGATTGTGATATAAACCATTGATTCTTACAATGGAATGATTAACTGGTGGTTATCTCACCCAGGAGGGAGCTATGGTCAGTCGTCCGGTTATTCTTGGCATCGTTGGTGACAGTGCAGCAGGGAAAACCACCCTGACTCGGGGGATTGCCCAAATTCTTGGTGAAGACCAGGTGACCACCATCTGTACCGATGACTATCACCGCTACGATCGCAAACAACGCAAGGAAATGGGTATTTCCGCCCTGCACCCCGATTGCAACTACATCGATATTATTCAGCAACACCTGGGGTTGTTGCGCACTGGCCAACCGATCCTGAAGCCTATCTACAACCACAGCAGCGGGGAGTTTGACCCCCCAGAATACATCGAACCTCGGCGGTTTGTGATCGTGGAGGGGCTACTCGGCTATTCCACCCGGACCTGTCGGGATGCCTACGACGTCAAGGTCTATCTGGCTCCCCCTGAAGATCTGCGGGCCAACTGGAAAATTAAGCGCGACACCCGCAAGCGGGGTTATACCTCGGAGGAGGTGGTGGAGCAGATCAGGGCCAGGGAATTTGACTCCGAAGCCTTTATTCGGCCCCAGCGCCAGTGGGCTGATGTGGTGGTTAGTTTCTATCCGCCGGATAAGGCCGATGGTAGTGATGAGCTGCTCTTGAATGTGCGGTTGGTGATGCGTCCCACCATTCCCCACCCGGACTTTAGCCACCTCTTAGAAAGTAAACACGGTGCTACCCTTAGTGATGCCGTACGGTTGGAGCTCGATCGGGATATGGGTAAGCCGGTGGATGTGTTGGAAATTGATGGTCATGCCACGGTGGAACCGGTGCAGGAACTGGAGCGTACCCTCTGCAATGAGATTCCTTACCTGGGCAAGTTTTGCAGTATTGAGGGCAATACGGATATTGGCAAGGTGATTGGCACCACCGGCGAAACCCTGCAGAGCTATCCCCTGGCCCTGACCCAGTTGTTGATCACCTACCATATGCTGAAGGCGGCCAATATATTTGACTAGGTTGGGGGTATGTCGCTGATGCCTGCTGCCTAGCTACCCCCGCGATCGCACCAGGCTCTGCACCAGGGCCGCCAGTTTTGCCGCGCTGTCTGGCACCGCTAGCTGTCCGGCGGCCTTGCCCATGTCCTGCAGTTGTTGGGGGTGGAGTAGTAGTTCCATCACCCGCTGAGCTAACTGGTCGACGGTCAAGTCTGTCTGGCGCAATACTAGAGCCGCCCCGGCGTGGCTAAACGCTCGGGCATTGATGGTTTGGTGATCATCGGCCGCAAAGGGGTAGGGAATTAAGATGGCGGGGGTGTGACTGACCGCCAGTTCTGTTAGGGTCCCGGCTCCGGCCCGGCTAATGACCAGATTAGCCCGCTGCAGCAGGGGGGCCATCTGGTCAAAAAATGGGCGTTGGATATAGTGGGGATGGCCGAGGCGATCGCGCTCAACATCCTGGCTGCCGGTTTGGTGGATCACCCAGGCCCCGGCCTCGAGCCAAGTGGGGGCGGCCTGACGGACCAACTGGTTGATTGCCACCGCCCCTTGGCTGCCCCCCACCACGACAATCAGCGGGGCCTCGCAGGGGATCAGAAGATCCCCCAGGGAAAGCGGTGATGACTCCAGAAACTCAGCCCGCACTGGCGTGCCAGTTACCAGGGTGCGGGCCTGGGGCAGGTAGGCCTGACTGGCGGCAAACCCTAGGGCCACCGTACTACACCACGGGGCTAGCCAGCGGGTGACCTTGCCTGGCAAGGCATTAGATTCATGCAAAATGACCGGAAGACCCAGCGATCGGGCCGCCAGAATGGCTGGGGCCGCAATATACCCACCGGTGGTGAACACCCCATCATAGTGGCCCTGGCTCAGCAGTTTCCGCGTTTGCCAGGTGGCTCGGATCAACTGCCCCAGCACGGGCAGCAGGCGCTTCCATCCCCCCTGCAAGCCGGTCATTGGCACTGTGTGCAGCGGAAAGTCCTTGGGCACCAGGGTGGTCTCTAACCGATTGGGCACCCCTAGCCACTCAATCCGATAGTCCAGTTCATCCAGCCTGGTGGCGGTAGCCAGGGCGGGAAATAGATGGCCGCCGGTGCCACTGGCGGCGACTAACAGGTGGGGAGCGGTGGGGGCCACGGTCTCGCTTTGCTCTATAAAACGACCCCCACTATACCAATTCTCTAGACATTGCTATAAGCTTAAACTAACAATTCTCTTAAGGCTGAAATATCCATGGAGCGACGCCCTTGGTCACCCCCATCGGCCCTCACCAGCTTGGTCCTCAGTGGGGTGATGGGTCTTCCCTCGGTCGCGATCGCGGCCCCGGTCAGCAACATACCCCTGGAGGTTCGTCAGGTCCTCGACAATATTGAGGCGGCCGCTAACGATCGCGACCTTGATCGGGTAATGGGCTATTACAGTCCTGGCTTTGATAGTGACACCGGGTTTGATCACAGGGGCTTGCGGCAAACCCTGTCCACCCTTTGGCAAACCTATGGGACCCTCACCTACGATATAGAGTTGCTTTCCTGGGAGGCGGTGGGCGATGGAGTTTACACCGTAGAAACCCGCACCCGCGTAAATGGCGTCAGCGAGCGACCCGACCGGGATCTCACCCTCAGTGCCGAGGTGACCTCCCGGCAACGATTACAAAATGGCCAGGTGGCCTATCAGCAGGTGTTGGCGGAAACCAGTCGGCTATCCTCTGGTGTCAATCCTCCCCAGTTGCAAATCCAACTTCCCACCACCCTGACGCCAGGACAGCCCTTCAGTTTTGACACGGTGGTGACCGAGCCCCTTCAAGGGCGTTCCCTGATGGGGGCTGCTGTAGATGAGGGGGTGACGGCGACGGACTTTTTTGTGCCCCGGCCCGTGGTGTTGGATGTGCTGACCGCGGGGGGGCTCTATAAACTCGGTACTGCCCCCCCTACCGCCGATCAGCGTTGGATCTCGGCGGTGATTATTCGGGAGGATGGCTTGGTCGTGGACACCCGCCGGGTGCGGATTCTACCCTAATCCCATGACAGTATGACAAAATCCTTATCCAGTCCGGGTTTAACTCGCCACTGGCTCCTCTGGTTAGCTGGGGTTCTGGTGGCGCTGATTACCCTGGCGGTCGGGTCGGCGGTCAATTTATTACGCCTTCCCAATTTGCCCAATTGTCGGGCTATTTTTTGGCCTACGGCGACAGCCGCTACCCGCCTCCAGTGTGCCGAAGCCTATGCGGCTCAGGGCACGGTAGAGGCCTACTTGGAGGCCATAGCCCTGGTGCAGGCTTTGCCAGATAATCATCCCCTGCGCCAGGAAATTGACCAACGCCTTGAAGGTTGGTCTAGGCGAATTCTCGATCTGGCGGAACAAACCTTTCAGTCTGGTGAGTTAGAGGCGGCGATCACGACCGCCAACCGCATCCCCTCCCATACCGCTGCGGCCACCTTGGTGCAGGAACGGGTGCAGCGCTGGCAAGGGATCTGGCAACAGGGGGAAACCCTCTACCAAGAGGTAGAAACCCAGCTGGCCCAACTTAAATTCCAGGAGGCTTTTAGCCTGGCCACCCAGTTGCTCAGTCTGGATAACACCTACTGGAAAACCACCCGCTACGAAGAGTTGACCACTAAGATCACCAGGGCCCGTCAGGATTTAAATAATTTAGGACGGGCCAAGGGTCTGGCCCGTCAGCGCACTCTGACGGCCCTGAAGGAAGCCATCAGCATCGCCCAGGCTATCCCTAAGGATAGCCCGGTACAGGTGGAGGCCCAGCGAGTGTTGGCGAGCTTCGGCCAGGATTTGCTGGCCATGGCAACGACAGCCCTGGAACGTCGTCAGGCCCTTGAGGCCCGGCAAATGCTCGATGCTATTCCCCCCGAGCTTAATCTGGTGGCGGAAATCACCGATATGAATACCCTGATTGAGGCCAGTCAACTGGCCTGGCAGGACACGGTGGTGGGGCTGGAGGCGGCCATTATCCGGTTACAAAGCCTGGGATCCGATCGCCCTCTCTATGGTCAGGCCCAGTCCCTGATCAGCGATTGGCAGGCGGCGGTGCAGGGCCGATCGCGCCTGGATTGGGCCCAGCAGGTGGCCTTGGGTGGCACTACTAATGACCTCTATGGGGCCATGGCCGAAGCCCAGCAGATTTCCCGTGCTAACCCGATCTGGCCCGAGGCCAAGCAAGCCATTGCTGATTGGCGCCGACAGGTTGAAACCCTGGAGGACCAACCCATCCTCAACCAGGCTGAACAGCTGGCGGTCGCTGGCAACCTCACCGGGGCGATCGCCATAACCCAGCAAATCCCCCCCGGTCGAGCTCTTTCGGACGAGGCGGAAAAGCGGCGTCAACAGTGGCGCCAACAACAACAGCGGGCGGAGGATACTCCTCGTCTTGGTCAAGCCCAGCAGCTGGCGGCAGCGGGTCGGTTGACTGAGGCGATCGCCCTAGCGGAAAGTATCTCACCCGGCCGCCCCCTCTCCGACCAAGCCCAGGCCCAGGCGGCTAGCTGGCGACAACAGGTCCAGGACCAGCAGAACCTGGCGGCCGCCGACCGACTCGCCCAGCGTCAAGCGGTTAATACCCTTTTAGAGGCGATCGCCCTAGCCCAGCAGGTGCCGGAAGCCAGCCCCCGTCGGGCTGAGGCACGCCAACGAATCGACCGATGGAGTCTGGATTTGCTCCGCTTGGCAGACCAGGAAGCGGTCCTTAATTTGGAGCGGGCCATCGCCATTGCTCGTCAAGTGCCTATCCAAACCGAGGCCTATGCCCTGGCCCAGTTGCGCCTGCGCCAGTGGCAATCAGAGTGATCTGCGTAGGGTAGCCGCCACCAGGGGTGATGGGGTCACTGCCGCTGAACTCCCGTCGTTAGATTGACAGATTGACGCCGAGCTATCCTAGTGGGCCGGTTGGTTGATCCGGGGCGGCATGCGTTGGGCCAGGGGTACCACCGGTTCGGTCACCGTAAAGTTCGACAGATTAGCCTTCAATAGGGCTCTTTGGTAGGTGGTTAAGTCAGGAATCGATAGGACCTCTTCTACCCGTTGGTAGGGGGCGTGGCTGAGGATGATTGAGGCTAGGTTTGGGTAGAACCCAGGACAATCGGTAAAAGCCATCAGGTTGGCATTATTGAGATCAATGCCAACCTCGGTCACCGTGCAGATCCCGATTTGTTCCCTGACTTGGTCGGGGTTAGTTGGCTTAGGGGTCCCCCCTTGGGTTGCGGCGATCGCGGTGGCCTGACTCACCGCGATCAGCAAGACCAGCATGCCGACGAGTAGACGTTGGGTTAAAACCTTTTTCATGGTTTCCTCCTGGGGGTAGCTGGGTGGAAACTGGCCATCACCGCTCCCCTCTAAGGCTGTTGTAGATCGTCAAACTCGGATTGGGGAGAATCCTTAACCAACCGTTAGACTTTCGCACTGGTGCCATGGACCGGGAATCTTTTTACAATGGAGTGATAGGCCGTAGCCCTGGGTAACGGGGTGGAGCCGAGCCAGAACGCCTACCTAGACCCCACTCTTTGATGTCTCGGAACACGATCGATCCAATTGGTCTATCCACTGCTTCCTAAGCGTTCTAGCCAACGCTATAGATCTATTTAACCTGGGTGGGCTTGACCGCCAGCTCAGTCGCGGGGCATTGACCACCATGGGGAACCCCCATCACCCTATCCCTATAGCGCCAACCCCTTGGCATAGCCAGGCCCTGGGGGAAATCCTAGACAGCCTGCAAACCTCCCCCGATCAGGGGCTGACGATTGAACAGGTGGCCCAGCGACTACGGCACTACGGGCCTAACCAGCTGGTGGCGATTCCGCCCCGATCGCCGCTGCTATTGCTGATTGACCAGTTTAAGACTGCCCCGGTGGCCCTACTGAGTTTGGCCGCCGCCATTTCCTGGTATACCAATGGCCCCTCAGATGCCCTGGTGATCCTGGTGGTGGTCCTGATTAATGGCCTGATTGGCTATGTCACCGAAGCCCATTCTAACCAGCTGATTGCTTCCCTTGAGCCCCTCAGCCAGCCCCAAGCCTGGGTGCTGCGCCAGGGCAAGGTCCAGCCGGTGTCAGCTGAAACAGTGGTGCCGGGGGACCTGTTGATATTGCGTCCCGGTACGGCGGTGGTGGCTGATGCTCGCATGCTTGAGACAGACTGCCTGACTGTGGATCAGGCGGCCCTGACCGGGGAAAGCCTGCCGGTGAGCAAAGTCGTTACCACCCTGGCTAATCCCCAGTTGCCCTTGGCTGATCGGTCCAACATGGTGTATCGGGGCACCCTGGTGACTGGCGGCCAGGGCTTAGGGGTGGTGGTGGCTACCGGCTCCGCCACCACCATGGGGCAAATTCAGACCCTGGTGGGGCAGACCCGCCCCCCCCTCACCCCCATGGAGCAGCAACTTGCCCAGGTGAGCGGTCAGTTGGTCTGGCTTTCCCTGGTGGTGTGCGGGGTGGTGTTTGGCCTGGGCCTGGCGCGCGGCTACCCGCTGCTGGAGATGCTCAAAACCGCCATTGCCCTGGCGGTGGCGGCGGTGCCCGAGGGGTTGCCAGCGGTAGCGACCACCACCCTGGCCCTGGGCATTCACGCCATGGCTAAACACCAGGTGTTAATCCGCCGACTGGCCGCGGTGGAGACCCTGGGTTCCCTGCAAACCCTCTGCTTCGATAAAACCGGTACCCTCACCACTAATCAGATGGCGGTGGTGCGGCTGCACACCGACCCAGATCAGCCTCCCCAATCACCGGCGGATTGGCAACCAGGGTCGGATTGCCCGGGGGAGGTGCAGCGGTTGTTGCAGGCGATCGTCCTGTGTAATGAAAGTGGTGTCGCCCTGGCGGATGATCTGGGCCCCACCACCTCTGGGTCATTGCTCGGCAGTGGATCGGCTACGGAAAGGGCCCTGCTCACCCTGGCAGAGCAGGCGGGGCTGGAGGTGGCCCAGGTGCGGGCCAGGTTTCCCCGAGTGGCGATCCACCACCGCGCCGCTGATCGTAATTGGATGGCTACCTTGCACCGCTGCCCAGACCAGGGCTACAGCCTGATGGTGAAGGGCAATCCGGTGGAAGTGTTGGACCAGTGCTCTAACTACTGGCAGGGCGATCGGGTGATCTCCCTGGGTATGGAGCCACGCCAGGTGATTAGGGCGGTCAACCAGACCATGGCGGCCCAGGGCCTGCGGGTGTTGGGGGTGGCGGCGGGTCACGGCACTCAATCCACGGCTATTCCCCTGGTGTGGCTGGGGCTGGTGGGGCTGGCGGATCCCCTACGGCCTGGGGTGGCGACCGTGGTGGCCCAGTTTCACCGGGCCGGTATTGCCACGGTGATGATTACCGGCGACCAGAGCGCCACCGCCTATGCCATTGGGCAGAGTCTCAACCTCAGCCAGGGAAAACCGCTCCACCTCGTCGATGGGCAACAGTTGGAGGAGGATGGACTGGCGGCCCTGGGGGATCGGGTGGATATTTTTTCTCGTATTAGCCCTGCCCATAAACTGCAGGTGGTACAGGCCTTGCAAGGGACTGGTCAGGTGGTTGGCGTAACTGGGGATGGCATCAACGATGCCCCCGCCTTGAGGGCGGCTCAGGTTGGCATTGCCATGGGTAAGAGCGGCAGTGCCGCGGCTCGGGCGGTGGCGGATGTGGTGCTGCAGGATGATGACCTGGCTACGATGGTCACCGCCATCAGTCAGGGTCGCACCATTTATCGCAATATTCGCCAGACTGTCCACTTTTTGTTGGCCACAAACCTCAGTGAAATTATCGTGATGTTGGTGGCCGTCACGTTGGGCTTGGGAGCCCCCCTCAACGCCTTGCAACTGTTGTGGCTTAACCTGGTGACTGACATTTTTCCCGGTCTGGCCCTGGCCCTGGAGCCGCCCGCGGCTGATGTGTTGTGCAGCCCTCCTCGGGACCCCAGGGAGCCGATTATTCCCCGGTCCAGTTTCTGGCGTATTGCCCTTGAGGCTGCGATACTGGCGACTAGCGCCCTGTTGGCCTATGGCTACGGTCTGCACCAGTATGGCCAGGGAGCCCAGGCCACCACCCTAGGTTTTATGGGCCTCACCCTGGCCCAAGTCCTGCATGCCCTTAGTTGCCGGTCGTCCTCCCCTGCCCTGTTCAGCCGTCCACCTTTGCCCCCTAATCCCTACCTGGGCTTGGCCCTATCCCTGGCCCTGGGCTTGCAGCTCTGCTCTGCCCTGGTGCCAGGCCTACATCAACGGTTGCAGATTGCTCCCCTAAATGGGGTGGATGCTGCGGTGATTGGGGTGGCGGCCCTATTACCTCTGCTTCTCAATGAGTTGAGTAAGGGCCCCTGGCGGTTTGGGTCCCAGTCACCTTTGCCAGCGGAGGGAATTAGCGATGTTTAGTGGTGGCCTGGAGCCGGCTAGCCCTGAACACCAGGGAAAGATTGTGGGCCGGCATCGCTACAGTTTCCAACAGCTCCAGGCCTTGGTCAGTGGCTATTGCCACCACAGCTTCGTGATCCCGTACTCCCCAGCTGGGGTTCTCGGCTTTGAGGTGCTGATCGAAGGCGACATTACTAGGGGCAGTATGTTGGCCGTTTTGGCGATAGGGACCGTAGAGATAGAGGATGCCGCCTGGGGTTAACAGCTGGCCAGCCCCTTTGATCAGCCCTAAACAGGCACTCCAGGGGGCGATGTGGATGAGGTTGATGGCGACGATCGCTCCCAGGGGTGAGGACTCCACGGGAGGCACCTGGTGCCACCAATCTAGCTGAGCCACATCCAGGTTGAGGGGGCCCGTCAAGTTAGGGGCCGGCTGGGCCTGGCGCCAAGCCTCAATACTCCGCCGTGCCTGGGGATTGGGATCAGAGGGCAGCCAGGGGCGGGGGGCTAGGGCGGGGGCAAAGAAGACGGCGTGTTCCCCGGTGCCGCTGGCGATTTCCAGGACAGCTGCCCTGGGTGGTAGTACGCGGGCCAGAACCGCTAAAATTGGCTCCCGGTTACGCTGGGTGGCTGGGGCATGGCGGCGGCCATCCGCCAGGGGAGAACTCATGGGGGGTTAGTTGATTTGGCTGACGGCTTTAATCGCGAAAATTCGCTCGATTACCTCCTCCACGGAGCGATCAGGGGTGGAGGCTCCGGAGGTAACCCCGACCGTAATGGGACCCTCCGGTAGCCAGTTAGTCGTGACCGTCAAGTCCCCGTGTAGAGGTTTGTGCTCAATTTGGTTGCCGGGCCCCAGCCGATCGGCACTGTCTACGTGGTAGGAAGGAATTCGCCGTTCTACGGCAATTTCCTGCAGGTGGGTGGTGTTGGAGGAATTATAGCCGCCGATCACCACCATTAAATCGAGGGGTTCCTCCACCAAGGTGAACATGGCATCCTGGCGTTCTTGGGTGGCGTCGCAGATGGTATTGAAGCTGAGGAAATGGTCGTTAAGGGCTTGGGGGCCATACTTTTGTAGCATGGTGTGTTCGAAGAGTTTGCCAATCTGCTCCGTTTCTCCCTTCAGCATGGTGGTTTGGTTGGCAATGCCAATGTGTTCCAGGTCGATGTCGGGGTCAAAGCCTGGGGAACAGGCTCGACTGAAACGGTTCATAAAGTCCTGGCGATCGCCGCCCTGTAGGATATAGTCGGCCACATACCTGGCCTGATCCAGGTTGAGCACAATCAGGTATTTACCGGCAAAGGAACTGGTGGCGATAGTTTCCTCGTGGTTGTACTTGCCGTGGATGATGGAGGTGTGGTCTTTTTTCTTGTGCTTCTCGACGGTGTTCCACACCTTAGATACCCACGGGCAGGTGGTATCGACAATGGTGCAGCCCTTGTCGTTGAGTAACTGCATTTCCTGTACACTGGCCCCAAAGGCTGGCAAAATCACCACATCTCCCTGGCCGACAACGGCAAAGTCCTTCTTCCCGTTTTCCACTTCAATGAAAGCTACCTGCATATCCCTCAGGCGTTGGTTGACTCCAGGGTTGTGGATAATTTCATTGGTAATCCAGATCTTTTCGTGGGGGAAGTGTTGACGGGTTTCGTAGGCCATGGCCACCGCCCGCTCTACTCCCCAGCAAAAGCCAAAGGCCTCGGCTAGCTTGATGGTGACATTTCCGCGGGTGAGGCTGTAGTGGCGATCGCGGATTTCCTGAATCAGCCCACTATTGTACTCCGTTTGCATCTGGCTGGCCACCACTTCACCGTGACCAAACCCCCGTCGGAAGTAGTTATCGGCATGGTGCAGAGAACGCTTAAAGGCTTTAGTATCCATCGGCGCTGGCAGGTATAGGGTTGCATACTTCAGGATAGCGGGTTTTTGGGTCAGCCTGGAACGCTGTTGCCTGGACCGCCCCTGGGTTCGTCCAGCCCTGGGGTTTTGGGGCCAAGGCCGAATCAATCAAACTTCGAGGCTTTACGCGCTCACCCCAGTCAAGCATGGGAGTGAAACCTTTGTCATTGATTCTAGTAAATCTAATGTTATCAAAGGATTTATTTATACTAATAAGGCGGTCCAGGCCCTTGCTATTTCTTCATCTTGGGCGATGGGCTCGAAACTTTCTGTAATTTTAGGAAAAATTACTTATCAAAACCGTTGTTAAGTTTTCTATACTAATGGCAGGCAAGTTGATAGGTATTTATAGCTATCAACTCTGTAGTCCGGTTTGATCTCCAGGTTTTCCGCCTCAGGCTTAATGGTCTAGGCGACCAAACCCTCCGGTCTGATCTTGTCAGGTTAGGCCGCCGCTGCATCATTACCCTGGGTTGAGTCGCTTGGCGGAGCTCAACTTTCAAGGCCGGAAGCCTGCATCCGCTAGCTGTTTGATCCTAACTATCCGAGAATGATCATGCTAACCGAGCAATTTCCGTGGCTAACCACCCTGGTGCTCTTACCCCTAGTAGGGATTCTGCCCATTCCCCTGCTATCTGATCGCGATGGTCGAACCCTGCGTTGGTATGTCCTGGGGATTGGCTGCATCGAGTTTTCCTTGATGCTCTATACATTTACCCACTTTTATCAGGTTGATCAAACCGGTCTACAGCTGGTCGAACGCTACACCTGGGTATCTCAGCTCGGCCTCACCTGGTCCCTTGGGGTTGATGGTTTGGCTATGCCTCTAGTCCTACTCAGTGGTTTAGTGACTACCCTGGCGATTCTGGCCTCCTGGAATATTACTCGCCGGCCCCGTCTCTATTTCAGTTTATTGTTGATGATGTATAGTGCCCAGGTGGGGGTTTTCCTGGCCCAAGACCTAATCCTGTTTTTCCTGATGTGGGAATTGGAGCTGGTGCCGGTTTACCTGCTCATTTCTATCTGGGGAGGCCAGAAGCGCTTTTACGCGGCCACTAAATTCATTCTCTACACGGCTGTTGGTTCTATTTTTATCCTGGTTGCCGCCCTGGCTATGGCCTTCTATGGTGACACTATTACCTTTAATCTTGCCGACTTAGCCCAAAAACACTATTCCTTGCCTTTTCAGCTCTTTATCTATGGGGCTTTCTTGATTGCCTTTGCCGTTAAGTTGCCGGTGTTTCCGCTGCATACCTGGCTGCCCGATGCCCATAGTGAAGCCCCTGCTGCCGTATCGATGATTTTGGCTGGGGTTTTGCTGAAGATGGCGGGTTACGGGTTGATCCGCATGAATATTGAAATGCTGCCTGATGCCCACCTTTACTTTGCCCCCCTACTGGTGGGCCTGGGGGTGGTGAACATTATCTATGCTTCCCTGACCGCCTTTGCCCAGGATAATTTAAAGCGGCGGATGGCCTACTCCTCGGTGGCCCACATGGGGTTTGTGTTAATTGGCTGTGCCGCCTTTACCCCCTTGGGTATGAGTGGTGCCATGCTTCAGATGATTTCCCACGGCTTAATTGCGGCGGTTATGTTCTTCCTGTCTGGGGTGACCTACGAGCGTACCCATACCCTGGATATGCAGGTGATGGGGGGCATGGCCCGTAAGATGCCCACTACCTTTGCATTTTTCACCGCGGCCTCCATGGCCTCCCTGGCCTTGCCGGGCATGAGTGGGTTTGTTAGTGAGATTGCGGTTTTCCTGGGTATGGCCACCAGTGATGTCTATAGCGTTACTTTCAAGACTGCCGTGATTGTCTTAGCTGCCATTGGTGTGGTGCTATCCCCCATCTATCTGCTGTCTATGTTGCGCCGGATTTTTTATGGTGATGCCGGTGAGGTCCTGGTTAAGACCTCTGGTATGCTCGATATCCGCCCGCGCGAAGCCTTTGTCGCCCTTTGTTTGCTAGTGCCCATCATTGGTATTGGTCTCTACCCCAAGCTAGCCACCCAGGTTTACGATTTAAAGACTGTACAGGTTGCCAGTCGGGTGGAAAGTACGGTGTTGTTGGCAGAGCCACCGGGAGTCATCTATGGTCATATTTTGCGTCTCCCCCAGACAGCCCTGGCCAATGCCCCGGCTTTGCCCATTAGCTAGATTTTGCCCTTTATCCCCCGTCCAACCCATCCCTTGGCGGGTCGACCCCCTACGGTCGGCCTGCCATTGTTCTTTGTAGGGGTTTGATCATCCAGTTCAGACCTACCCTGACCTGATGTTCTAGGGTGGGCATGCGGTATAGGTAGACCAGACGGCGGGCCACGTGGGCGAAGGGGCCATCTAGTTGGAGCCCTAATCCAGTTAGGGTAGCTCGTTGGCGGCCCAGGGTGAGCATTTCCCCTAGGTGACGGTAGCGGAAGGGGAGTTGGGGACGATCGCGCAGGGAGGCCCAGATATTCCAGGCCACAAAGTCCGCCTGTTGGATCGCCACTTGGGCAGTAGCGGCCATTTGCTGACCCTCAGCATCACGACAGTCCGCCAGATCCCCGAGGGCATAAACCTCGGGGCGATCGGGGAGGGCCAGGGTCGGTTCCACCACCAGTTGTTGGCGAGAGTTGTGGGCCACCGG
>CAYVMR010000046.1:0-14372 GCA_964452545.1 uncultured bacterium
TAGGCCTAGCCAAAATTGAGATCGCAACCGCAACCAAAACACCGCCAGGTAGTTCACCTCAGCGAACCAAAACCCCTCCGCCATCAGGTTTACCATGGCATCGAGTAAGAATAGGGTAAGACATAGACCCAACCCTACCCACCCCAGACGCAGGGGAGACTTGCTCAGGGATTTGATTAACATCGCTTGATTAATCCGTGGTGCGGCAACGGCCCTGTTGAAGTTAACTCAATTCTATCGCCATGGCTGACTGGCGACGGGCCCTCTGCCCTGGTCAGGACTATAGACGCTATAAAATAGACGGCAGATCTGTTTAGGTCCACCCTATTGCCCCGATTGTTTTATGATCGCCGCCCGCACCCCTCGCCGCCAGTTGGCCTGGCCCTTTTGGCCCATTCTGCCCCTCTATCCCTACGGTCAACGGCCTACCCTGCGGCAGGAGGTGGTTCCAGAAACGGTCTGGATCTTTGATCAGTTCCAGGGAATTTTCTATGTCGTGGTGCCCATCCGCATGACCGTGGTGCGGCTCCAGCCCCAGGGGCTGCTGGTCTATACACCGGTGGCTCCCACCCCCCAGTGTATTGCCCTGATGCGAGAGCTGGAGGAGCGCTACGGCCCCGTACGGTACGTGGTGTTGTCTACGGTAACCGGCCTTGAGCATAAGGTGTTTGTCGGTCCCTTTGCTCGCCAGTTTCCCCAGGCTCAGGTCTATGTTACCCCCCAGCAGTGGAGTTTCCCGGTCAACTTGCCCCTCTCCTGGTTAGGGCTACCCAGCGATCGCACCCACCTCCTACCCAGCGACAGTTCCCAGGCTCCCTTTGCCGACCAAGTGGACTACGCCATGCTTGGCCCTATCCCCTTGGGGTTGGGTCCCTTTGCCGAAACCGTCTGCTTTCACCGAGCCAGTCGCACCCTGCTGGTCACCGATGCGGTGGTCTCCATCCCCGCCGATCCCCCGGAGGTGTTGCAGCTTGATCCCTATCCCCTGTTATTCCACGCCCGGGACACCGCCACCGATCCCCTGGTGGATTCCCCCGAGAACCGCCGCAAGGGCTGGCACCGGATTGTTTTGTTTGCCTTTTACTTTCGCCCCAGCACCCTAGCAGTGGCTAGCTTGCCCGCCCTGCTGGCGGCGGCTCGCCAGGCCCCCGATCGCTCCCGTCGCAACTACTTTGGGTGCTACCCCTTTGACTGGCAACCGGGCTGGACCGAGTCCTTTCAGGCACTGCACCAGCAGGGTCAGATCACGGTGGCACCGATTCTCAAAACCCTAATTCTTAATCGCGATCCCGCCGCCGTTATGGACTGGGTTCGTCAAGTGATTACCTGGCAGTTTGAGCAAATTATCCCCGCCCACCTGGCGGCTCCGGTTACCGCCACTCCGGCAGACTTCCTGGCGGCTTTTGACTTTCTCCAAACCCAACCCCGGGAACAGGCTGCTGGCCAGCATCCCCTCGAGCAGTTGAGAAGCAGCGATAGTCAATTGTTGCGAGACATCGACCAACTTCTCGTCAAGCGGGGTATCGCCCAACCCAGTCGGGAGATCCTCAGCAAACCCCAATAATCTCCAGGAAGGGCCGCCACCTTCCCCCTTGACCTCAGCGCCGAGGTCCTATTCATATTCCCGGGTACCCGCCGCAAACTGTAACACCATGGGAAACCCGCCATCCACATGGTATTTGTCGGCCCATTCCCGCATCATCGTATCCAGTTCATCCAGGGCTTCCTGACGGCGCTCTAGGTCGATATCAAACACTTCCACACCCCGTAGGGTGCCTTCCTTGGCCTCAACCCAGGCTTGCAAAATATTAAAATAGCGGGCCACGTCATCAATCATGGCAAAGACCCGTTCCCGTTCTCCCCGAGGTGAGTAAAACTCACTGGTCAGAGCAAAGAGAGGGATATCCACCAACGGCGAATCAATTTGGATCACGGTACCCGAGTGGAGCAGACGAAACTTGATGTGTAGCATCAAGGCATCGCTAAAGGGCATCCGCTGCGCCTCTGGCAACTCCTCCTGGGAAAGGTTGTGGACCATTTCGATCAATTCACTGAACTCGACCTGGTCCAAAATCCGAGCTCGGGGACACCCTTCTGGCAAGCTTTCCTCAATACCCTTGCGTTCCCCGGGGGTCAAGCCGCTGATTTTTACCGGTGACTCATGCTCGCTACAGGGAAACCGCTCATTCCACAAAAAGGGCAGGGCCATCACATAAAACGGCTCCTTGGAGCTAAAGACCTTCAGACTTTGGCCTTCAGCGACCGCGTCTTCCACCTCTTTAACAATCGCCTTCACCCGCTTTGGCTCTACGTGGTAGAGAAAGCCGGTTTTACGGATATTGCTACCTTGTTCTATAAAAGTGCTGTAAATGGCCAACTTGGCAGCGGTGGTGGCCGCATCCAAAAAGGTACCGTAGCGATGCCCTCCCATCTTCATCATAGCGAGGGCCAGGTAGACTAAGATCCAGTCTGCCGGACTACGATCTAGAACTTTAGACAATTCTAGTTTCAGTTGAGATGCAACCTCAGTCTGTTTACTCACGGTGCTATGACTACCCTGCGATGAGAACTAGCCATCATACCTAAGACCTGACCTTGACCAACTTTTCAAAGAGTCATTAGCGCTCAAAAGTCAGTTAAACCCCTTGAAATTCCTTCAATCTCAAGGCTTAGCTTAGGAAAACGGCGACCTGTATGTACGGTTCAACGGTCAATAGATCTCAGCAACTCCAGCACCAGGGAGCTTGGTAATCACCCTAGTCAGACTCTTAGGATACCCCGTCCGGAGGAAAATGGCTAACTTTTACAAAAATTCATATTTTAGACTTTCGGGGTCTTGTGCCCTGCTTTTGTTCTGGGAATGGAGCAGTCAAGCCCTGAAACGTTCTCAGGACGGGGTTTAGGCAGGAATGGTGGGTCCCCCGGGCTGGAAACTGGGCTTGGATGGCAGGCGGGTTGGCTTACTGGTCAGGGGTTGGGGGGGGTGTTGTATCGACGGGTTGGTCAGGGGCTGGGTCGGTTTCGGGTGAAACGGCGCCACAGTAGTTGTTAACATCAGTAATCAGTTGGGCTTCCTGTTGAGATAGGGTCTCAATGGTGGTTACGGCTTTTACGGTTTGCTGTTGTGATTCTTCGATTTTGGCGGGTAGGTCGGTTTCTGTCTGTACGGTAACCACTAGATCCATGGCCTGACGAGCTTCCTCAAGGGCCGATTTGAACCCGTTGACCACCTCTACATAGCTGTCTCGAAATTGGCTGAGCTCAGAATCTTTGAGGGATGTGGTCTGCAGATCCTGCACCAATCTATCCAGGTTAGTGACCACCTTATCCACGGCGGTAGTGTACTGACTGGCGGCGGCCTTTATATCGTCGAGGTTTTTAACCTGGGCAGCGCTTTCGCTAAAAGCTTGAATTTCGGTTTCAAAATCTTGCATGAAACCTTGGGTTTGATTGACCACCTCCGCTAACTTATTACACTGGCTGATTTTTGATGAACCACAGCCGGTTAAACCGACCACGGTAACAGCTACCAGGGCTGTGGCCCATCGACGAGGCGATCGTTGGCAGCCGCTGAACATTCTAACCAATGCTATTGCCATAGTTCTGCCATGAAATAATGTGCTACGGCTTCAAGTTGTACCTTGTCTTGGTTGTCTTTACAACCTTTTCGGGCCAGGATCGACCGGGCTAGCCTGGCGTTACACACCCTGAAAGAAACCTCGGAAAAACTCATCGTCCTTGAGTCCGATCGTTAGATTTTTAGGGTTCTAGGCTTTAAAGAGTCACCAGCAGGCCATGAATTCAGGGGTTATAAATCTAGTAGTCTTGGGTAGGACAGTCCTGATAGGATCAGACTCTACCCAAGTTGGTTCAATCCCTATCCCCTAGTAACCTATGCTAAACCCAACTGATTTTGCCGGCGCTGCCCAATGGATGGGGATCGGCACGCTTACCTTAGCCGCTTTAACAGCCTTTGGTTTTGCCTTCAAGTGGGGGATTCGCTTCCGACTGGTGGGGGCGACTGGCTTAGCCATAGTGTTGACGGTGGGTTTGTTTGGCCTCAGCTTAGAACCATTTACCCGTTCCGTGATTCCTGGAGCGATACCCTATTCTACTGTCTACGATTCAGGGGCTAGCCAGATTGTCATCACCGTGCCGGCGGACGTCACTCCAGAAGCTTTAGACGCCACCTTGCGTCAGGCGGCTAGCAATTTATTTAAGCCCTATCGTTTGGGCATTCCCGGTCAAACGGCCACCATTCGTGCCCGCACTATTATTCATGCCCCTGAGGGCATCTCTCAGCTGGTTTACCTGGGTCAAGTTCAGCCGGCCGCCAAACCCTTGGAGGAGGGGGAGGATCCCTATGTCGTCCAATTGGGTGCGGAGACTGGTGAAATTCCTGGCTAGCCAGATTGCCTTATCAGGGCTGATCTTGACTATCGCCAGTGGTCATTAACTCCTATGGAATCTTCAATGTTGGATCATTAACCCCACATCTGTTCTCGCCTATGGTGAATATAGAATAATTGCCTACTTCCAAAGTATCCTTGTCCTATGACTACAGTTCATCTACCCACCCTCACCATGGCTCCGGCTCAAGTCGTTCGCGGCGAGGAGATTTTAGCGGATCAGGGCCGCGTGATTGCCAGATTGGGTCACCGTCCCTTAGTGGTTGGTAGTAAGCGGGCCTTAGTCCAGGTCCAACCACTACTTGTCGATCTTCAAGGCCTGGGGTTGGCCTTGCAAGCTACGGTATACGGTGAGGATTGCAGCGAGTCTACCCTAGTTCGCCTGGGTAGTGTGGCTCAGGCCCATCGGGCTGATCTGATTGTGGGCGTGGGGGGTGGCAAGGCCCTAGATACGGCTAAGCTGCTGGCCCATCAGCAGGGTTGTCCGGTGGTGACCATCCCCACCTCTGCGGCTACCTGTGCAGCCTGGACCGCGTTGTCTAATATCTATTCTGATCGGGGGGCCTTTCGCTACGATGTGGCCCTGTCCCGCTGTCCCGATCTGTTAATTCTTGACTATGACTTGGTAAAAACCGCCCCACCGCGTACCCTGGTGTCTGGCATCGGTGATGGTCTGGCCAAGTGGTATGAGGCTTCTGTGAGTAGTGGTGCCTCTCAACACACCTTGCTGGTGTCAGCGGTGCAGCAGGCTCGAGTGCTGCGGGATATTCTGCTGCAAAAATCTGCCGCTGCCCTTAGTCAATGGGGCGGTATAGACTGGCGAGATGTGGTCGACGCCACCGTGCTGCTGGCTGGGGTGGTGGGGGGTATCGGTGGCGCTCAGTGTCGAACGGTGGCAGCCCATGCGGTACACAATGGCCTCACCCAGTTACCGACTAGCCACTCCATGCTGCACGGCGAAAAAGTCGCCTACGGTATTTTGGTGCAGCTGCGCTTAGAAGAAATGGGCGGTAAGGCGGCTTTGGCGATCGCCGCCCGTCAACAACTCATTGACTTTTACCGCCAAATTGGCTTGCCGACCTGCCTAGCCGATCTCAACTTGGGGGATATTACCCTTAGGGATTTACAGCAAGCCGCTGATTTTGCCTGTCGAGAAGGGTCTGACATCCATCATTTGCCCTTTGCTGTCACCCCTGACGACTTGATGGCCGCGATGGTTTCTCCCCTGAGTTCAGAACTGCGGCCGCGCCCCTGTGCCCCCCTATCCCCTACGGCTACCTCGGAGCTATAGCCATGACCCTCAGTTGGCTTCAACCTGCCCACCGCATTGCGACTCTGCCCCCCTACGTTTTTGCCCGTTTAGATGAACTCAAGGCCCGGGCTCGCGACCAGGGGCTGGATTTAATTGATTTGGGCATGGGCAACCCCGATGGCCCGACGCCGGCTCCAGTGGTTGAGGCGGCTCGACAGGCGATCGCCGATAGCGCTACCCATGGCTATCCCCCCTTTGAAGGCACCGCCAGCTTTCGCACCGCCATTACGGATTGGTATGCTCGTCGCTACAGTGTGCGACTCGATCCTACCGCTGAAGCCCTGCCCTTGCTCGGATCGAAGGAAGGGATCACCCACCTGGCTATGGCTTTTATCAATCCCGGTGATTTGGTGTTGGTGCCAACTCCTGCCTATCCCGCCCATTTTCGGGGACCGGCCATTGCTGGAGGGGATATTTACTCCCTGCCGCTGAGCCCTGATAACGGTTGGTTAATTGACTTTGATGCCATTCCCCCAGAGGTGGCTAGGCGAGCCAAAGCCTTGTTTTTTAACTATCCCAATAATCCTACAGCGGCTACCGCCCCTAGGGAGTTTTTTGAGGCGGCGGTGGACTTTGCCCATCGCTACCAAATCCTTTTAGTGCACGATCTGTGCTATGCCGAGCTGGCCTTTGATGGCTATCAGCCCACCAGCTTACTGGAGATTCCCGGGGGTAAGGAGATTGGCGTGGAGTTCCATACCCTTTCTAAGACCTACAACATGGCAGGTTGGCGGGTTGGCTTTGTGGTGGGTAATTCCCAGGTGATCCAGGGGTTGCGTACCCTCAAAACTAATTTAGATTATGGGATTTTTGCGGCCTTGCAACGGGCGGCGGAGACCGCTTTGTCCCTTCCCGATCGCTATTTAGAGGAGGCGCAACATCGCTACGCTAGCCGTCGTGACCTGTTAATTAGGGAATTTGCCTCCCTGGGTTGGTCTGTGACTAAACCCCAGGCCACCATGTATCTCTGGGTACCCTGCCCCCTCAATACCACCTCCACGGACTTTGCCCTAGCTGTGCTAGGAGATACGGGTGTGGTCCTCACCCCTGGCAATGCCTTTGGACCTGGTGGGGAGGGTTATGTTCGAGTGAGCTTAATTGCTGATCAAGCGCGCCTGGCAGAAGCCATGGATAGGATTCGCCAGGCTGGTTTTCGCTTTTCTCCTGCCACTGCGATCGCCTAGGGGGCGTTAGTCTGGTTCAACAGTTTTCCCCAGCTGGTTGTCACAGGAGTTCGTCAGGGTTTAGTAACTGTCTTCGTTGCCAACCGTGTGTAGGGCCAGGTCATGATTGGCCTGGTTGAGGCGATCGCTAATCGCGTCCCGCCAGGATAGGCTGACACTGGGGTCGGCTAGCACGTCCTGGGCTTCCTCCCGATAGGATGCACTTTGTACCGTATCCACCTGCTCTAACTGTTGTAGATGCTGCAGCACGTCTTGAGGGTTAGGACTAGTCATGAATTTACCTCATACATGGAAATAGGGTTGCCGCCAGGACGCTAGTCAATGACCCAGCATACCTTCTACTCTTATTTTGCGTCAGTTAGCCCAGGGTCCCCAGGGTTATTAGAGAACCTTTACTCCAGGCTAGAGTTCTTTAAATCCTGCAATAAGACTTTGCAAGGTTATCGCTATAGCAGTCGCCAGTCCGGTTAGGACAAGACGGTGATGTCCTTGGCCAGAACCTGGAGAATAGGGGCGACGGGGGCTGATGTCATGGCGACGCCCACTCCAGGGTCAGCTATTGTGCTGGCCCTGGCTGCCGACTCGCCGTCCACGGTGGCGAGCCATTTAAAATGAGCTGATCTAGCATTGGGTTGCTTAGTTATGGTTAATCCCCTCGGCAAAATAGACCTGGGTACCCTCGGCGAAACTCTGGTGGCAAACTGGCTGACTACCCAGGGCTGGCAAGTCCTAGACCGCCAATGGCATTGTACCTGGGGAGAATTGGACTTGGTGGTGGCCCGAGCTATGGCCGGGCCTCCGGGGCAATTGGCCTTTGTCGAGGTCAAAACCCGCAGCCAGGGCAATTGGGATGCGGATGGTTTGATGGCACTTACCCGACGAAAACAGAGCAAATTATCTAAGGCCGCTCAACTCTACCTGCTGAGACATCCACAGTGGGTCCGGGCCGTCTGCCGCTTTGATGTCGCTCTGGTGACCTGTCGCTGGGGTCCCTGCCCTAGTCACCAGGCTGAACGTCATTTAAATCTGGCAGATGGCCGTTACTTGGCCTTACAAGACTACATTGATGCTGCTTTTGACGCCCCCGCACACTAATCCAGCTAACGGACCTTGCCTCCCCGGGCCCTTGAGTACCTAGGGAATAGAAGCCTGTCCAACCACGGTTTCCAGATCGGCTAAGCAAACTACCACCGTATTAAAGAGACTAACATCGGTGCCCGTTGGCACACTCATTTCAAAATCTGAATCTGCTGTCGGTAATGGACCGAGATTCATGGGCCGTTTACTCAGGTTGCCACTAATCGTCAATACAGCCTGCAGAGGCAGGTTATCTGCACTCGTGTTGAAGGCTTTAAACGATAGGGTAATGTTGGAGCCAACAACTGCCACACCGATATAGCCACTGGTGATGTACCCCTCTGATCCGACGAAGTGTCCCATACCTATACACAGTCCTGTTAATGCCCCAATTGCATCGGCTAAATTAAAAAGCGACCTGGTAAAAAGCGACCTGGCCAGGGGGCCGGGCGGTATGGCCTAACCTGTGGCAACGAGGCGTAGGTAGGCTGGAGGTCCTCACCCGGTTTCCCTTGGACAGATCAGAGCGGTACTCAGTGTTTTGGTCAACGCTATATTCAACCATAGAACGATAGACAGAGATGGCCCATGGACTGGGATAGTTGAGGGTGTTGGGCTGTCTAGCTGTCTAGTTGTGTTTGCCTAGAATTTGATCGCGGATCGAGCTAATGTCGTCGAGCAACTCTTGGCGGTTGGATGCTTTTAGCAAATAACGGTATAGGAACCAGCCTGTATAAAATAAACCAATTAACTCCAGACTGGGAGCCAGTAAGGGAATGTCATCCACCGCGTCCAACAGAGCTAGGACGATTTTGACCGCCAAAATGGCGGCCAGGATTAACCCAACAGTGACAATGGGACGACGGTACTGCTTAAAGAACTCCGAAACGTAATCTGGTAAATCTCCTAATAACCCAGAGATTTTTTCCCATACTTGCTTAACTTGTTTAGTCGCCTCATCGGTCAAGGCCTCGGCGGCAGACTCTGAGTCTTTACCGGTGATCATAGGATCCTCAGATCCGATAAAGCTATCCTTTGACTCAAACTCTGTACTCATGGTGCGTCATCCTAAGGACTTATTAAAAAGAAACATTCGGATCGGAATAGAATCAGGGTGTTCAGCTTAAGAACTAGATGGCTAGCAAAATTACCAAATCACAATACACCCAATCCCATTGGGCGTAAAGCTAAGAAAGGCTGATTTGTTGACCGGGATGCTGTGGTCCATAGGGCTGTCAGCTGACCCTTGAGCCTTCAGGACTGGCCAAACTGACGTTGGTATACTACGTCTTCTTTTTCGGTTTCAATCTTTAGATCGGACCGTGGGTAGGCGACGCAGAGCAGGGCATAGCCCTCTGCCTGTAATTCAGGACTGACCCCCATGCCATCGGCTTGATCCACCTGTCCCTCCAAAATTAAGGCGGCACAGGTGGTACAAACCCCTGCGCTGCAGGAAAATGGCAGATCGAGGCCAGCCGCCTGGGCGGCTGCCAGGATAGTTTGATCGGGGGGACCTGAGAGCAGGTGTGTGGTTCCCTGGTGATGAATCTCAACGGAGTAGCAGGTGGTCATAGCCTAGTGGTCTGTAAGGTCAACCTTTATAGGGTATTACGGTGTCGGAAAAGCACGTTCAAACTCCTCAAGGAGATCGTCGATCTCCTCCAGGGCTTGGTTGACATCGATCCGTAAAGTCCCCAGGTCGGGTTGCTCTAACAGACGAATCAGCGCCTCGCGCTTACTTTTGATGGTTGCGATGCGATCGCGAATGCCCTCATAGTCCATAGCACTGATCTCAGAACTCTCCTTGCCCAGCATAAACAAATTTGCCCTTCCCTGGATAAACCTCTCATTCGAATGGATGGGACCGGTCGATCGCCCATCGAGAGGGAACCCCTGCAGAATCCTTTCTGGAGGGCTATGCTTGCCGGTCACCAGGGGGCATGATAGGAAAAGACAATGTCAAGTAGTGAGCAACTAACAATTACTATGTTGGGCCGAATCAACTTAAGCACTGTACTGCTAGGGGTGGGGGGGCTGCTTACCCTAGTCGGCTTTGTGGCCTATTTCCAAGACAACGCCACCCTCAACCTGGCGGGTTTTTTCTATGGGATCCCTGTGTTGTTGGGAGGGTTAGCCCTCCGAGCGGCAGAACTGGATCCGGTTCCCTACAGCCAGACCACCTCCCCGGCGGTGCTGGCATTGCGCCAGACCTTGGCCACCCCCACTCAAAATCAACTTCGTCAAGACGTCACCCGCTACCGTTACGGTCAGGAGGCCCATTTGGATGTGGCCCTGCAAAAGTTAGGATTAAGCCCCGCCGGGGAGGAATGCCCGGAATTGAAAGCCATCCGTGAGGTGGAAATGGATGGTAGCTATGCCCTGGTGTTGGAGTTTGACTCTGCGACGGTGCCCTTTTCTAACTGGCTGGATAAAAAAGCCAAGATCGAAAGCTTCTTTGGTCCTGGTGTGCGAGCCGAGTTAGCGTCGCCCGGGGAAAATCAGGTGGACCTTGCCCTGGTCAGTGTGATCAATCCTAGTACTGCCCTATCGGTGCAAGAGGGGACTTGAATCAATCGGATTTAATAAAGCAAGACTTACCGGATTAATCAGGAAGGTTGATAAGTAGAGCTACTTATGGGCAGACGCCAACCCCTATCGATCTTGCTATAGTGACATTAGAAACGGAAAAGTTACTAAAGTGTCTGAACCGGGTATGTACGGTCTCCCATGGCCTATGCCCAGAAGCTTACGTTAGGAGTGTAGATCAGATATGGTTGCCACGGCTCCGGTTGAACAAAAGCGCTTGACGATTCAGGTAGAACCCCTCAGTGAGGATACCACCGCCCTACGGTCCCTTGATTGGGACCGGGATCGTTTTGATATTGAGTTTGGTTTGCAGAACGGCACCACCTACAATTCTTTCATTATTTGCAGCGATGCCACGGCCCTGGTGGATACTTCCCATGCCAAATTTCGTCAGCTATACCTGCAGACTCTGAAGGGTCAACTGGATCCGAAAACTATTGATTATATTGTGATCAGTCACACTGAGCCTGACCACAGTGCTCTGGTTCCAGATATCCTGGAGCTGGCGCCGCAGGCGACAGTGGTGGGGTCAAAGGTGGCGATCGCCTTTCTCGAGGATTTGGTACATCGACCCTTTGCCCGACTGATCGTTAAAAATGGCGATACCCTTGACCTGGGCCAAGGGCATATCCTCGAATTCGTCAGTGCTCCTAACTTGCACTGGCCCGACACCATGTTTACCTATGACCATAAAACCGCCATCCTCTACACCTGTGATGCCTTTGGGATGCACTTTTGTAGTGAAGCACTCTACGACGAAGATTTGGAACTCATTTCCCCAGACTTTCGGTTTTACTACGAGTGTCTGATGGCTCCCAATGCTCGCTCCGTAGTGGCAGCGATGAAGCGCATGGCGGTTCTGCCCTCCCTTGGCATGATCGCGACGGGGCATGGCCCCCTCCTGCGCTATAACCTGGTGGAACTCACCGATCGCTACCAACGCTGGAGCCTGGAGAAAAGTCAGGCAGAGGACCTCGTGGCGGTATTTTATGTCTCTGACTATGGTTATAGCGATCGCCTGTCCCAGGCCATTGCCCGGGGCATTACCAAAACCAGTGTGGCGGTGGAAATGGTGGACATGCGGTCCGCCGACCCTCAGGAGGTGACAGAATTAGTGGGGCGGGCCCAGGGCCTTGTGGTCGCGGTTCCCCCCACATCGGGTAGCGGTTCCCCAGAAACCCAAGCTACCCTAGGAACTATTTTGGCCGCCGTCCACGCCAAACAAACCTTTGGGTTGTTTGAGTCCTACGGGGGTAATGATGAACCGATTGACCCAATTGCGACCCAGCTGCAGCAGTTGGGGTTAAGGCCAGCGTTCCAACCTCTCCGCGTCAAGGACACGCCCGGGGAATCCGTTTACCAATACTGTGAAGAAGCCGGTACTGACCTAGGCCAAGCCCTGAGGCAGGTCAGCAAGGTGAAGCAGCTGAAAACCTTAGATGCCGACCTAGAAAAGGCCCTGGGACGGATTAGCAGCGGCCTGTATATTATCACCGCTCGCAAGGGGGAGGTGGCCAGTGCCATGCTAGCCTCCTGGGTGGCCCAGGCCAGTTTTCAGCCCCTCGGGTTTACGGTGGCCGTGGCTAAGGACCGGGCCATTGAGTCCCTTATGCAGGTGGGTGATACCTTCGTTCTAAATGTTTTAGAGGAGGGAAAACACCTGCCTCTGATGAAGCATTTTCTTAAGCGCTTTGCCCCCAGGGCCGATCGCTTTGCCGGCATCCGTACTCGACCCGCCAATAATGGCTCCCCTATTCTGGCCGATGCCCTAGCCTATCTGGAATGTGAGGTGGCCAGTCGGATGGAAGTCAGTGACCACTGGGTGGTTTACTGTACTGTGCGGGATGGTAAGGTTGCTCACCCCGACGGGGTGACCGCGGTCCACCACCGCAAATTGGGTAACTACTACTAGAACTCCATGCCGACCCAAGTTGCCCTAATCGCCGATGATCTCTGCAAGGAGAACCTGGTGGCCCTGGTGCAGCGATTTACGGCGGTACTCTGTCGTTATCACTTGGTTGCCACGGCCCACACCGGTGAGTGGGTCCAACAGGCCACTGACTTGCCGGTGACCTGTCTCCCCCCCGCAGCCCTGGGGGGAGACGTGGAGGTAGCTGCCCGGGTTTGTAGTGGCCAGATCGCGGCGGTGATCTGTCTGGTAGATGCCACCCCGGCCTACCCTCCCGCCCTGAGCATCCAGACCCTATGGCGAGTTTGTCATGTCCACGATGTCCTCCTGGCGACTAACTTAGCCACCGCTGAGGCAGTAATCACCCACCTGGGCAAGGCTCGGGTTGGTCACCTGATTTTTAATCCCGTGGCTGGTCAAGGTAACCCCGATCAGGACCTTGCCTTGATTCGTCGGTTGCTAGAGCCCCAGGTGCAGGTGCAGGTGATCTTGACTCAGCCTGACCTCAACCCCGCAGACCAGGCTCGCCATGCCCTGAACGACGGCACCGATGTGATTATTGCCTGCGGTGGTGACGGCACGGTATCGGAGGTGGCTAGCGCGGTTTTGGAAACCGGTACTCCCCTGGGTATCATTCCCCGGGGCACGGCCAATGCCTTCGCCAACGCTCTGGGGATCCCCACCGCCATTGCCGCCGCCTGTGACACGATTTTGGCTGGCCATACCCAGGTGGTGGACGGGGCTCGTTGCAATGGCCGAGCCATGGTTTTACTGGCTGGGGTTGGCTTTGAAGCTGACTACGTGAATCGCGCTAATCGAGAGTTGAAAAACCGTTTTGGCGCCCTGGCCTATATTCTGGCCGGGGTGCAGCAATGGAGCGAAGCCCAAAATTTTGAAGCCAGTTTAGAGCTCGAGGGGGCTGAGCATAGCCACGGTAACCTCCTCAAGGGTACCCTCACCACCTCCAGTATCACCGTCGCCAATGCCGCTCCCGCCACATCGGTGCTGGCCCAGGGCTTTGGTCGGGTTGACTATCAGGACGGGCTGCTGGATATCACCGTGGGTACCAGTAGAAATCGTTTGCAGGGGATTGGCGCCCTCACTAGTCTGTTTGCTGCGGCTCTGGTCAACAACCCCACCAACCGCGAAGATATCCTCTGTTTACGAGCCTCTCGCCTGCGGATTACCACCGAAAGCCCTCGCCCCGTGGTCATAGACGGTGAAATTATGGGCACCACACCGGTGGATATTGAGTGTATTCCCCAGGCATTGACCGTGCTAACACCCATCACCACCCCGGGTTGGCGGACTGGCTTGGGTTAGGGGATAGGGTCTGCCCTAACCTGAGGCAGGATTTGTCCCCCGATCTAACTAGTGATGACTTTTGCCCCCCTTAGTTCCCCTAATCTTGGTGTTTTGCTTTGGCATTTTCCGGTAGCATCAAGCAAGGTTATTTCCTGGGGAGTCCACCATGTTAAGAAAGCCTTTGCTTGTATTCGCTCTGGCTACAGCGCTGGGGGCTACGGTGATGGGCGACGCAGGGCTGATAGCTAAACCCTCTGCTGCCCTAACCGATCAAACCCAGATTTTGGTGCAGGAGGTAGAGCGGCCCCCTTCCTGGCTAGCGCGGTTTAGCCTGGCTACCGGTATTTCCCCAGGGCTGTTACTGATGGGGTTAAGCCTGGCCACAGGAGCCTTCATTGCCCTGGTCTGGCTACACCTTTATCAACAACATCAACGCTGGCAGCGGATTGACAAAGCCAGATCGGAAGCTAAGGCTTTTCAAGAACGGGATGTGGTGAAGCGGGTCTTAAATATCTTAGATTACGAGGAATACCGACGCTTTTACATTCACCATCCCGTTACCGGTAAGCTGATTAGTTTCGAAGCCCACG
>CAYVMR010000047.1:0-14142 GCA_964452545.1 uncultured bacterium
TATTCTTGACCTGGAGCGACTTACCTCGGGCAAGGTGGAGTTGGTGAAGGAGGTCTGCCCGGTGTCAGCCCTGATGACCGCCGCCCTGGAGGGGCTGGAGGCGATCGCCCTGGAGGCCGCGGTGGAAGTCTATCTGGAACCGGTGCCGATCAGCCTGTGGGTAGCCCCCGATGCGATCGTCCAAACCCTCACCAACCTGCTCAGCAATGCCATTAAATTTTCCACCGCCGGCGACGCCGTCTACTTGAAATCGGAACTGACGGCCACAGACCAGGTTTTATTTACGGTGAAGGACCAGGGGCGGGGCATCCCCGCCGATCGCCTGGACACCATTTTCGAGCGTTTTAAGCAGGTGGACGTGTCTGACTCCCGTCAGAAGGGGGGAACGGGCCTTGGTCTGGCGATTTGTAAAAGCATCGTGGAACAACATGGGGGAAGGATCTGGGCAGAGAGTATATTAGGGGAGGGCAGTTGCTTTTACTTCACTCTACCAATTCACCCCGATGACCAAGAAAATTCTAGTCATTGACGACGAGCCCGACATTCGTGAGGTGGTGTGTCTGGTGCTAGAAGAATTTGGCGGCTGGCAACCGGATCAAGCGGGTTCAGGGCAAGAGGGTCTGACTAAGGCCAAGACCCAATCCTGGGATGCGATTTTACTGGATGTATCCATGCCGGATATGGATGGGGTAGCCGTGTTCAAGGAACTTCAAAGCAGCCCCAGTACCCAAATTATCCCAGTCATCCTGTTAACCGCTAGGGTCCTGAAGAGCGACGTGGACCGATTTACAGAACTGGGGGTGGTGGGGATTATTGCTAAACCCTTCAACCCCATCCAGGTATGGCAAGATGTCGCCAACCTGCTCGGCTGGCCCGTTCATTAGGAGCGTGACGAGGTGGCCCAGCCCCCCCTCGTCATGATCGATGATGAAGTTGCGATCGCAGTATTTCGGCTGAAGCTTAATGCAACCTGGACCGTCTTGGCGGGAGATAGGCTGGGGTTGATCGCCTGGCAACCCCCTAGAATTACTTTTCGATGCGGGTGAAACGCTCAATGGTGAGGGGTTGAGCCATAGCCTTTTGGTAGGTGGCCGCCAGGGCAGGGCGCAATCGATCAGCCTGACGATAGAGCTCCGCCCGTTGTGGCTCATACTCAGTTAACAGGGCCTGTAACTCCTGCAGCAGAGCCGATTCGTCCACCGTCAACACAGTCCCGTCCTGCACCACCAATTGACCATTGATAAATACCCGTCGAATCGACTGGCCATGCTCAGCATAGACCAGATGGATGGGCAACTGGCCACGGGGAATAAAGCTGGTGGTGTTGAGATCGTAGAGCACACAATCAGCCTTAAAGCCAGGGGCGATCGCCCCCACCTGATCCTGCAGTAGGGCCGAGCGTGCCCCCCCATAGGTGGCCCACTTCAGCACATCCCGAGCCCGCGGGTAGCGCCCATAGTCAGGATGGGTCACCGAGTGCACCTGACCCGCCGTTTTGAGCACATCAAACATGTTAAAGGAATCATTGGAACTGATGCCATCGGTACCCAGGGCGACATTCACCCCCGCATCCAACAGCTGGCGAATCGGGGCAATACCACTGCACAGTCGGTGATTACTGACCACATTATGGACAACGGTGGCTCCAGCCGCCGCAATCAGCTCCACATCCTGATCCGTTAGCCAGATACCATGGGCAATGGCGGTACGGTGGGTGAGAATGCCATGACGCTGGGCATAGCTGACCACCGATTGCCCCGGACCATAAAACTCAGGCCCAGTGACCGCCTGGGTTTTGGTTTCCAGCATATGGGTGTGGATAGGGAGATCTAAGGACTCTGATAACTCTGCAATCTGATGCATCAGTGCCGGGGTCACCCGTTGGGGGGCTGAGGGAGCCAGGGCCAGGGTGATCAGCCCCTGCTTACCCTGCCAATTGGCATAGAACTCTTTAAACATGGCAATCCAGGTGCCATCATCGAGCCCCTCCATGGCATCCATCTCGTGCTTCAGATCCGCTGAGAGAAAATCGTCCAGATAGGGAATGGTTTTATAGAGTGGCAGGTTGATCCCATGATGGGTGAGACTGACCCGTAAGCCAATATCCAGGTAGGCCTGGGCCACCGCTGCAAAGATCGCTGGGGTGATGTAGGGCAGCTCAATCAGGTCATCCTGAATGGTGGTGGCACCGGACTTGACCATCTCCAGGGCGCCCAGCAGGGTCCGCAGGTAACAGAGGCGAGGGCTGAGGTGGGTGCGCTTCAGGGGGGGATAGGTGTACAGCATCCACAGTTCCAGGGGCAGGGCTTCATACCGCCCCTTCTCCAAAATTTCCACCGAGTGGGCATGGGCGTTGACAAACCCCGGAATCAATAGCTGATCACGGGCGTCGATCACCGTTACCGGCTCCACGCCAGGGTCAATCTGATCGGCCACCTGGACAATCCGATCACCGACGATCAACACATCCTGCAACCGGGGGTCTAAGTCTAAATGGCCATCGGTTTGCAGGGTAAAAGGCAGGACGGTGGCTTGCTTAATTAAGTATCTAGAGAGGCTCATGGTAGGCAAATCAACACAGGGTTAACAAACACGAGATGGGCAGGAAGACAGGGATGCTGGGAATACCTATCGCTCGATCCGGACTGTTTAGAAGAGAGCCGGTTGGTACAAACTCACCCTGGCCAGTCATTTTGGCTCGCCGCCGCCAGGCTAGGGAATACCCCCCAGGGCCTGCTGATTAGGGAGCCTTGGTCGGTGTGCTGACCAGCATGGGAATCAACAGCAGCTCCACCCCCACCAGTAGCACCAAGGAAAATAAAAAGACGATGGTGCCGATCGCATTCAGGGAGGGGGACAGGTTAGAGCCGAGAAAGTTGTAAATGGCCACCGGCAAGGTAGGTGCAAACCCCGACACAAACCAGGCAATCACAAACTCATCAAAGGAAAAGGTAAAAGCCAGTAAAAACCCGCCGGCCATGCCGGGCAGGGCCCAGGGCAGCACCACCCGCCATAGCGCCTGCCACTCCGTTGCCCCCAGGTTCCAGGCGGCCTGTTCGAGGGACCGGGGCATCTGCATCAGACGCAGACTGATCAGGGCGATCGCCGTGGGCAGCAAAATCACCACGTGGGCCAGCAAAATACTGTGCAGCTGTCCCTGCAGGTTAAACCGCGACAGCCAGCCTAAAAACGCCACCCCCAGAATCAGGGGAGGCACCAGGATGGGCACAATCAGGAGAATGGTGAGAGGCTGCTTGCCGCGAAATTCAAACCGATTTAGGGCATAGGCCCCGAAAAACCCTAGCATGGTGGCAATCGCCGCCGCCAGGGGGGAGACCAACAAGCTGGCCCTGAGGGCCTGAATTAGAGTACCGTCCTGCCAGAGTTGCCGATACCAACTCCAGGTCCAGCCCGTCCAGGGCAGGGTAGGGAAGCGGGAACTCTCGAAGGAAAACACCACCAGGGTGACGATCGGCAGCATCAGCAGACCATAGCCCATCACCAGATAGATCCAGCCAGCCAACTTTAGCCCCCGACTGGCAAAAGATTGAGCCTGCATCCCCTAGTCCTCCATCCTAGAACATCTCAACCCCGCCACCAAAATCATCGCCATCAGGCCAATCAACACGGTGGCCAGGGCCGAGGTGCGGGGCAAGTTGGTGGAGGCGGCATACTCATTAAAAATCACAGTGGAAAATAGGGGGAAAGCCCCCAGCCAGGACTTACCCGTCCCCCCCCCGAGAATAATGCCCGACAACACATCCCCCAGGCTGATGATGGCGCCGAACACGGCACTATACACCAACCCCGGTTTACTCAGGGGTAACAGCACCCGCCAGAAGGTTTGCCAGGTGTTGGCCCCCAGGTTTTGGGATGCTTTTAACAGGGTCGGGTCGATACCGCGCACCACCAGGTAGAGAATTAAAATCATGATCGGGGCCAGGTAGTGCAGCAGGCCAATGCGGGTGCCAGCCTGGGTAAAGATCAGGGGCAGGGGCGTCTCAATCCATCCCAGCCGGATCAGCAGGGTATTCAGCAAGCCGTTGGTATTGATCACCGTTTGCCAGGCATAGAGGCGCAGAATGTAGCTAGTCCAGAAGGGGGCGATCGCTAGCACCAGGGCAAAGCGTTGTCGGGCGGGGGGCACCCCAAAGGCCAGCATCAGGGCAAAGGGGTAGCACAGCAACAGTCCCAGCAGGGTGGTGGTGGCCGCCACCCAGAGGGATTGGGCGATCGCCAGGCCATAACGGGATCGACTAAACAATTGACTGAAAATGTCGCTGTAGTTGGCCAGGGAAAACCCCGGCACCGCCCGGTAATTCTCCACACTCCAGAAGCCAATCCAGATCAAAAAGAACAGGGGGAGTAAAAAGAACAGACTGTCATAGATCACCACTGGCGCCAGGCAGAGGTACTTCATCGGGCTGGCCTCGTCAGGGGTGTAGCTGACCTGGGGACGCCTCATAGATATGGCCATGGCCTTTACCTCCGTTCCTCCAGTAATAGGCTATCTTCTGTGGGCCAGGAAAGCTGCAGGAGGGCATTAATAGGAATATCCAAACTCTGGCTGAGGGGCTCCTGGCGAATCACCCGCACTTCATAGCCGGTGGCCGTTTCCAGCACATAGATCACCTGGGAACCGAGAAACTCCCGCCCTCGCAGGGTGGCCTGCAGGGTGTTTGGCGCGGCCTCCGACGGGGCAGAGAGACTGATGCGATCGGCAGGCACCACCACCGTCACCCTATCCCCGGCACCATGGTGCTGTTCCGACCAAGCCTGCATACTCCCCTGGGGGCACTGGACCGTGATGGTAGCGCCCTCCACCGCCGTCACTTCACCGTCGAACAGATTGTTGTTGCCGACAAACTCCGCCACAAAATGGCTGGCTGGCTGGTTGTAGATCGCGGATGGAGTTCCCACCTGCTCAATCCGTCCTTGATTCATCACCACAATCCGATCGGCCATGGAGAAGGCTTCGTCCTGGTTGTGGGTGACGTAGAAGAAGGAAATCCCCAAGGACTGCTGCAGCCGTTTTAGCTCCCCCTGCATTCTCACCCGCAGGTGGGGGTCAAGGGCACTCATGGGCTCATCCAGCAGCAGGATCGGGGGCTCGGTGACCAGGGCCCGGGCGATCGCCACCCGCTGCTTTTGCCCACCACTAAGCTGGCTAATCCGCCGCTCCAGCAATTCCTCCAGGTGCATGAGGGCTGCTACAGTGTGCACCCGCTGCTGCACATCGACCTGGCGATGTTTGCCCAGGGTGAGGCCAAAGGCGATATTCTGCCGAACATTCAGGTGGGGAAACAGGGCAAAACTCTGCCACACCATAGGAGTATGGCGACGGTGCACAGGGCGCTGGCTAATCTCCTCCCCCTGCAACATCACCGCCCCTGCCGCAATGCCCTCCAGGCCAGCGATTACTCGCAGCAGGGTAGTTTTGCCACAGCCGCTGGGGCCCATAATGGCAACAAACTCCCCCTGGCTAACCGTCAGATTAATATCCTGCAGCACCGGCTGCTGACCATAGAACTTGGAGACCTGGCGCAGTTCCAGCTGTCGCAGCGTAGGAGAACCTATCTCTAGATCAGGAGGGGCCAAGGCCGGGGACGAAGGGGATGAAGTCATGAACCGAGATGGAATGAAGTATAGAAAGGGGGAGCTATCCTGGCCGAAGTCCCTACCTAGCTGGTTTTAAATTCGTTGTAATAGTCCTGCCAGACCTGCTCTGGCTGCTGCACCGGCAGTTGACGGGCGCGGGTCCGTTCTAATTGGCTCTCCACAAGGGTCTTGCCAGGGTTCTTGGGGTCAGGCATGTAACCCAGTAATTGCTTTTCACCATCACTGAGGTGGTTAATGGCTTTGAGATTGGGGGCAATACCCTTGTAGGCCTTGGCATTAGCTAGCCGAGCCTGGACCTCCGGAGTGCTCATGTACCTAACCCACTCGAGGGCCAGATCGGGGTTTTTGCTTTGGGCCGCCACCGTCGCCCCCTCACTCCAACGAATTCCGCCTTCCTCTGGGACAACGGCGGCAAACTGGGTTTGACCATCGGCAACGGCATTTTGAATCAGCCAGTCCCCCACCGGTCCGGCTACGATGCTCTCGTTGATAAAGGCGTTGGTAATGTCCTGAATGTTAGGGGTAATCAGGCCCACATTGGGTTTAATCTTCACCAACCAATCCTTCACCTGCACCAGTTGAGCATCGCTCAGGTTGTAGGGGTTGGGGTTGTCGGGGAAAAGGGCCAGGCTGGCGTTGCCCATGTTAGGCAGGTACCAATCAAAGAACCCCAATTTGCCCTTCAAATCTTCCCGGGTCAGCACCTGCCAGCTGGTCACCTCCTCTGGCTTAAGAAACTTGGTGTTGAAGGCAATGCCGTAGTTGCCAAAGCGGGTACCAACTGCCATCATCTGGTCTCCCTGATAAAATCCGGGAAAGTCTCGGTAGACGCTGCTATAGTCCGCCAGGGTGCTAAAATCAGCAGGCTGGAGGGGGGCGATCGCCCCCAATTCCATCAGCTTCACGACGTACTCCCCGTCCGAGATAATACCGTCGAAGGTGCCGGGGGGCGACTGGTTAAGGAACTGCAGCATCTGTTCACCGCCCACATAGGTTTTAAATTCCACCTTCACCCCCATTTTTTCCGCAAAGGGGCCGATGATCTCCGGCTCGTCGTAGCCCGCCCAGGACAAAATTCGCAGGGTTTTATCCCCGCCGGTGGCGGACACTGAGCCGGTTTCGGTGGTCTGGTTGCCACTGGCACAGCTGACCAACTTCGTGGTGGCTAGGGCACCGGCGGTGAGCGATGCATAGCGGATGAAGCGGCGGCGGGAAAGGGCACTAAAGGATAGTTCGCGGCTGGTGATCAAGGGATTGTATCGCTGATTCATAAAATACTCCGAAATGCTAGGGATCAGTAAATTTCAGACAAGGTCAGGTGAGGGGGATCAGCGGCGGCACCGTAACCGACGCTGGGCCGGTGAAACAGTGTTCTGCAAAGGGCTCGGCCATGGCCTGTTCATACATGCGATCTAGAGCCGGGCGCATTTTGGCGCTCCACTGGTGCCAGCGATCGCGGTAGGGGCGATAGCTAGCCATCTTCTGCCGTAGTTCCGCTAGCAGGTCAGCTTCGTTAACCCCCAATACCTGCCCCCGATCCACCACCAGATCGCCATTGACGAAGACCTGATGGACAGATTGACCGTTCTCGGCGTAGACCAGCTGAATCGGCAACTGGTTGAGGGGGGTAAAGTGGATCGAGTGAAGGTCGTAGAGAACGAAATCCGCCTTCATCCCAGGGGCGATCGCCCCAATCTCTCGATGCAGTAAGGTGGATCGAGCCCCCCCGGCGGTGGCCCACCGCAGAACATCGGCGGCGCGGGGAAAGCGATGATAATTGGCGTCGGTGACAGAGTGCACCAGACCTGCCATGCGGATGACGTTGAACAGGTTAAAGGAGTCGGTGCCATCCGTGCCCAGGGCAATATTAACGCCAGCATCCATCAGCCGGCGGATCGGGGCAATGCCACTGCACAGACGATGGTTGCTGACCACGTTATGGACAACGGTGGCGCCAGCCTCGGCGATCAGGTTGATGTCGCGATCGGTAAGCCAGATGCCATGGGCAATGGTGGTACGGTGGGTCAAAATACCGTGGCGGTGAGCATAGGCCACTACCGACTCACCGTACATCTCAGGTCCGGTAATCGCTTGAGTACGGGTTTCTAGCAGATGGGTGTGGATCGGAACATCGTACTCCTCCGAGAGGGCAGCAATATGATGCATCAACTCCGGGGTAACCCGCTGGGCGGCGGAGGGAGCTAGCATCAAGGTAAGTCTTTCGGCCTGGCCATGCCAGCGCTGGTAAAGGCGGCGAAACAAGGCAACCCAATCCTCATTGGAAAGCCAGGGGACCTGATTCAACTCCCGCTTCAGTTCCGCATCCAGGTAGGACTCCAGGTAGGGCAAGGTCTCGTACAGAGGCCGATTGATGGCATGGAGAGAAAGGCTGGCGCGCATACCGACGTCCAGGTAGGCCTGAGCAATAGCCGCAAAGTGCTCCATTGACAAGCAAGGTAGGGCGTAGAGGTCATCCTGCAGAGTGGTAGTGCCGGACTTAAGGGCTTCGATCGCGGCGATCGCAGCACACAAGTAGTGAACCCGTGGATCCAACCTCTGATCTGGCGGCAGGTAAAGCATCCACAGCTCCAAGGGCAGAGCCTCATAGCTACACTTCTCTAATATTCCTAGGGTGGTATGGGTATGGGCATCCACAAATCCGGGCATGAGTAGATAATGACTAGCGTCAAACACCTGATCTGCCGCCGCCTCAATCCGGGGAGCAACCTCGACAATGCGGTCATCCTGTACCAGCACATCCCGCACCTCAGGAGTTAGGTTGACCGCCCCATCCGGAAGGGGACTAAAGGAGAGAACCGTAGCGTTGCGAATTAATTTCAGGGACATGGTTGGCTCAAAACAGTTGAATGAGCACCAAGCATCAGCCCCATCCGCGCCAAAAATGATCAACCAATGGACCTGCCATCGTCGAGAGGGTGGGAGCAAAAAACTCAATGTTGAGTTAATGCTAAGGAAAGATGAAACAATAAACTGTTGCTTCTAATACAAACAGCAATAATTGAGGCTAGTTAACGGATAACTTAACCTGTGCAAATTAAGACTGCTATTCCGACAAACAGAAGCGATGTAAACCGTCTAGACTAAAACGTATCTACCTTCTGCCCCGTTACCCGGGACGGAGGGTACTCAGAACACCTAACCACTGGTTTCCATGGCCACCCATCCCCTCTGTCACATGCTGATCGGTCCACCGGGCAGCGGTAAAACCAGCCTGGCTCACCATCTGCAGCGGCTCATGCCCCAGAGTTGTCTGGTGTCCACCGACTGCATCCGCCAGCAACTCTATGGCGACCCTGCCATTCAAGGTCCATGGTCGGAGATTGAAGCCGCCGTCGAGGAGCAGATCAAGCAGGCCATTCACCAAGGCCAGAGCATCATCTATGATGCCACCAATGCCAAACGGGCCTGGCGCCAAGCCCTACTGCAGCACTTCGCTCCGCTGCAGACCCCCTGGGTGGGCTGGCACCTCACCACCCCCCTAGCCACCTGCCTAGCGTGGAATAGCCAGCGCCCCCGCGCCGTCAACACCGCGGTGATTGAGGCCATGCACCAGGACCTTCACCAGTTTCCGCCCCAAGTCGCGGAGGGCTTTGTTGCCCTTTACCCCCTCAACCCATGCCGAGACCTAGACAGGGTTGAAGCTCATCTGCAACAGCTAGGCCACAGCCATAGCGAAGGCGACAGACTAGAGCCCCTGGGGGGAGGATCGTTTGGCGGAGCAACCCAGGCCATAGCCCCTCACCCTAGCTAGGGTTAGGCTGGGGTCATCATCAATACCAACGCTCGCTTATCCAGGGCCTGGACCTTACCGGCATCCCCAATATCCTGAACAATCCGATCCAGCAGTTCCCCCGCTCGGTCTCGATGCTGGTGTTCCCGACCTCGCAGACGAATTAAAAACTTGACTGAGTCGCCTTTAGAGAGCCACTCAATAGATCGTTTGATCCGCAATTGGTAGTCAGATTCTCCTACGTTCGGGCGCAGTTTGACTTCCTTGAGAGTGGGTTTGGCGCTCTGTTTCTGGCGTTTGCTTTGCTGATACTGTAGCTTGCCGTAATCCAGGATTTTCGCCACTGGGGCATCTTTACCGTTGGAGACCACCACCAGGTCAAGCCCCTCATCCTCCGCCAGTTTAAGGGCATCACGGGTGTCAACCAGTCCTCGGTTTTGGTTTTCATGGTCAATCAGGAGCACCTGCGGTGCGCGGATTTGCCGGTTTACCAGTTGAGTCTTAGAAATAAGTCTTTCCTCCAAGAATTCGACAGTCTAGTCAAGGGGCTAGGGAAATGGCTAGACCGGTCAGCTGATTTCGCAAACCCGACCGACCTGCCTAAAACCTCCCATGGCGGGGAGGCGGTTACCTTCCCCGACTAGGGTTATTACTACCATAGCCTAGCTTTTGTGGGATAGTGCTATGGCTATAGCAGGTCTTAACAAAACAGCGGCGGTCGGGTCCAGGGGCATGAACCACCTGGGGACTAGCACCCGTGCAACCAGGGGTCGATGGGTAGGATTGCGCCTCGCAGCACTCCGACTTTCTAGTCTTAACCTAGAATTTGGACACATCCCTACCCAGACCAAGTCCTTACTATGGCCACCGCTATTTACCAGCACAACGGTATTTTGGCTGAGTCAGCGTTCACTCGTCCCGCCGATGGGGCGGAGTTCAGCAGCCCTATCCTGGTGGTAGGTGGGTCAACGGCGGCCTACAGCGCTACCCTGACTGCCCTGGACCTCAATTTAGAGGTCTGTTTGGTACAACCCCAGGCCGTGGTGGGGGGACAATTTACCGCCCAGGCCCTGCCCGCCTCGGATGATGGCGATCTTCTCCCCACTAAAGCCGGTCTGTACACCGTAGCTGGGGAGGAGTTTGCGATTTCTCGCCGGCAACGGCAATTTCGCCAGCGCCTCCGAGATCTACAGCCGGTGGCTAATCGTCGGGTCGACAACCCCGGGGGGAGTTGGGTTAGTCATCTGTCGACGACCCCCGTGGTGGCGGCAACGGCCATGAATGAGGCGTTGATTCCTTACCTGGGCCGTGGCCAGCTGCGGCTGATTCCCTTTGCTGAACCGGAGGCGGTGGTGCTGGATAGCGGCGGCGAGGGGCCGCGCCTGGGGGGTGTGATCTGTCGCGATTTGCAGACGGGGCACCGGTTTACGATCACTGCCCAGGTCACCATTGAAGCCACTGACCTGGGGGATTTGCTGGAGGTCGGTAACATTCCCTCACGGGTGGGTCAAGAGGCCCGGCAGGACACCGGCGAAGCCATTTTACCGGAGGAGGCCCGGCCCGCCTGTCAACAGTCGATTACCTTTGATGTGGTGGTGGAATACACTGAGAAGGGTAAGGGGGTGCCGATCGCTAAGCCCGATGGCTTTGGCCAGATGGCCTGGCTGAACCTGCGGGAGTTTACCAGCAATTTTTGGACCAAGCCCCATCCCGAAAAGTGGCAGAAGTGGGATTTTCTGAGTGACTTCGGCATCTTTCGCTACCGTCGCCTGCGGCGGGTCAAACCCCAGGAAAAAACTGTCTGCCCAGGGGATGTGGCGGTGCTGAACTGGGGCACCTCCAGTGAACCCGATCGCCCCTTCTGCTGCGGTAATGACTATCGGGCCGGACGGTTGGTTGGAGTCAGCCGGGAGGAGCGCCAGTTGCACATCCAACGGGCCCGCCAGCGGGCCCAAGCCTACCTCCATTACCTGCAAACCCACGGGGTACCAGACCTCAAGCCCCGCGGCGACCTCACCTGGACAGAGGACGGCATTGCCCTGGAACCTTACATCCGGGAAGCCCGCCGCGGCCTTGCCCTGACCACCATCCGCCATGAGGACGTGGCGGAGCGGTTTTTCCCCAATCAAGCCAGGGCCCGTTGTTTTGATGACACCGTCGGGATTGGCCAATACCATTATCTGGACCTGCACGGTAACGATGCCAAGGGCCATGTCAGTCCCAAGGGCAAGGATGTGGTAGCCCTTCCGTTTAGCCTACCGTTGGGGGCGTTGGTGCCGGTGAGTACCGATGGCCTGGTGCTATCGGCGAAGAGTATTGGGACCACTCACATCACCAATGCGGCCTATCGCATGCACCCGATTGAGTGGGGCATTGGTGAAGCCAGCGGAGTCCTGGCGGCGGTAGCAGTACAGACTGGACTGTCACCCCGCACCCTGGCCAGATCAGCGGTCCATATCCGCACCATTCAGGGCCTCACCACCCGCCGGGGCATACCTATCTTTTGGTTCGATGACGTCAGCCACGATGATCCGGATTTTGAAGCCATTCAGGTGATGGCGGCGGCGGGCATTATCCGCAGTGAACAGGCCAACAGCCTGAGCTTTCGCCCCTACGGCCAGGTCAGTCGGGCGGTGGTGGCCACCGCCTTGGTGAAGGTGCTAAAGCTACCGACCCATAACCCCTCCCAGCCCACCTTTAGGGATGTGGTGCGGGGCCAACATTGGGCCTACGAGGCGATCGAGACCCTCGTCGCCCATGGCTTGGTGGCGGGGGTGGGGGGCAATCACTTCGCCCCCGATCGCCCCATTAGCCGCGCCCAGATGGCCACCCTGATCAAACGGGCCATGCCGGAGTTGGGGGAGTGGGTCTGGCGAGGGACCCCCATGGATCAGCAACATCTGCAACGCCGGGAACTCTCCCGACTCTTGTATGAACTGCTGAAGCAGCGGTTAGGGCTGCAGCCAGTGGATCAGGGCGATCGCCAGGGGAGCCAGCCCCAGGGCGGGTAGGAAAGACGCCAGACGCACCTGGACCGCCTGCAACAGGGTCAGGCCCAGGGCCAAAATCATCAACCCACCGACCCCGGTGATAATCAAAATGTAGGGGTTGGTGGCAGGGTCGGCAACGACCAAGCCAGAGACACTGGCCAGGAGGGACAGGCTGCCCTGCACCACCAGCACCGACAGAGCCGAGAACCCCACCCCCACCCCGTAGCTACTGGTCAGGGCAATGGCGGCCAGCCCATCCATGGTGGCCTTCAGGGTGAGCAGGGTGGGGTCCCCCGCCAGGCCATTGTTGAGGCTTCCCAGAATCGCCATGGGGCCAATACAAAACAGCAGGCTGGCCGAGACAAACCCCTGGGTAAACTGACCGCCCCCCTTGACCCGAGCCTTAAGACCATCGCCAACGGCGGTGAGGCGGCTCTCCAGTTGCCACCACTCCCCCAGCGCTCCCCCGGCCACCAGGGCCAGCAACCCGAGGATGATGCCATCCAGGGGGCCGGCTTTGACCCGGGAGAGACTCTGACCCATGGTCACCCCCAGCACCACCGTCACCAACCCCACCGCCTGGATAATCATGGCCTGGATGGCGGCGGGCAAGCGCCGCCGCAGGATTAACCCTAGGGCCGTCCCCAGGATAATGGTCAGCAGATTAATCCAGGTGCCGCTGGTTTTGGTCCATAGGCTCAGCATAGAATTCCTTCGGGTCAATCCTTGTTGATCCCATTGCCCTACCAACCTACCCCAAACCCATACTCGCACCCTAACTTTGTCGCCATGAAGCGGGGGATGATAGATAGTAAGATGATTAAACGTTAATCTTTGTAACATGAGCCCTGGCGCTCAGGGTAGGAGTCAACATGGGCCGTAAGCAGGCGATCGTCATTGGAGCAGGAATCGGCGGGCTAGCCATGGGCATTCGCCTACAAAGTCTGGGCTTTGACACCACCCTGGTGGAAAAGCTTGACGCCCCTGGGGGGCGGGCCTACGTCCGCCACCAGGAGGGCTTCACCTTCGACATGGGGCCGACGGTGATTACGGTACCCCACTTTATTGAGGAGCTTTTCGCCCTGGAGCGGGACTGCGCTGACCTGACCAGCCCTGATTTTCCGGCGGCCATCGTCGATGAGAGCAAGCGCATCACCAGCGGCGTATCTGGGGGGCCCCACACCAGCCGCTACGTCAAAATCGTGCCCATTCTGCCCTTCTACCGGATTTACTTTGACGATGGCAGCTACTTTGACTACGATGGCGACCCCGACCACACTCGCGAACAAATTCAAGCCCTGGGGGAACCAGGGGATCTGGAGGGCTACGGCCAGTTTGAAAAGGCGGCCCGGGCAATTTTTGAGCGGGGCTTTTTAGAGTTGGGCTACACCCACTTTGGTACCGTGGGTGACATGCTCAAGGTAGCCCCCGACCTGCTGCGGCTGGATGCGGTACGCAACCTGTTCCGGTTTAGCAGCCGCTATTTTAAGAGCGACAAATTGCGTCAGGTGTTTAGTTTTGAGACCTTGCTGGTGGGGGGTAACCCCCTGTCGGTGCCGGCCATCTATGCCATGATTCACTTCGTGGAAAAGACCTGGGGCATTCACTTTGCCATGGGGGGGACGGGGGCCCTGGTGCAGGGCTTTGTTAGGAAGTTTCAAGACCTGGGCGGAGAAATTCGCTACAATGCGCCGGTCACCCAGATCAATGTCCACCGTCAGGGTAAGCAAAAACTTGCCACTGGGGTGACCCTGGCAGATGGCACGGTCTTACCGGCGGATC
>CAYVMR010000048.1:0-14000 GCA_964452545.1 uncultured bacterium
TGCGCCGCCATGGCCCACCATGGACGTCATCTCTACGGCGTACAGTTTCACCCGGAAGTGGTCCATTCCCAGGGGGGGATTGCCCTGATCCGCAACTTTGTGTACCACATCTGTAACTGTCAGCCTACCTGGACCACCGCCGCCTTTGTGGAGGAGGCCATCCGGGAGGTGCGGGGCCGGGTGGGGGATCGGCGGGTGCTGCTGGCCCTATCCGGTGGGGTGGATTCCTCCACCCTGGCCTTTTTGCTCCACGAGGCGATCGGCGATCAGCTCACCTGCATGTTCATTGACCAGGGCTTTATGCGCAAGGAGGAACCGGAGCGCCTTGTGCAACTCTTTCAGGAACAGTTCCATATCCCTGTCCACCACATCCGTGCCCAGGGACGCTTTTTAGAGAAAATCCAGGGGATCACCGACCCGGAGGAAAAGCGAAAACGCATTGGCCATGAATTTATTCGGGTGTTTGAAGAGGAGTCTAAACGGTTGGGTCCCTTTGATTATCTGGCCCAGGGTACCCTCTACCCAGACGTGATCGAGTCGGCAGACACCAACATGGATCCTAAAACTGGAGAACGGGTGGCGGTGAAAATTAAAAGCCACCACAACGTCGGTGGCCTTCCTAAGGACCTACAGTTTAAGCTGGTGGAACCCCTGCGGAAGCTATTTAAAGACGAGGTTCGCAAGGTGGGCCTCGCCATCGGTCTGCCGGAGGAAATTGTGCGTCGCCATCCCTTCCCAGGGCCTGGGTTAGCCATTCGCATCCTTGGGGAGGTGACGGAGGAACGGCTGGAAATTCTGCGCAATGCTGACTACATTGTCCGGGATGAAATCCATAAACAGGGGCTATACCATGACTTTTGGCAGGCCTTTGCGGTGCTCTTGCCGGTGCGCAGTGTGGGGGTGATGGGGGATCAGCGCACCTACGCCTACCCGATCGTGCTGCGCTTGGTGAGCAGTGAAGATGGCATGACCGCCGACTGGTCGCGGGTGCCCTACGAGTTGCTAGAAACCCTCTCTAACCGAATTGTCAACGAGGTGGCGGGGGTGAATCGGGTGGTGTACGACATTACCTCCAAGCCCCCCGGAACAATCGAGTGGGAATAGGGGTGAGTCAGGGCTTTCTCCGGCCTTGCTGCCGTCTATCCCTAGGTTGACCCGCAACGTCCACCACCGCGTCTTCCGCCACCACATAGGCCACCTCGCCGGCCGCCAGGTCGATGGGGTGGCCACCGGTGAACTCGCCAAAGGCCGGCAGGGTCAGGCAGTTTTCCTGGGGCTGCCAGTGGAAGCAGGGCAGGCGTAGGCGATCGCCCCGCCCCCCTAACCGCAAACAGGGATGGGTATGACCACAGAGGGTGGGCTGATCGGGGTGGGCCTGGGGAATGTGGCTAAGGCAAAGGTTTTCCACCACCACCGACTGGGGGTGGCAGGTGCCAGGTAACTGGCTGAGTCGCCTGGCCAAGGGGCGATCATGGTTCCCTAGCACGAGCTCAGCCCTGACCCCGGTCCGTTCCAGGAACCTTTGCCATTCCGCCGTCATGCCATCGTGAGCGGCGGCGGCGCTATGGAACAAATCCCCCAGGACCCAGAGAGCCTGCGGCTGATAGGCCTCACAAAGGTCCTGGAGTCGCCCCAGGGTGACCTGGTTAACCTGGCAAGGAATGGGTAACCCCTGGCGCTGAAAGCTTTCCGCCTTACCCAGGTGCAGGTCCGACACCAGCAGTGCCCTGAGGCTGTCAATATAAATCGCCCGTTGGGGCAGGAGTAGCAGGCGATGGCCGCCCAGCACCAGTTCTTGCATGACCGTCTAATCGCTCAGTCCTACCCCCCCGGCCTTGGCTGTTGGAGCTTCACGCTGGCCCTCCTTCATTGAGGAGGCCGCACCGCACTTCACCCAAGGGAGACCCGCTATAGCCCCTAAACCAGGCTTAGGAAACCAGGGCCACCTCGACAATTTCCTGCAACTGACCGTTTTGGTACAGCTCGATCAAGATGTCAGAACCGCCCAAAAACTCCCCCTTAACGTAGACCTGGGGAATGGTCGGCCAATTGGAGTAGTCCTTGATGCCCTGGCGAATATCCGGATCCGCTAGTACATCGAAGGTCTCAAAGGGAACGCCGAGAAGGTTGAGGATCTGGACGACATTATTGGAAAACCCACATTGGGGCATTAACTTAGTGCCCTTCATGAAAACCATAATCGGGTTAGCCTGGATCAGTTGATCAATTCTTTCTCGGACGGATGCATCCATAGGTTTGCCTCATGGGGTAATCACTAAGTTCATAGTATAACGTTGGCCAAAACGCTAAGCATAGGGTTGATCGGTGAAAGCTAGGACTGGGTAGACGTTCTGGCTGGCCTCCGCTAGGCTACGGCTACATAACGTTGGCCAGAACCCTGAGGTAGACCTGGGTGATCAAATTAGAGCCTGGATAGGCCTTCCGGCCTGTCTCCGGTGGAGACTACGGTGCAGGAGTCCTCAGGATGCTTGAACCACCGCCCACTGCTCTGGCGTATAGGTTTTGAGGGCCAGGGCATGGATGGCCTCGGAGGACATGGCTTCCCGCACGGCGGCGTACACCAGCTGGTGCTGCTGGACCAGGGTGCGGCCAGCAAAGGCAGGGGACACTACCAATACCTGATAGTGGTCTCCACCACCGGTGAGGTCCTGTACCTGCACCTCCGCCTCCGGCAGGCTATCTCTGATCAGGGTGGAAACTTGGTCGGGGGTAATCATAGGGGCGGCTCTGCTTCCAAAGCATTAATAGGGCTGTGACCGGCGAACGCGCCTTGGCGACCTGGGCTCAAGACGGTATTGCAGTTGGGTCAGTAGACCTGATCGATCCAGAGGGTCTGCACAGCCGGATCAATCACTACATTTCAGTCACCTACATTTTGTCATTGATAGGCTGATTAAGCATAGACCGTGGTCATTGAACTTGATTATGGTATGCCAACAAGCTCGCCAGTGGTAAAACCCCTAACCTACCGGTAAGATACCTCAAGTATTGACAAATTAAATGGGGAAGGATTGGGACCTGTAGGGCTAACCCAATCTCTCTCCAGTGCTTGCCAAGGGATCTAACCTACGCTTTCTAAAGCATTAACCATGAGTAACTTCAACAATGAGCTCGATAACCGTGACTACGAGGTTAAAATTGGTCACTATTTCAGCCGGGGCTGGGAGATCTTTAAAGAGTATGCCTGGGGGTTTATCCTCTTCACCCTGGTGTTGGGATTGATGATTGGGCTAGTCTCATTCCTCCTACCCAGTCCCCTGGGAGCTCGAGGGGGCGATGGAGAGCCCTTCGGCGGTGCAAACCTCGTGGTCAACATCCTCAGTCCTATCCTGGGGGTGGGCTACTACTGTGTGGCCTTACAAATTGCCCGACGACGCCCCAGGAGTTTTCAAGACTTTTTGGGTGGATTTAACAAATTTGTACCGGTGTTTTTGACCGCCCTGGTATCGGGCCTACTGATTGCCCTGGCTTCTGCCCTGCTGGTCCTGCCCGGTATCTACCTGGCGGTTTCCTATATGTTTGCCCAACTCCTGGTGATTGATAAGCACATGAACTTCTGGTCAGCCATGGAAACCAGCCGCCGCCTGATCACCAAGAAATGGTTTTCCTTTTTGGGCCTGGGTCTGTTGATGTCTCTGCTGATCCTGGCGGGAGTCGTATTTTTTGGGGTTGGTATTTTGGTCACCGCCCCCCTGGCTAGTTGTGTGTTAACCGCTGCCTACGAAGATATCGTGGGCCTAAATTCCGTTGCAGAACAGGGTTAGGCGCCTATGGTGTTGAACTCTGCCGCCCGTACCCCCACGGGCAAAGTCTACCTGGTGGGCGCCGGGCCGGGAGATCCGGGGTTATTCACCCTGAAGGGCAAGAGCCTGGTGCAAGGCGCTGATGTGGTGATCCACGATGCCCTGGTCAGCCCCCCCATCCTGGCCATGATCAACCCCCAGGCCGAGGTGATCAACGCCGGCAAGCGACGGGGTCGTCACTCTATGGAGCAGGCGGAGATTAGTCAACTAATCATTGAGAAGGCCCACAATCATAGGCTGGTGGTGCGTCTCAAGGGGGGTGATCCCTTTATCTTTGGTCGGGGGGGTGAGGAAATGGCGGCCCTGGTGGAGGCGGGCATTGAGGTGGAGGTGGTGCCCGGCATTACCGCCGGAGTCGCGGCGCCGGCCTATGCCGGCATTCCCCTCACCCACCGGGATCAAAGCTCCAGTGTGGCCTTTGTCACTGGTCATGAGGCGGTGGGTAAGTACCGCCCCCAGGTGAACTGGCAAGCCCTAGCCCAGGGGGCAGAAACCCTGGTGGTATACATGGGTTTACATAATCTGGACAGTATCACCCTGGAGCTATTGGCGGCGGGGCTCAGCCCTGAGACGCCGGTGGCCTTGATTCGCTGGGGCACCCATCCCCAGCAGCAAACCCTGATCGGCCAGTTGGGAACCATCGTCGCCCAGGTGGGGGAACTAGGGTTTGCCCCTCCTGCCGTAGCGGTAATTGGTCAGGTGGTCGCCTGGCATGGGATCTTGCCCGACGGCTCTTCCCAGGGCTAGGGACTGGTTTGCTCCACTAGCCCTAGCTGTTGACTGGTGGGGCGGTTTAGGGCCTCGGTGGCAATGGTTTGTTCTAGAACCTGTAGGGCCCGCAGATACTGGGCATCAGCTTCTGTCGCCAAACGGGAGGGGTTGGTGAATAATTCACTGCGTTGACGATCGCTAATCTCCACTGACACATCAGGGGTAATCCCCCGTCGACTAATATCGGTGCCGTTAGGAGTGTAATAGTGGGCCACGGTTACCGTCAGACCAGAGCCATCGGCTAAACCATGGAGTGACTGCACCAGGGCCTTACCAAAGGTGGGGGTGCCCACCACGACAGCTCGTTTATTATCCCGCAGGGCCCCAGTCAAAATCTCACTAGAGCTGGCGGAACGTCGATCTACCAGCACCGTTAGGGGCAGCTGGGTGAGGGCCGTGCGGTTGGCAGAAATGGCTTCATCGGTACCGTTGCGATCTTGGGTACGGACGATGGGGCCATGCTGTAACCACATGCGACCAATGTCTATGCTAGCCATCAACAGCCCACCAGGATTTCCCCGCAAATCGAGGACAAACCCTTCTACCCCCTGGCTGGTCAAACTGCGAATGGCCGCCGCCATCTGTTCAGGCGCATGGGCATTAAACTCGATCAGGCGAATGTAGCCAATGGCCCGGTTACCAGCCTGTTTCAAGGCGTATTCAACGGTGGGCACCTCCTCCCGACTGCGGGTCAGAATCAGGCTACGGGAGGAACCACCAGCCCGGGAAATGGTCAGGGTGACCTGGGAACCGATCGCCCCTCGCAACCGTTGGGAGATGGCATCAACGGTGAGGCGTTCTGTGCTTTGGCCATCGATTAGCATAATCCGATCGCCCTTCGCTATTCCCGCCTGAGCGGCGGCCGAACCAGCCATCACCTGGCTGACCACCACTTCTCGAACCTGGTCATCGTACTGTAACCGGACGCCGATCCCCGACACTTCGCCGGCAGTTTGATCGGTTAAGTCGCTATACTCAGCCGGGGACAGAAACCGTGTGTAGGGATCATTAAGCTGTCGTAGGGCACTGCGCAGGGCACCGTAAGCCGCTTCCTGGGAGCTATACTCACGCCCTAGGAGTTGCTGTCGAGTCTGTTGCCAATCGACCTGGTTAAAGCCACTATCAACATATTCCTGATGGATAATTTGCCAGGCTTCATCCAACACCACCTTAGGGCTATCCTTGAACTCAACCGCCCTGCCCGTAGCCCAAACGGCGGGGCTAGTGATGGGGTTGATCAGGGCAACGGGAGCCGTTAGGACAAGGCCGAGGCGGGCAAGGGAGGCAGGGGAGATGACCAACATGGCAAGGTAGCCTGGGGCGACGGGGCAAATCTATTTGTATTGTGGCGGATGAGTCAGGAATTTGACCAGATCAGTTATAAGAGTTTTCGATAAACTTTGACCGAGGGCCGCGGTGATTTGGTATGCAGGGGAACCCACCTCGAGGTTTTGACACGATCACCTTACCCCGGTGGTTAAGACCCCTCAACCCCCTGGGTCTAGGGTTGGGGCTAGCGATCACCACCGCCGCCCTGGGGTCACCAGGGCTAACCTTGGCGGATCCACCAGTCCCTAGCCCAGTGGCCAGGCAAGACTATCCTAGTTTGCGAGCCTACGACTTGGGAACGGTCCCCCTGGCGCAGCGGGGTGGGCCAGATCTGCCCCCCAGCCTTCCAATAGCGTTGACCGGTCTACTGGGCCTGCCCCCGGAGACTGGCCCAGTGCCCCTGGTGGTGCTGCTCCACGGTCGTCATCGCGGCTGCCACTTCGCCACCCCAGCCCCTAGCCAGTGGCCCTGCCCAGCCGGGCAAGAAACCCAGTTTGACTGGGGTCTGGCCTACCTGGCGGAGAGGTTGACCAGGGCTGGCCTAGCGGTGCTGGTGCCTAATCTGAACGGAGCCTTTGCCGATACCCACGGAGCCCGGGAAGGAACCCGCAATTGGCTGGCGGACCAGCGTAGTCAGCAATTGATTGACGCCCACCTGCAGCGGTTGGCGATCGCCAGCCAGACTGGACCCAACCCCTTCGATCTGCCCCTACAGGGTCGGCTCAATTGGCGCCAACTGGCGCTGGTGGGTCATTCCATGGGGGGTGGAGCGGCCGCCCTCAGTGCCCTCAATCGGCAGGGACAAACTAGCCCAGAGGCCATCCACCAGGGGTTAGGAGCGGTGGCGGCGCTGGTATTAGTCAGCCCCACCCGTAGCCATCCCCTAGTAGATCATGCCCAGGCCTATCAGCTGGCGGATGTGCCCACGGCGGTGCTTCTGGGGGGGTGCGATCGCGACATTCTCGACTACAGCAGTCTTGCCTACCTGGAAAATGCCTATCGAGACCAGGCCCGCCGCACCCCCGTGCTGGGCCTGATGCTGTTAGGCGCTAACCACAACTTTTTCAATGCCGCCGTCGCCTACGATGACTACTACCGCTGGCCCAGCCACCCTACCCGCTGTGATCCCCAACGGTCTAACCAACGACTCTCGCGGGTGGTTCAGGAGCAGTGGCTCCAGCGCTTCCTGGTGGAGTTTTTAACCATCGCCCTGGCCCCGTGTAACGGGACGGAGGGGGGCCAGCCTGCCCGTCTAGATTTGGCCACCGATTCACAGTGTGCTCAGCTGACGGACCAGGGCGATGGTGGATCGCCCTCCCAACCGATCATGCCACGGCGCCAGTATCCCCCCGAGGGAGCTAGCCTGGGCCTGGCGCCCGATCGCCCCGCCCCCGACCGCCTCTACGATCAGCCCGTGCTCACTAACCTGGTCTGGCCCACCGAGCAACGGTATACCCTAGTCACGGCTGGGGACGCAGCCTTCACCTATCAACCCAGCCCGGGTTTACAGGTGGAGACCTGCCGTGCTTTTCGGCCCTGCCAGGGGGCGAGTCGATCACCGGCCTTTCCCACCGTGCTGCGCCTGCGCTGGCAACAGCCTGGCCAGGGCCTGGTGTTTCCCTTCTCCCCCCCAGACCTCAGGGATTTTAGCAGCCTCCAGCTACGCCTGGCGGGGCTGGAGGCACTGCCCCCTGGGACGACCTCGGCGCCCCTCGGCATCCTGTTGCGCGATCGCCATGGCGGGGCCGTGCGCCTCGATCTCCCCCCCTCCACCGCCGCCCTTAACCCCCTTCCCCAGGACCCCAATCACCCCCCTGTCACCTACCCTGCCGCCCTGCGCCTTCCCCTAGCCCAGTTTCGCGGGGTTGACCTGGCCAACTTGGTTAGTCTGGAACTGCGGTTTGACGGTATGCCCCAGGGTGGCTTAGATCTGGTGGAAATTGAGTTCCTCAAAGGGGCCAATGGGGGGGATCACCTGCAACTGGCTAGGTAGTTTGCCACCGTCTGATTAAAGCTATCGGGGGCAACCAAGTGGGGCCAATGGTTGCCTGGAATTCGTTGGACCTGTAACTGGGGCAGGTAGGTGCGGTAGGGCCGTAGCTGCCAGGCAAACCGATTCAGACCCTGTTCGGGTAACAACAGCAGAGTGGGCCGTGGTAGCTGCTGCGTTAACCCAGAGGTCTCCAGCATGTCTTGAAACACCCCATTGCGGGCGGCGGTCGTGAACCGACTGCCCCAGCGGCCATCGGGTTTGACCTCCATGGCGGCCGCAAAAACCGCCTGTTGCCATGGACTCCACCCCCGATATTGTTTCAGACCTTGGGCTAGGGTGATGGCCCTGGCCTGGTCAGGGAAAGGCCCCATTACCTTGAGGAAGGGTAGGCGGCGGTAGAGCCAGGGCAGGGTGGGTTTAAGCCAGCCTGGTAAGCGATTGACAAAGAAGGGATCGACTAGCACTAATCGGGTGACCCGCTGGGGTTGTTGCTGTGCCCAGAGCAGGGCTAGTTTGGCGGCCCAGGAATGGGCTACCACGATCAGGGGTGGGCTGTCGAGGGCGATCGCCAACTGCTCGAGGCGACGGGCCAGGTGGGCGGCTGTGTAGGCACTAGCGGCCTCGGGTTTAGAGCTCTGGCCATGGCCGGGTAAATCGGGGGCTAGACAGTGGTAGCCTGCCAGGGACTGGGCTAGGCTCTGCCACACCAAGCTATGATCGCCAAGACCATGGAGTAGCATCACCGTCTCGCCGTCACCCCAGCTGCGGTAGGCGAAGTGGCCGGTCGGGTCGGCCAGGGGGCAATGGTGGAGGCTTGATTCTGGATTGCCCATAGGACTAGGTCGGATCAGAGTGGGGTGATGAGGATCACCAATTCTAGGGTTACAGATCCTAGGTGATGTTGAGAATTTCAAAGATTATAGATGTGTCGACGGTTCCAATGACTTCCTTTATTTCTAAACCCTTATGTTAAACCGCCCCCGATGCCTATGGCAGCGGGGGTTATTTAATTCAAAGACCACCACCGATCCTTAACCTCTCCCCTCCACCAGGGCTCTATGCTAATCAGGTTAATATTTACTATAGCTTGGCCCAGAACGCTGGGAATCCGCTTAATGGCTTAATTTCATAGCTCGGCGGTTGGGCAAGCTGAGTGGGGCTGAGCCCATGGATCCCAGGACCTAGGACAGCAAAACGCGGATTCTGGGTAGGCGTTCTGACTGGCGCCTGCCCCGCTACACTGGGCTACAGCTATAGCTGATTAGGAGACCCCCATGGCTCGGAAGGGCAAACTATCTAAACGGATAGCTCAGAGAACTAAGGCTCAAGTCAGCCCTACCGGTGGCTCACCCTTGCCGGATCCGCCGTCGGTGATGCCTGTTTACGACCATTGTTTGATCCCCGATGACGATGAGGATCAATTGGTGGATTTTAACTACGACCTACCGGGCAGTCTACCGGGCACCTTGAGTATCCCTGAAGATGCCCTGCCAACGGAATTTATTTTAATGGCCTATGGCAAGGAAGGGGTGGATGTGCGATCGCTGAATCATCTACAGGAATGCCGCCGCATCCCTAAGTCCTATCAGGTCAGTTGGCTGGATGCCCGGGGCTTAGGCAGTGAGGACAAGTTATGGCAATTTAGTCAGGTGTTTCAGATCCATCCCCTGATGCTAGAGGATGTGGTCAACGTGCCCCACCGTCCCAAGCTGGACTTCTACGAGGACCAGATTTTGCTCATCATGCAGATGGTGCGGTCCAAGGATGGGGGCTCTGGGGTGGGCAGCGAGCAGGTTAGCTTCGTCCTGGGTCGAGACTTTCTGGTCACCTTTCAGGAGGAACCGGAGTGGGATTCCTTTGAGCCGGTGCGCGATCGCATTCGTCGGGGCACCGGCAACATCCGCCGACAGGGGGCTGACTACCTGGCCTATGCCCTGCTTGATACCATCGTTGACAGTTTCTTTCCGGTGTTGGAGGAGTTGGGGGAAGCCCTGGAGGAGCTGGAGAATGAGGTGGTGGAGAACCCCACCCAGGTCACCATTGAAAAGATCTATCGGATGCGGCGGGGGCTGATGAAACTGCGGCGCTACATCTGGCCCCAGCGGAATGTGATTAATAGCTTGATTCGAGACAGTGACGATCTGATCAGCCAGGAGGTCAAGGTCTACCTGCAGGATGTCTACGATCACATTGTCCAGGTGGTGGATATTTTAGAAAACTACCGGGAAACCGCCTCTAGCCTGATGGATGTTTACCTCTCCTCGATCAGCAACCGGATGAACGAGGTAATGAAACTACTGACGGTGATTTCCTCCATCTTTATCCCCCTCACCTTTATTGCTGGGGTCTATGGCATGAACTTTAACCCTGAAAGATCCCGCTGGAACATGCCCGAGCTGGAGTGGCCATGGGGCTATGTTGTTTGCCTGGCGGTGATGGGGGCGATCGCGGTGCTGCAGGTGGTCTTCTTCTGGCGGCGGGGCTGGTTTAAAAACTTCTCCCCCACCCGGCGGTAGGGGATGGGGGGCCTCAGGCCCTGGCCATCTGAGGGTGGGGAATAGCCGCTAACCCTGGAGCCGAGGGGGTTGGGGGTGGATCTTGACCGGCCTTGGGGTGAGGGATAGGAAGCGCTGCATAACCCAATGGTGATGCAACTCAAACCTTAGCGACGGTTGCTGAAAGCTTTGCGACGGATCCATAGCCATTGGGTTATGTAGCTCAAAGGTTCATCGCTAACCTTTGAGGGTATGTAACGAATACTTAAAGGTTCGCAGTCAACGTTTAAAGGTTTGTCGTTGATCATCGATGGTTAGCGATGGATCATTATAAGGATCGTCGCTGATCCTTCAAGGTTTGTCGTTAACGTTCAAAGGTAAGTCGCTCACCGGCGAAGGTTTGCCGTCATCGCTGAAGGGTTGGTTGCTGGTTAACGGACAGCTTCCAGGAGTCGGGAAAAGTAAAACTGGGTTTTGGTCATGGCCCGTCGTTCAATTCGCCAGCCCGCCGCCGTTAGCATGGTGACAATGTCTGATTCCCGATGTAGGTAAGCCCGGGTGGTTTTACTGGGGCCGGGGAAAAACTCCCCGATTTTTTTGAGCACAGTGTAGTAGCAGGTTTTGGGGGCAAAGCTAAGGAGCAAACGGGATTGGGCTAGATCACTCAGGTGATTGATCATGTCCTTAACCTGCTCGTCAGGATAGTGGATCAGCACATCCAGACAGATAACGGTGTGGTAGCTTCCCTCCAGGGCTTCCAGGTCCTTCACGGCCAAGTGGGGTCGATGCTCTGGCGCAAGGGCAAGTTCAGCTCGCCGTTGAGCTTCCTCCACCATTTTGGCGGAAATATCACTGGCATAGACCTGGGCCCCAGCTTGGGCCAAGGGAATGGCCAAACTGCCCACACCACAGCCGGCATCACAGCAGGTCAGGCCAGTCAGGTCTCCATCGGCCTCTAGCCAGGCCATGACCGTGTCGACGGTTTGCTGATGACCCTTACGAATATCCAGTTGCACCTTGTTGACCTCGCCGTCACCGTAAATGCGTTGCCAGCGGTCAAAACCAGTAGCGTTGAAGTATTCACGGACAACGGTCTTATCGTCCGGACGATGGTTGGTCAGAGTCATGGGGCCAGTGGGGAAAATAGATCACGTTCCCTCGATTCTAGAGGTTGATTTCACCGCCGTCAAAACTAACCTGGGTTGGATCAGATCCGCTGATTTGGCCATTTCCCATTTCCTATCGCTTGACTCACGTCTGCTTATTGGCCTCTTATTGGCCTCAGTGATCAGGCGTCAGAATCGATCAGCAGACAACGGTCTACTGCGCCTTTAACCCACCACAAGGAGTACCAAGATTTTTGCTAGCCAATCTTAGTTCTCGCCAATGGTGAGGCTGTAGCTAGTCGGGACAGGGCTAGTGTTGCCGACATAAAAGGCGTAGCGCCCTTGACTGAGCAACCCAGGGGCATGAATGGTGCCACTGGATCCACTGGCTCGATGGCACTCACTAAACCCGTTGGGGCCTTCAATCAGCAAGGTGAGACCACCGCTGCCGGTGACGGTAATGTCAAGGGAGACAAACTCTTGGTTGACCTGCAAAAACTGGGTGGGACTCTCTGGTAACAGACCACAGTTAGAGGTTTGCGTGGGGTTGACCGACCCGCTCACCTGGAGGGGCTGAGCCAGGGGAGTTTGGCCTAGGGGTTGGGCCATGGTGTTGGGGGTAGCTAGCAGCAGAACTAAACCCAAGCCCCAACTCAGTGTCGATAGGTTAAGGGATTTCATGGGGTTAGCACCTCCTAGGTGGGCGATCGCCGACCGAAGACTACCCTCTTATCCTAGGCAACCCCCAGGGGATTAGACTAGCGGTTGTGCCAGTTTGGCAAACGCACTCGCTCAGCCGACTTCCCCAGGTTGAAGCGCACATCCCATAGACCTAGGAATCGTCCTAAGGTGCATCCCAGTCTTGCAAGTCCAGGGGTGAGGCACTTTCAAGGCCCTTGATTTTCGTAGGTTTAACGACTACGCATTTGTACTTATTACAAAAGTGGGATGCACCCAGGAATCCTCCTATCCTCCTATGCTGGAATCTATGGTGATTCTGGCAAACTGGAGTATATATAGGCCATACCTGCCACTAGGTTGCAAATTTCAATTAAAATGGGAAAATGGGAAAATGGGAAAATGGGAAAATGGATGAATAAGTAAAACGATATTTAAACTTCAGAAATCCTGCAGAAATGGTCGTTTTTATTCGAACATTTCATTCGAACATTTTAGGAATGTAGCCCTAATCAAAGGCAAATAATACTCATGGTTTTTGTCCATCAACCATTCGATAGCCGTTCCCCCGGCCAGCAGTCTTTTCCCGTGGAGCCACCAGACAGGGTTCTGCCTCCTGGCTTTGATACGATAGTGGTGAGTCAGGCCCTGGTGGGGTTTTGCTACGATAAGTTGCCCGCTGGGCCCTGGTCCCCCTATTGTCTCCAGCAACATCACCTGCTTTGGGTGCTGACCAGCCCGCCGACTGGAGGTCCGTGGGAAATTGAAAACTATTTTGACCATTGCCATTATCCAGCCCAGATTTATGCTGCAGCAGACAGCATCCTGGTCCCCGCTGGAGTCACCCACCAGGTCACCCTGCAGTCGCCCCCAGGTGCAACCCTATGGCTATTTGATAAGGCCCTATTTAGACAGTTGGTTAGTCGCCAATCCAGGCCAGATGGCCTGCGAGAATTAGTCCCTCAGGCCAAGACCCATGACAGTAGTCTCTACCACCTGACCATGGCTCTGCAGGCCGAGGTGATCAGCCACCCAGCCAATCGACCCACCACCTGGATCTATCCGGAGCTGCTGGTGTCAGCCCTGGCTGATCGCCTAATTCAGCACCATAGCGCCTGTCCGTTGAAGTTGTCAGCTCAGCTGAGGGCGGCTGATCTGGCCCTGTTGTTGGCGTACATTGATGGTCATCTTGAGCAAGACCTTAACAGTCAGCACTTAGCAGACCTGATTAACCTGGAGGTGACCGAGCTGGAGTGGAGCTTTGAGAAGATGATGCACCTATCCCTGCAAAGCTACATTCACGAACAACGTCAGCAGCGTCTCCAACGACTCCTCAAAACCATGAGCCTGGGTGAGCCATTAATGCTGCCTGCCAACCATCTTCGTGCCCAGGCTAACCCTATCACCCTGGGCCTCTACCCAAGTAACCAAACCAATCCGTGCCAGCATCCCTCGATGGCGGCGGCGATCGCCTGGCTCAATCAGCGCCTCTTAGCGGTCACTGGTAAACCCCTCACGGATACCCAGGTGAGGGTTTTGACCGGAGTCTTAGAGGGTCAACGCTATGGCCAGATGGCTCAACAGTACCATCAATCCGAGGGCCACCTGAAGGGGGTGGCGGCGGATCTCTGGAAACAACTGTCCTTGATTTGCGGTGAACCGATCCGCAAACCCAACCTCTGGGCCTACCTGCAGCGCCAGGGGCTGTTGACCCCTGGAGAACCCTGATTAGCCCCCCGTCAACCGTTGTAGAGCCCGGTGGGCGACTTCGCTATAGCGCACCTCACCACAAAACAGCTTCACC
>CAYVMR010000049.1:0-13773 GCA_964452545.1 uncultured bacterium
CGCCATCCTCACCAAGGCCCTCCTGCCCCTACCGGATAAGTGGCATGGTCTCACCGATGTGGCCAAGCGTTACCGCCAACGCTATGTCGATTTAATTGTCAATCCCACCGTGCGGGATACCTTTCGTAAGCGGGCCCTAATTACCAGTGGGATTCGCCGCTATCTGGAGGACCGGGGCTTTTTAGAAATTGAAACCCCGGTGTTGCAGACCGAGGCCGGGGGGGCGGAGGCCCGCCCCTTCACCACGTACCACAATACCCTGGAGATGGAGCTCTACCTGCGCATTGCCACCGAGCTTCACCTCAAACGCCTGGTGGTGGGAGGGTTTGAAAAGGTCTTTGAAATTGGCCGCATTTTCCGCAACGAGGGGGTCTCGACCCGCCATAATCCAGAATTTACCAGCGTTGAGTTTTATCAGGCCTACGCTGATTACCACGACTTTATGGATCTGACGGAAGATCTGGTGGCCACCCTGGCCCGCGATATTTTAGGCACCCTGCAGATTACCTACCAGGAGCACACCATTGATCTGACGCCCCCCTGGCGCCGAATTACCATGCATGACCTGGTGCGGGAGCAGACTGGCTTGGACTTTCGCCAGTACGCCAGCTTAGCGGAGGCTAAGGCCGCTGTTGCCCCCCTGAACCTCCATGGTGTTGAGGATTGTGACTCCATGGGCAAGCTCCTGAACGAGGTCTTTGAACAAAGCATCGAGGCTACTTTAATTCAGCCCACTTTTTTGATCGATCATCCGGTGGAAATTTCGCCCCTGGCTAAGCCCCACCGGAGTAAGCCCGGCGTGGTGGAACGGTTTGAGTTGTTTGTGGCGGGTCGGGAAACCGCCAATGGGTTTTCCGAGCTCACCGATCCCATGGATCAGCGTCGGCGCTTTGAACAGCAAGCCGCTCGCAAGGCGGCGGGAGACCTGGAGGCCACCGGCGTAGATGAAGACTTCCTCACGGCTCTGGAGCACGGGTTGCCCCCTACCTGTGGGGAGGGTATTGGCATCGATCGCCTGGTGATGCTGCTGACCGATAGCCCCAGCATTCGCGATGTGATTGCCTTCCCGCTGTTAAAGCCGGAACCAGAGAAGCCGGAACCAGAACCCTAGGCTAGGGTGGATTGATCTGGGGGGCGAGGCTGTTGCGCTCCCAAAAAACCCCATCGGTAAATCCTTGAATAGCGCGATGGCTTTCCGCTAATTCTAAGCGCCGTTCTGCTAGTAGGCTATACTCTTCATCCAATTCGATACCCAGATAGCGGCGCCCCAGCTTTTTGGCCACCACCGAGGTGGTGCCGCTACCCAGGAAGGGATCAAACACAAAGTCTCCTGGATTAGTGCTGGCCAGGATTAACTTAGCGAGGAGCTTTTCACTTTTTTGGGTGGGGTGATCGGTATTTTCCGCCATGGACCAGAAGGGAATGGTAATGTCTGTCCAAAGATTAGAGGGATAGGTGTCCCGGAAGTTACCCTGATCGGTCCGTTGCCAATCCTTAGGGGTGCCATCCTGCTGCCGATAGGGGGCGATCACCCGGCGCCGTAATTTTACTTGGTCGACGTTGAAGGTGTAGGTGGAGGATAGGGTGCAAAACCAGATGTCTTCGCTGGCATTCTTCCAGTTGGTTTTGGCGCCCCGGCCCTTTTCCCGCTCCCAGGTGATCCGGTTTTGGACGATAAAATGGGCCGCGGCCACGGGGAAGATGGAGACGGAGGACAACCAATCCCCACAGATATAGATGGAGGCGGTGGGCTTTAGCAGGGGCTTAAGGCCGGTGATCACCTGGTCTAGCCACTTACTGTAGTGATCGACGCTGGAGCGGGAGAAATGACGGCCATTGAAACATTTGTTGAGGTTGTAGGGAGGATCGAGGAACAATAGGTCCACCCATCCCCTGGGCAGCCGAGGGGCAACCTGCCGGCAGTCGCCATGGATGGTGCCGATCGGCACCGGGTCTAAGGGCTGGTCAGGCAGGGTGATCAGGCGAGGGGCTAACCGGGAGCGATCGCCGCTGTCTAACGTCAAAGTACGGTTGCGCGGGGATGGGGGGGGTAGGTTAGAACCAGCCATCGATCCTGGCCCTAATGGCCCTTAAAACGAATTCCCAGAAACAGGTCGTAGATAAAGCTGGCAAAGTCTTTCATTTGCAGTAAACCCAGGGATTGGGGCGACCCCTTGGCATCCAGGAGGGGCTGCATCACCTCGTAGGTGGGCTTGTACTTGTACCAGGGGACGGAGGGCCAGAGATGGTGGACCAGGTGATAGTTCTGGCCCATAATCATTACGTTGAGGATGGCACTCGGGTAAACCCTGGCATTTTTCCAGCGATCGCGCTCCTGAAAGGGACGATGGGGAAGGTAGTCAAAGAATAACCCTAGGGCAATACCGACCACCAGAGCGGGGGAAAACCAAAAATTGAAAATATACCCCAAAAAATCAAATCGCCAGGCGGCCAACACCAACAGACCCACCGCTAGACGCCCCAAGAACCACTCCAGTAACTCCCAATTACGCCATAGCTGGCGCTTGAAAAAATAGATTTCGTGGTAGAAAAACCGGGCGGCAATTAGCCAGAGAGGTCCGCCGGTGGACACGAAATGATCGGGATCATTGGCCGGATCGTTAACATGGGCATGGTGCTGCAAATGCACCCGGGTAAATACTGGAAAGGAAAACCCCAGGATCAAGGCGCTGCCATGCCCCAACACCGCATTTACAAGGCGATGGCGGTGGGCAGAATTGTGGGAAGCATCGTGGATGACGGTACCCGCTAAGTGCAAGGACAACACATTCATCAAAAATACACACCAACCCACCCAGCCCCAGAGAAAGTAGCCCAGGGTCGACAGCGTAATCAACCCCACCGAAGCCATAAACATCAGAGTATTGGGACTCAGGCCCCCCTCAGTCTTGAGTAAATCAGGGGGAACGGTTTTTCGTATCGTCAGGGGCTCAGCTGCCGCCGACATGTCGTATTGCTCCTACACACCAGTGCCTTCGGTAGTATACGTTAGGATGCCTAGATAATAAAGTTTTGTGACGGCCCCTCAGGAAAAAATATTTTTTTAAGCCGCCATAGTTGGTTGGCAAGAACTGGGTTGAATCCCCTAGACCGCTGAGGCGATCAGACTTTTAAGCTGATTAATAAACCGCCTGGCTATTTGTGATACTATCCCCGGTGTATTTTTGAGTGTAGATTCCGATCCATATTTTCTTAGACTTGGGTGGGAGGGTGTTTGGTTAACCCCGGGTATGCCCTGGCAAGGGACTTCAGCTCTCGTTTCGATCATTATTCAATTGATATTATCTATGCCCTCTACCCAGTCCTCCCCCGATCGTCGCCGTACCAAGATTGTCGCTACCATTGGGCCAGCTACCCAGAAACCCGAGGTCTTGCGCGACTTGATTGAAGCGGGAGCCACCACCCTCCGCTTAAACTTTTCCCACGGTAGTCATGAGGACCACCAGCGCAGTATTCAACTGATTCGGCAAGTGTCCTTTGAGTTGAATCAACCTGTGGGGATTTTGCAGGACTTGCAGGGCCCCAAAATCCGTCTGGGTAGGTTTGAGGATGGGTCCATCCAGCTCGCTAAGGGGGATTTGTTTGTTCTCACCAGCCAACCTATCCCGGGTACCCAGGAGCGAGCCTGTGTTACCTACGACAAGCTGGCTCAAGAGGTGCCCACGGGTGCCAGAATTTTGCTCGACGACGGTCGGGTGGAAATGCAGGTGGAGTCGGTGGATTTGGTGGCCCAGGAACTACACTGCCGGGTTGTGGTCGGGGGCGTCTTATCGAACAATAAGGGGGTTAACTTTCCTGGGGTATACCTGTCGATTAAAGCCCTGACCGAAAAAGATCGGGAAGACTTGATGTTTGGTCTCAACCAGGGCGTAGATTGGGTGGCCTTGAGCTTTGTCCGTAATCCTCAGGACGTTCTGGAAATTAAGGAGATCATTGCCAGCGTTGGCAAGCATGTGCCGGTGATTGTCAAAATTGAAAAGCACGAGGCGATCGAGCAGATGGAGGCGATCCTCTCCTTATCAGACGGAGTCATGGTGGCCCGGGGGGATCTAGGGGTGGAGTTGCCGGCCGAAGAGGTGCCCATTTTACAGAAGCGTCTGATTCTCACGGCTAACTCCCTGGGCATACCGGTGATTACCGCCACCCAAATGCTCGATAGCATGGTGTCCAACCCCCGCCCTACCCGGGCTGAGGTTTCTGACATTGCCAATGCTATCTTAGACGGCACCGATGCCGTCATGCTCTCCAACGAAACCGCCGTGGGCAAATTCCCGGTGGAGGCGGTGGCGACCATGGCTCGGGTGGCGATGCGGACCGAGCAGGAGGGCATGGCTAACCGGGATGCCGTGGGTTTTGGCGTATGTTCCATTCCCAATGCCATCAGCCAGGCGGTGAGTCGAATTGCCGCTCAGCTGAATGCTGCTGCCATTATGACCTTGACTAAAAGTGGAGCCACGGCTCGCAATGTCTCTAAATATCGGCCCCAGACTCCAATTTTGGCGGTTACACCGTTGGTGAGTGTGGCCCGTCGCCTACAGCTGGTATGGGGGGTACGCCCTTTGTTAGTGCTAGATTTACCCTCCACCACTCAAACCTTTCAGGCCGCCATGGGGGTCGCCCAGGAAAAGGGCCTGCTCCAGGATGGTGATCTGGTGGTATTGACGGCGGGTACCCTGCAGGGGGTTTCCGGGTCAACGGATTTGATTAAGGTTGACGTGGTGACGGCGGTGTTAGGGCGAGGCGTTGGGGTTGGTCAGGCCTCCGTGAGTGGCCGGGCTCGAGTGGCCCACAATAGTCTTGAGATCCAGGACTTTAATGATGGGGAAATTCTGGTGGTATCCCACACCAGTGCGGACTTTGTCGATGTGATTCGACGCTGTCGAGGCATCATCACCGAAGACGAAAGCCTGACCAGCCATGCGGCGGTCATTGGTCTGCGCCTCGGTGTACCGGTGATTGTTGGGGTAAAAAATGCCACGGAAACCATCCGTGATGGCACCATCCTAACCCTGGATGCTCGGCGAGGACTGGTTTTCTCTGGGGCCATGGCACCGATCAAAAATACCCCTCAAGTCAGTGGACTCTAGATAGAGCTGACTGTAGAAACCAGAAACCCTGACCGGATTTGTCAGGGTTTCTCAACTTTTCTTGCAGGTTAAGCCTCTTAAGCAAGGCTTAAGGACTTGATTTTTGGTGACATTAACCCCTAAAAGTCTCAGAACTTAACCTACTTATAAAGTTCTGTTGATAACCGAAATGCCAAAATACCCGGTACTAGAGCAAGGGCTAGGGCAATAAAGATCTGAGTATTGGAAAGTGCCATAGGATTGTTCCTCAAGGTTGGATAACACGCAAAACTGGATGTTCGATCGCCTGGTCACCCAGAATTGGCTGATGTCGAGCCGTTTAAGGGCTAGGGTCCCACGGGTGGGTCGGGAGCCCCTGCCTAGACCTGATTGTTAACCAAGAGGGTAGATCATGGATGAAGGGTAGCGCTAACTGTTACACAGCTTAACGATTGACTACAATTGATTTGCGTTTTGAGAATGACTAGACCGAACAAGGGTGCCTATCTCTCCAGGTAGGGTAGGTGTTATCTCCTTGATTGCTCTGTTTTGATCCCGGCATTTGAAGCAAGATTTTACCGTTACGATTTGATTTCACTCACTATTTTTATTTACTGATCCATTCCGCTAGTGAACACCACCCAACCCCTACGCAGTGAATTTGAGCGACAGCTCTTGCGAGTACAGCGTGACCTTTTGCGCATGGGCGCTCTAGTTGAGAATTCTTGTGTTTTGGCTCGCGATGCCCTTTGCGATCGCAACTTGGAGGCGGCCCAACGCCTGAAGAGCCATGATAAGCGGATTGATCAGTTCTATCGCCAGATTGAGGTCGACTGTATCCAGCTCTTCACGCTTCAGGTTTTGGTGGAGGAGGATTTACGCCGCGTCGGGGCGTTTATCCAAATGGTTAGGGATCTCGAGCGCATCGGTGATTATGCCAAGGATCTCGGGGAGGTGGCCATTAAGCTCTTTCCCTACCCCATTCATCCCCTCATGGGGCGGGTCCAAACTATGCTAGACCGCTGTCGGTCCATGGTGGCCATGAGTCTACTGGCCCTTTCCGATTTAGATGCAGCCTCAGGCCTGGAAATCAAGCAGAAGGATGACATCGTGGACAGTGACTACAACGACCTCTATGAGGACCTGGCCCATCAAACCAATCTGGTGGGTTCGGTCGAGCCCACCGTATTACTGGTTTTGGCCATCCGCTATATGGAGCGGATCGCTGACCATGCCACTAATATTGGTAAGCGAGTCGCCTACATTGTCACCGGTGAGCGCTCCTAGGGACGGATGGCATCAGCCTAGTCGACCCTGGCGCAAGTTCACCTATCCCTATCTGAGCCCTGACTCCTAACCCCTGCCCCCCTTGGAGGGTTGCCTGGTAGGACTAGTTATCCGGGGGATGTTTTACAAAACGTTACCTTGTATTGACAAAAAGCTTTGCTAGAGTGCCATTTCTTGAGACACTGTTATTAGCATGTTATAACCCTGGTTATGGTCACCACGGCGGCGGCCAGTTTGAAGGACCACCCAAGCTCGGACTTTGATCGATCCCTTGGTAACCATGCTCACCAATGCTATAGGTGCAGCCGCCCCCGGGTACCGGCTAAGGCAGATCGTCGATCACCAGCGCTGGGTAGTGGTTTGGCACCTAACCGATCTAGGGCCCCTGGCCCATCCAGCAGGGGATTCACCGATAGCCACCCTGCTGGATGGGCCCCACGGTAAGCTCGGGGCAACCATAGGTTAGCCCCCTCAACACTAGGAAAGAGTCGCTACATGGAATTTTCAATCGCAGCACTGTTGGCGAGTTTCGCTAAGGATAAAACGCTTACCCTTAAAAACCTAGAGAAAAAACTGCACTGCACTACTGATACGGCCCAGCGAGAACTGCAAATTGCTGTTGATGCCCTGGAGCGTCTGGGGGTCCTGGTGAAGGACCGGGGTAAGTATCGCCGTCAGTTGGCGGACAATGTAGTGGAAGGCAAATTGCGCTGTTCTAGTAAAGGCTTTTGCTTTGCTATTCAGGACCAGGAGGGGACTGAGGATATCTATGTGCGCGAAAGCCATTTGAGTACCGCCTGGAATGGCGATCGGGTGCTGGTGAAGGTGACCAAGGAGGGGAGTGGTCGGCGCAGTCCCGAAGGGGAGGTGCAGGTGATTTTGGAACGGGCCAATGCGTCCGTCCTGGCTCGGGTGAAACGAGAGGACGGAGAGTATCGAGCGGTGCCCTTGGATGATCGGCTCTTGTTTGAGTTGCAGCTGATGCTCAACGGCATTGATCTCGAGACGGCGGTTGACCAATTGGCCCATGTGGAAATTGTCCGTTATCCTCTGGGTCAAACCCCACCCCAGGGGCGGGTGGCCCAGGTGCTGGGCAGTGATGCGGAGACCGCTTCGGATATTGATATTGTCTATTGCAAACATGACCTGCCTCGGAAATTTTCCGATGCGGTGTTGGCGGCGGCGGCAGAGTTGCCGCCTCGGATTCGCAAAACTGACTTGAAGGGTCGACTGGACTTGCGGAAAAACTTGACCCTGGCGATCGCTGGATCTCAACCCCAGCTGGTGGACGATGCCCTCACCCTGGAGAAGGATCAGTCCGATCGCTGGCGCTTGGGTATCCATATCGTCGACATTGCTCATTATGTCACCGCCCATGGGGCGATCGACCATGAAGCCGCCAGGCGAGGCAGTGCCGTCTACCTGGGCAGCGAGGTGGTGCCCTTGTTACCACCGGGTCTGACAGATCATTTGGGGTCTCTCAGCGTGGGTAAGGACCGGCTGGTCCTCTCTGTGCTGGTCACCCTGGATGATCGTGGCCAGGTCTTGGAGTACGAGGTGCAACCGGCGGTGATTAATCTTGACCATCAGCTCACCTATGGGGAAGCCCACGCCATTTTGGAACGGGATAATCAGGAGGTCCTAGAGTCCCTTGGCATTGCCGCCAAGACCATGAAAACTTGGGAGCCCATTTTTGATCTGGTGGATAATCTCCTTTACTTGAGCCAAGCGATCAAGCGCCAACGTCTACAGCGGGGCTCTTTTGAACTGAACTTGCCGGAATACGACTTTCCCGTTGATGCCCAGGATCCCTTAGCCCATTATCGATCTCCCAAGTTTCAGTACGATGACGAAGGCTTGCTGGGGGTGATGGTGGTGTCCAGTGGGGGGTTGGCCCGGGCGATCGTGACCGAATGTATGTTGCTCGCCAATCAACTGGTGGCCCAACACCTTAAGGCTCTGGGTGTCCCGGCTCTCTACCGGGTGCATCGTGCCCCTGATCTGACCGAGGCCCAGGAACTGATCAAGCTGGTGGAAAACATGGGATTATCCCTTAATTTGATCAATCCAGAGGTGGTTCAACCCCTGGATTACCAGGCCTTTGCCCAGCAGTTTGCCAGTTCTGATCAGGAGAAGATTCTCACCTATTTGCTGTTAGAAACCATTCAGCCCGCCTTCTACGCTACCCACCCTGACCTGCATTTTGGGTTGGCCCTGGGGGAGGGCTACACCCATTTCACCTCCCCTTCCCGACGTTATGCAGACCTGGTCATCCAGCGAATTTTGCACGCTATTTTTGAGGTGGGTCGAGATCGCCGCACCACCCGATCCAAGGAGGTGGTGAACCTGCGCCATAGCTCCTGTCACGGCCAGGTGGGTTGGAACGTTCTACCCCCCGAAATTCAACACGAACTGGAGGATGACCTCGGTCGGATGGCGATTCACCTGACCGAACGGGAGCGGCTAGCCCAGGAAGCAGAATCCGATCTGGAGGGGCTGAAAAAGGCTGAGTTTATGCGATCCCACACCGGCGAAGTTTTCCACGGTCTGATTACTGGGGTGCAGTCCTACGGATTCTTTGTGGAAATTGAAGATCTGTTGGTGGAGGGCTTGGTGCATGTTAGTTCCCTCAAGGATGATTGGTATGAATACCGGGCCCGTCAGCAAAAGCTGGTGGGGCGTAAAAACCGTCAGCAATATTGCCTGGGCGATCAGGTCGATGTCCAGGTGAAAAGTGTTGACTACTATCGTCAGCAAATTGATCTGGTGGCGGTAGGTGGTGGTAGCCAGTTGCCGGACGACGAGGCCGGGGTTAACGGTAACTCCGAGTACGGGGAAGAGCTACGTCCTGATCTGGCTAGGGCTGATGGTGACCCTGATGCCCCTGCCGCCATGGCAATGGATGAGGACGAGTAGGTGGCGGGTAGACCCCGATTATCGCTGTCCTATCCTGGAGCTGCCCTATGCCAGAGCCCACCCGTCCTGTGATTATGGGGGTCACTGGAGCCTCGGGGTTAATCTATGCTGTGCGGGCTTTAAAGTACCTGCTCAGTGCGGGGTGGAGCATTGATTTAGTGGCCTCTAAGGCGACCCGGATGGTCTGGCAATCAGAGTTGGGCCTGACCATGCCCCTCGCTGCAGCGGCTCAGAGTCAGTTCTGGCGAAACCAGGCGGGGGTTGACCGGCTGGGTCAGTTACGCTGTCACCCCTGGGGTGATGTGGGGGCCACCATCGCCAGCGGTTCCCATCCTACGGCGGGCATGCTGGTGATTCCCTGCAGCATGAGCACCGTCGGTCGCCTGGCGGCTGGCCTCAGCGGCGACCTGTTGGAACGGGCCGCTGATGTCCAGCTGAAGGAGGGACGGAAACTGGTGATTGTCCCCCGTGAGACCCCCTTTAGCCTGATTCACCTGCGTAACCTCACCACCCTGGCAGAGGCTGGAGCCCGGATTGTGCCAGCGATTCCTGCCTGGTACCATAATCCTCAAACGATTGAGGATTTGGTGGATTTTGTGGTGGCTCGGGCCCTTGATCAGTTGGGGATCGACTGTGTGCCGCTGCGGCGCTGGCAGGGGCATCTGCCCACCTAATCCCGTGCGACTCCGCCTTCCACGTTAGGATGATGTCACCCTTGAGAGGATGATCCCATGGCTACTTTCCGCCTTGTTGTCCTATTGTTGGCCCTAGGGGCCGTCCTATTGATTACGGTGCAAAATGCCACTCCCGCCCTGCCCCTAGTCTTTCTAGGACGCCAGGTGTTGGTTTTGCCCCTGGGTGTCTGGCTAGGTGGGGCGATCGCCCTGGGGTCCTTCACCACCCTGGTGATCACCCTGTTACCAGGAGGGGGCCCACCTGCCCGTCGATCCCCCCGTCGCCATCGCTATCCATCCCCCCAGTCCTTCTACGAATCGCCCCCGTCCCAGCCTGGTGGAGATGTCTCCAGGGTCGCCAGTCGAGCCGCCGCCAGCCAGGTGGCCGCTGCCGGTGAGTGGCAATCCTGGACAAACCTGCGCTCTCCAGCTCATTGGGATAATTGGGAGGCGCTTAGTCAGGCCCCCAAACCCGATGTTGACCCTGCTCCGGCCCGGTCGAAGCCGTGGTTTGGCCGCCAGCCAGCTCTTGGCAATGAGCAGGTAGAAGCGTCCCTACAGGAACTGGCTAGCGATTGGGGCGATCTAGAACGGCGACGTTACCACGCCCCCGGGGTCAGCCCAGTGCAGGATAGCCTGGAGGAAATTACCCAGGGTTGGGAGGATATCGAGGCCTCTCCTGGCTCCCCGGCTAGCCCTGGCCCAGGGGAGCCAGGAGGGTCGATGTACTCCTATGGCTACCGCGATCGCGCCTATGCTGGTCAAACCGATCATATTTATGCCCCCCCCGACCAGACTGATTATGCCCCCCCAGGAGATCAGGAAGACTGGTTCTCCGACGACCCCTCAGAGTATCTAGACCCTGACCCTACTCCGTCGGACGAGGATGGGGTCGTAGACGCCGATTATCGGGTCTTGATTCCCCCCCCACCCCCGGCCCCTCCGGAGCCAGACTGGCAGACCGGTGGTCAGCCTGGGTAAAATCAGCGAATAGAGCCTTACCCTGGTATTTCTATGGTGTCAGCCCCAACTTGCTTCTCCCCCTTTGCACAACAACTGGGTGCGCCCCTCACAAAATTACCGATTACGGTGCTGCAGATTAACCTGGGGCGGCGCTGTAACTTAGCTTGCCAGCACTGCCATGTGGAGGCTGGGCCCAAGCGTACTGAGGAACTCTCTCCCCTGGTCTGCGACCAACTTCTGGAGGTGATTCGGCGTTTCCCTCAGTTGCAGACTGTGGATTTAACCGGGGGCGCCCCCGAGATGAACTATGGCTTTCGTCCCCTAGTGGAAACCGCCCGCCAGGCAGGCAAGCAGGTGATGGTGCGGACAAATCTGACGATTTTTTTTGAGCCGGACTATGGTGACCTACCCGATTACTTTGCCCAGCATCAGTTACACGTCATCGCCTCCCTGCCCTGCTATCTGGAGGATAACGTTGACCGCCAGCGTGGTCCCGGGACTTACAACGCCTCCATTCAGGCTTTGCAATGGCTTAATCGTTTAGGCTATGGCTATCACCCCCAACTACCGCTGGATTTAGTCTACAATCCTGCCCTTCCCCAGGGGCCAGACTTTTCCCTGGCCCCCGATCAGGACGCTCTAACCCTAGACTACAAGCACTATTTGCAGGAGCACTTTGGCATTGTCTTTAACCAGCTTTATACCCTGACTAACTTACCGATTGGTCGGATTCAGCATCACCTGGAGCAGCGTCACCTGTATTGGCCTTACCTGCACTTTTTAGCCCAGCACCATAACCCGGCTACCGTCCCCAAGCTGATGTGCCGTAGTCAGATTTCCGTTGACTACCGGGGCTATCTCTACGACTGTGACTTCAACCAGATGGTGGGGGTTAAGGCTGTAGACGACCAGAAACAGCCCTTGATGCTAGCCGATCTGTTGGCCGCCAACAGCCTAGATCTGGTATCCCAGGTGCAAACCCGTCCCTACTGCTATGGCTGTACGGCGGGCAGTGGCTCTAGTTGTGGCGGAGCTCTAGTTTAGTTCAGGGGTTAACGGCACCCCTACAGCGTGGTTGGAGGAGGAGGGGCAATGGCATCACAGTTTACCGTGGGCGATCGGGTACGATTAGTGGCTTTACCCAGCTACTTGAAAACCGCCGAGCCCATGCCCATGTTGAAACCGGCCACCATTTTAGCGATTGGTGATCAGGGGATGATTGTGGACCATCGACCCGGAGGCTACTGGGGGGTGCGATTTGCCTCAGGGGCGTTTTTGATCGAGGGGCATTTTCTAGAAAAGCTCACGGATCCCTAGCCCCCTCTCACTGTAATCTACTGAGACTTAGAGCATTCCGATCATGGACAATCCATCAGTGACCCAGGGCCATGTGCAAATCCTTTATTTTTCCCACGGCGGTGGCCCCTTACCTATTTTGGGAGATGCCAGTCACCAAGCCATGGTCGAGTTTATGGGATGGCTACCGACGCAACTAAAACAACCAGAGACCATTGTGGTCATCAGTGCCCATTGGGAAGCCCCGGTGGCGACGGTGTTAGGCACCCCAAATCCATCCCTACTCTACGATTACTATGGTTTTCCCAGGGCCGCCTATACCCTGACCTATCCCGTCCCCGGTGATCCTGCTCTGGCCAACCAGCTAGTTCAAGGGCTATACCAGAGGGGTATATCAGCTTGTATTGAGGCTGAGCGCGGCCTGGATCACGGGGTATTTATCCCCCTGATGCTGATGTATCCAGAGGGGGATATTCCGGTGTTGCAGGTGTCCCTATTAGCCAACCTTGACCCGGTTGCCCATATCGCCCTTGGTCAGGCCCTGGGGCAACTGGTGCCAGAAAACACTCTGGTGCTTGGCTCCGGGTTCTCCTTCCATAACCTGCAGGGGTTTTCATGGTCAGGGGAGAGGGTGCCAGATCCGGCCAATGACGCCTTTCAAAATTGGTTGATTACCACTGTCTGTGACCCTTCTCTGGACCAACAGGAGCGGGAACACCGGCTAATTAACTGGAGCCAGGCGCCATCGGCCCGCTATTGTCACCCCAGGGAAGAACATTTGTTGCCCCTGCACCTCTGTGTCGCTATGGCCCATCGGCCGGGGCAACTGGTTTTTGATGACTTGATCTTGGGTAAACGGGGGGTTGCATTTCTGTGGCGGTAACCTAAGGTGTATTTTGTCGGAGTTAGGGCGATCGCTCAGTATGGGGGCAGTGATAGGGTCATCTAGGACTATGGGGCATTCCTCCTTCCTACTTCAACTACCGGATTTCCAGGCTACCCAAGCCCTGGGCAGAGTTCTGGGGGGCCAGCTACCCCCTGGGACTATTCTGCTCCTGGGGGGTGGGTTGGGCAGTGGCAAAACCACCCTGGTTCAGGGTCTGGCCCAGGGACTGGGGATTACCGATCCGGTCTGTAGCCCGACCTTTACCCTGATTAACGAGTACCTTGAGGGTCGGATTCCCCTGTACCATATGGATCTCTACCGTCTCAACCCTGACCAGGTGGTAGCCCTCGATGTGGAACGGTACTGGTATCCAGGGGAGACCGAGCCAGGAATTGTCGCCATTGAGTGGCCCGATCGCCTCACCAGCCCCCCCCGCCAAGCCCTCACCCTGGCCCTTAGCGATCGCCCATCCGGCGGCCGACAGGTTACCCTAGGGGCGATCGACCCCGCCAATCTAAACCAATGGGAGGAACTACTGGGCCATGGCCTACTGGTTGATGAAGTCTGAACCCACGGTCTACAGCATTGCCGATCTGCAGCGCGACGGCACCACCCTCTGGGATGGGGTACGTAACTACCAGGCCCGCAACTTTCTCACCAGTAT
>CAYVMR010000050.1:0-13754 GCA_964452545.1 uncultured bacterium
TGTGGCTGAGGCCATTATCTCTAAAAACACTGGGAACGCTTAGAAAAGGAAAGGACACGTAACGTAAATGGCACGCGAAAAGTTTGAACGGACTAAACCACACGTCAACATTGGCACCATCGGTCACGTTGACCATGGCAAAACCACCCTCACGGCGGCGATCACCATGGCTTTAGCGGCGGCGGGGTCAGCTAAGGCCCGTAAGTATGATGAAATCGATGCTGCCCCTGAGGAAAAGGCTCGCGGTATTACGATCAATACCGCCCACGTTGAGTATGAGACACCCACCCGTCACTATGCCCACGTGGACTGTCCTGGCCACGCGGACTATGTGAAAAACATGATTACCGGAGCGGCCCAGATGGATGGTGCCATTCTGGTTTGTTCGGCGGCGGATGGTCCTATGCCCCAAACTCGGGAGCATATTCTACTGGCTCGTCAGGTCGGTGTACCCAGCCTGGTGGTCTTTCTCAACAAGCAGGATATGGTAGACGATGAGGAACTGCTGGAGCTGGTGGAACTAGAAGTTCGGGAACTGCTCAGTTCCTACGATTTCCCTGGTGACGATATTCCCATCACCTCTGGTTCTGCCCTGAAGGCGGTGGAGGCCCTGACCGCCAATCCTAAGGTTCAGCGGGGTGAAGACGAGTGGGTTGATAAAATTCACGCTCTGATGGATACCGTGGATGACTATATCCCCACCCCCGAGCGGGCCGTCGATAAAGACTTCCTGATGGCGGTGGAGGATGTGTTCTCCATCACCGGTCGGGGTACGGTAGCCACCGGTCGGATTGAGCGGGGTAAGGTAAAGGTTGGTGACACCGTTGAACTGGTGGGCATTAAAGACACTCGTAGCCTGACCGTCACTGGCATCGAAATGTTTAAGAAGAGTCTGGACGAAGGTATGGCGGGTGATAATGCCGGCTTACTCCTGCGGGGTATCCAGAAGGACGAGGTGGAACGGGGAATGGTGCTGGCTAAGCCTAAGAGTATTACTCCTCACACCGAGTTTGAGGGTGAGGTATACATCCTTACCGAAAAGGAAGGTGGTCGTAAAACCCCCTTCTTTCCCGGATACAAGCCCCAGTTCTACGTGCGGACCACGGATGTGACCGGCAGCATCAAGGCCTTTACGTCCGATGAAGGAGATGCGGCTGAGATGGTAATGCCTGGCGATCGCATCAAGATGACCGTAGAGCTTATTAACCCCATCGCCATTGAACAGGGTATGCGCTTCGCTATCCGCGAAGGTGGTCGTACCGTTGGGGCTGGGGTGGTTTCTAAAATCCTTAAGTAGGTCCTAGCCAAGCCTTATTCAGGGGTAGTGGTGTTGAGGGTTTAACGCCGTTACCTCTGAATATTTTTTCCGTATCTGTACCTTGACAACTTAACCCCTAGAACTTCTTCGGAGTACCTTTATGGCCACCATTCAACAGCAAAAAATCCGTATCCGTCTGAAAGCTTTTGATCGTCGTTTGCTGGATACCTCCTGCGAAAAAATTGTTGACACAGCTAACCGCACCAATGCCACGGCTATTGGTCCTATTCCACTACCCACCAAGCGGCGGATTTATTGTGTGCTGAGATCCCCCCACGTCGATAAAGACTCACGAGAGCACTTTGAAAGCCGTACCCACCGTCGCATCATTGATATTTACCAACCCTCCTCCAAGACTATTGACGCGTTGATGAAATTAGATTTACCGGCGGGGGTGGATATTGAGGTCAAGCTGTAAAACGGCTTGATCGACTAGAAGAGTCTGATGGCCACATTTTGGTTGAAGTTAGAGAGTCCCAGGTTGAGCAGAAACCCATGGGGTTGCCAGTTAGGTTAAAATAATACTCTGTTAACAGTTGTTACATTTTTATCTACTGGCCTGGCTCAACCTGGCTTCCTAGAGGCACCCATGGCATTCTCTGACTCTATCTCCGTAAGGGAGTTACCCATTTTTCCCCTGCCAGAGCTAGTTCTATTTCCGGGTAGGCACTTACCTCTCCATGTCTTTGAGTTCCGTTACCGGATTATGATGAACACCATTCTTCAAGGTGATCGTCGTTTTGGTGTGTTGATGTCAGATCCAGCCACTGGAGAGCGGGCCCAAGTGGGTTGCTGCGCCGAAATTTTGCACTATCAACGTTTGCCCGATGATCGGTTGAAGATTTTAACCCTAGGACAACAGCGCTTTCGAGTGCTTAGCTATGTGCGGGAAAAGCCCTATCGGGTGGGTTTGGTAGAGTGGTTAGAGGACAGGCCCTGCGATCGCGATCTTGGCCCCCTAGCCGCTGATGTGGATCGGCTACTGCGGGATGTGGTGCGGTTATCAGCTAAACTGACCAGTCAGGAAGTCGAAATTCCTGAAAATATTCCCGACGTACCTATGGAGCTATCCTACTGGGTAGCCAGTAACCTCTACGGTGTGGCTCTAGAACAGCAGTCCCTACTCGAGATGGATGATACGGGCAGTCGCCTGGAGCGAGAGGTGGAAATTCTCACCTCAACCCGCAATCACCTGGCGGCTCGTACCGCCCTAAAGGACGTTCTAGAGTGAGTCCTTCCCCTGCAGTTGGTTTGGCTAGAACCCTATAACTTGGCTAGAACCCTATAACAGGGTGAATCGCAATCGGCCCTATTATAGGGGCCTACGACTATACCTAAGCTTTGCTGCTGTCAGGTTTTCGTCAACGGTGACTAAGTCGTAACTCCCAAAGTTAATTAACCGTTCGGTACAACCCTCCAGGGCGAGAATGGCATCGTGGCCCCTTGGTTCTTGGCTACTGGCCTCCAGATCCACAAAGAAAAGATATTCCCCTAGGGCCCGTTTGGCGGGGCGGGATTCAATCCGACTCAGGTTGATGGCATGATCCGCAAATACCTGCAGTGGTTTGAGCAGAGCTCCTGGAGCATTGACTGGCAAACTAAAGGCTAGGGAGGTATAGCACCCAGCGTTAGCCAGCTGGCCGGTTCTGGCCGGGCCCAGCACCCAAAATTTAGTGCAGTTGTCGCTATGGTCGTTAATCTGGTGAGCCAGAACCGGTAGGTTGTAGAGTTCTGCGGCCCATTCCGAGGCGATCGCGGCTACTGTAGGATTATCGGATAGGTGCTGCAAGGGTTCCGCCGTAGAACGGGTCGGCACCAGGGATGCCCAGGGAAGCCAGGTTTCTAGCCAAAGCTGGCATTGGGAAAGAGCCTGGGGATGAGAGTATACCACCTGAACCGCCTCTAATTTAGCTGCATAGGACAGTAACCCATGCCGGATAGGCATAACCATGGCCTGGTGAATTTGTAACTGGTTGACCTGCCAGAGCGTATCTAGGGTGGGTGTTACCCCACCCTCAATCGAGTTTTCCACTGGCACGATGCTCAAACTAGTGAGGCCACTGGCGGTAGCTTCTATGGTGCGGGGAATGGTAGGGAACCCCTGCAACACTACTGGCGATCTGAGACGTCGCTCCAGCTCAATGCTATAAACTAAAGCGGCGAGTTGGGAAAAGGTACCATCGGGACCTAAATAGGCAATGGTGGCGGTCATAGTCGGGAAGCAAGGATGGAGGCCAATGTCTCTAGGGTAGAATACGGGCTCGACCGACGGCGACCATTAACTAAAGCTTAACCCAGTTTAGGGATAGCCTTTTAACTTAAGGCCCTGGTTGCCAGTAAAATATAGCCGTAACCCCGAGGCATGACGCGGAAGCGACCCAGACCGCCTATCCATCATTCGCTTTGACCGATCAAGCCTGTCCTAAGCGTTCTGGCCAAAGCTATAGGTGGGGGGCTTAGTCACTCGGGCTGGAGACAGGCAAAAGACGTACACGGACAACCCTAGGGGAAGCGTAACCATGGGCGGTGAGATCAGGCTTCAGGATTTTTTAGGCAAAGCGCCATCAAGATATGTTAAAACTCTCCTAACTGCTGGCTCGGGGGCCTTTGTCTTAGGCATCGCCGTACCATGGCTGGGCACATGGGCAATTCAGGCCGATCAGTCGCCCCAATCCTTCGATCGATTTCTACTCTCCCTAGCCATTGCCCCTGGCCTAGAAGCCTTTCCCGCCCCAAATAGCAATGATAAATTTTGTCGCGTTAACCCGGCCTTATCAGGGACTTCCCTGACTGGGGAAGGGGCTAATTCACCGCTGTTTCGATCGGTGTCTTGGGACCAGGTAGCCATGACCTTACAACAGGCTAGTGTTAAACACCTGGCGGTAGCTGCTTGGCCCAATTTGCACCCCAAAGCGCAACAGGCCCGAGTACCCGTATTGATGTATCACGACGTACTAGAAAAGTCCGAGGTTTTCTTTGACCTGCAACCAGAGGACTTTGAGCGTCATCTCAAGATTCTGCTAGAGAATGGTTTAACCCCGGTCAGTCCCGATCAATTGGTACATCACCTACGCATCGGTGCGCCCCTGCCTGAAAAACCCGTCGTCCTTAGTTTCGACGATGGCTATGCGGGCCACTATACCCATGTTTACCCGTTACTCAAAAAGTATCAGGTGCCGGCAGTCTTTTTCGTGTTTCCAGGCAAGGTAGATGGTAAAGTCGTCGGCCGATCCACGCTGTCCTGGGAGGAGCTAAGAACCATGGCGGATGACCCACTGATTACCATTGCTTCCCATAGTGTTACCCACCCAACTGACCTGCGTACTCTGGATGATCAGGCCTTAGACTATGAAGTTACTGAATCAAAACGACGATTAGAGGAAGAGCTTGGGGTTCCTATTCGTTATTTTAGCTATCCAGCTGGGCACTATGATGACCGAGTCAGTCAAGCGGTGGCTAAAGCAGGGTATCTGGCCGCTTTTACAATGCGGCAGAACGCAGAGCAGTTTGCCGGGGCCTCCGAATCCTTGCTGGCAATTGAACGCTTTGGTCAGTCTAATTTAACCAGTCTGTTGGATCAAGCCTGGGGTGGGGAACAAATGACCAGCCCAGAAAATCCTTCCATGGCTATCCAGCGGTTGTCGTTAACGGGTAGTCCTGGGTTTGACTTTGATACCCCGGTGGCTTTAGAAAAGCATCGCTTCGGCGACCAGTCCCTTACCGTGATCGAGGGGGGGCGACCAGTCACTATCCACGCCGATAGTCGTTATCAACTGCCCGAAATGCTGGCCGGCACCAATACCATTGGGGCCGTTGACGGGGGCTTCTTTTCCCTCAAGTACCTGGACTCTAACGTCATGATCGGTCCCGTACTCAGCCAAAGTACGCGACAGTTTATCCCGGGCAATACCAGCGAGAATCCTCGCCTGGCCGGCCGGCCACTGGTCTTGATTGGTCCCGACCAAGTCCGGTTTATTCCCTTTCATCCCATTCGTCACAATACCCTGGCAGGATTGCATCGAGCCTTGCCGGGAGTGACCGACGCCTTTGTGGCGGCAGCGTGGCTGGTTAAGGATGGTGAATCCCAACCTGCCAGAAGCTTTGGCAGTCTTTTCGACTTTGATGCCAAACGTCACCGAGCTTTTTGGGGCATTAACCAAGCCGGTCAACCTGTCGTCGGAGTCAGTCATACCATGATTGATTCCATAGAACTTGGCCAATTACTGCACCAAATCGGTCTCCACCAGGCGGTCATGCTGGACTCTGGCGCTAGCACTTCCCTTGTCTATGCAGGCGAGTCCTTGGTGGGGTATGAGCCCCGTCCGGTACCCCATGCCGTAGCTCTGATTCCCCCGGAGGCCAATGACGGTAGCGCCTGTCCCCTAATCGTCACGGAAGGGGAGAAGGTTAAATCCAACTAACTCAGCCATCCCCTCGACAGCCTTTAAAGGAGCGACGGTGCTGAAGCGATGGCCCTAGGGTTTTAAGGGCCTGACGATGGTAGGCACTACCGTAACCCTTATTAGTTGCGAGACCATAGCCAGGATAGCGGCGGTCCAATCGCACCATTAACTCGTCTCTCCAGACTTTAGCGAGGATACTGGCAGCGGCAATCTCAAGATGGCGCCGGTCTCCTTGAATGATTGTCCGCTGGGCAACACCCAGTTGAGGAACCGGATGGCTACCGTCAATTAGACAAAGGTCGGGGTGCAGAGAAAGACGATCCACGGCCCGAGCCATGGCTAACAAGGTCGCTTGTAGAATATTTAGCCGCTGAATTTCATGGACGGAAGCGATGCCCAGGGCGTAGGTAGTCGCTAAACTCTGGATGGGTTCAACCAGATGCTGACGGCGAACAGCACTGAGGGCTTTACTATCGGTTACCCCCAAGGCTGTTAAGGGACGATGGGCAGAATCAGGCAACACCACAGCAGCCGCCACCACCGGACCAAATAAAGCCCCTCGCCCAACTTCATCGACTCCGGCGATCAACATCATCATGTATTAAAGGGAGCCAGGTTAGACTTTGATCACTGTTCGTCCTGAGTATCCGCTGAAGGACGACGGCGGCGGCGACGGCGTACTAGATCGGGCTCAGGCTCCGTAGCAGTGGCCGCTAGAAGATCTTCTAAGGGGGGGTGTTTTATGACAACGGCCGGCAGAGACTCCGGCTCAGTCAGGGGTAGGATCTCTTCGGCCTCGTCCCCAGGTTGAGAAACTGGGGGAGCAGTAGGGACCTCAAGGGTGCTAGTCTCAGCAGTTGCCTCCCAGGCTGTTTGGCCAGGGGCCGACTGGCCCGGCGTAACGACTGAAATAGCCAGGTTACGAGGTAGATCTTGGGTTTCTTGAGCGGGTACTAAGACTAAGGGAGAAACCCCCATCACAGCATAGACTCGCTGTTCGTCTGGGGTCATTTCCACCGTAATCACCTGGGGTGGAGTGGTTGCTTTCTTGTCGGAACGACTAGCTGAACGACCGCGGGTTATGCGACTAGGGGGTTTCTCCTCTTCCTTTGTCTGAGCTAGCTCGAGGATAGGTTCTTCTAGGAGGGGCGGCGGGACTTCCCGCGCCGCCGATCCTTCCCTAGGGATAGGGGCCTCTCGACCATTAGCCCGGGAGGGTAGGGTATCCCGCCGACGCCGACGCCGACTGGTCTTACCCGATTTGTCTTGATAGCTGGGGTGGTTAATCAGGTCGAGTTCCTGAAGGTCAGGTTGTAGTTCCAATCCCACTAGGGGTACTTCTCGCAGGGCAGGGGCGCCATAGAGGGGTTCTGGCGTGGCGGGCAAGGGGACCAAACTTTTACCCACAGATGGCACATCGGCTGACACGGTATCCGTGGGCAAGTGAGCCAGATGACCTAGGCCACCGCAGGTTGGGCAGGGTCGGCCAAAAAGTTCGTAGATATTCTGACCCTGACGTTTGCGGGTTAGTTCTACTAATCCCAACTCAGAGAGTTGGGAGATCTGAGGACGAGCTTTATCAGATCGTAGAGCCTTACTGAAGTGCTCTAGAACCTGTAACTTGTCCCGGCGAGAGTCCATGTCGATAAAGTCAACAATAATCACACCAGCGATGTTACGCAGACGAAGTTGGCGGGCAATTTCAGTGGCGGCTTCACAGTTTGTCCAGAGTACCGTTTCTCGAGCGGTGGCGGAGCGAGTAAAGGAGCCGGAGTTGACATCAATTACGGTGAGGGCTTCAGTCCGCTCGATAATGATATAACCACCAGATGGTAAATCGACCCGGGGTTTGAGGGCTTCTCGAATAGCTGCATTGACACGAAAATACTCGAGGATAGAGGCGCGATCGCGATGCTGATCAATCAACACCCCCCCCGGCACCTGCCCTCCGCTCCAATTCGCCAGATGTTGTTTGACCCGCTTCAGCCCCGTACTGGAATCAGTCACAATCCGGTTTACATCAGCACTGTACACATCTCGCAGCACACGCTGGATAAAGTCATCATCCCGGTTGAGGAGAGCCGGCGGGCGGGTAGAAAGGGCCTGCTGTTGGATACTTTCCCACTGCCGTTGGAGAGCTTCCAAGTCTTCAATGATCGCATTTTCACTAATGCCCTCGGCCTCAGTTCGCACCAGCAGACCCATGCCGGCGGGCTTAATTAAAATTGCCAAGGCTCGCAGGCGGTTGCGCTCATTCTCACTACGAATCCGGCGAGAAAGATTAACTCCTCGACCGTAGGGCATAAGCACCAAGTACCGCCCGGGCAAAGTAATGTTGCCAGTCAGGCGTGGTCCCTTATTCCCCGTTGGCTCCTTCATAATTTGAACCAACACCTTTTGCTGGGGAGCCACCAACTCAGTAATCGAGCCCGCCATGCGCTTTAGCCGCAGTGGCCCCAGATCAGAAACGTGCATAAAACCATTGCGCTCGCTGTCGCCAATATTTACAAAGGCGGCATCAATACCAGGCAAAACATTTTCTACCGTACCCAGGTAAATATCGCTAACCTGGTGACTACCGGTAGCCACAATCAACTCTTCAATCTGATCTTCCGAAAAAACCGCAGCGATCCGATGCTGCTCAGCAATAACAATCTGCTTCGGCATTCAAAATCCTCATACAAGACTCACCGTAGGCGGATGATATGAATACATAGAGCTGGGTCAGATGTGGAGACCATCCTTGGACGCCTAACATCTAAGATAGCCATAGAGAAAATGCCTTTGCCCTCAGAACTCTAATTAGCAAAGCCGTTTCCATGGGCTTCCCATGCCAGCATTAAAGGCTTGACTGACTGAACTATCCCGAGAACTCTGGCGTTTTGCAGAACAGAACCCTAAAAAGTCAGCAGTCAAAAGCACAGCTAACATGGAAAAACACTTAGGAATGCTACTCATAAAGAGTTGCAAGGTAAACATCCTCGGCCAGGTACGGCTTATGCAAACCAACTAAGAAACCGTTTAAGGAAGACATTTATGGATAACCCCACAATCTTGAAATGCATTAAGGTCCTAGAACTCAAAGCAATTTCATAGCATTGGTATGGAGAGCTAGCCCTAAACCTTCCTAAAACTCTCTGACTCAGGTGACCAAACTCACGGAGGATAGATTCTCAAATCAATCCCCAAGGTTCTCATCCAAACTTAGCCCAAAACCTTGGCAAGCTTGAGAATAGCAAACCGGGGTTTGGGAGAAAAATGGCTGGAGTGAAATTCTCTAGGAACATCAATCCTACTTGGATGCATTATAGCGCCAAGCTGGGAATCTAGCATATAATTGTCGAAATTTGTCACCCAATCCCTGAAAAACGAGCCCTAGGCTCAGCCGGGGTTTGAAAAGTTAAGGAACCGGACAGCCTTAAACCATAGGACAGCTAGGAATTTCGGGTACTTTCAGGACATGACAGACCCAACGTCAGTTTGACTACTGACAAGTACCTCTTTCAAGCAGCCTCTGCCAGGATTGAGTATAGCCAACTCTGCCTTTACTCAATGCTAAGACTGACCGATCTATAGAACTGGCTAGACCTGAAAGTCTAGGACGCGGAAATCGCCGGTACTGGGACCATCTCCCGACGGGCAGAGGGTACGCTAAGACCTTGAAGCAGCAGTATCAGCATTGGATCACGCCGATCAAACTCACGCCGGATCAGGCGACGTAGCTCTCGTTCCATGATCGTCTTGAGACCATCCCAATCGATGGTGGGCTGCCCGCCACGATTATTCAGGATTAGTTCTGCCCCCTGTGCCGTCAAGACATTGCCAATCACCTGCTTCGCCGCCTGTTGGAAGCGAACAAGGTTGATAGAATGAGCCACCCCCCGCAGTTGGATGGTTGGATCGGTGGCTAATTTGCCATCAGGGTCTAAGGTAATGGCTACGGTAATCACCCCATCCTCAGCCAGTTGTTGACGGTCCTTAAGAGTATCTCGACCCACTACGCTAACTCGAGAGGAATCAACCAGGGCAACCCCTGAAGGAACTTGACCGGCAACCCGAATACCGGCGGGGTTAACCTCGACAATATCGCCATTTTGAATGATCACCATGTGATCGGCAGGAACACCCATGCTTTGAGCGGTTTCCGCATGGCGCACCAGCATTCGGTGTTCACCGTGGACAGGCAAAAAATACTTAGGACGAGTCAGGGCCAGCATGAGTTTGTGGTCCTCCTGACAGCCGTGTCCGGAGACATGGATGCCTTTGTCTTTACCGTATATTACCCGGGCCCCCCGCATCATTAGTTTATCAATGGTATTGACAACAGCAATGGTATTGCCGGGGATGGGGTTAGCAGAAAAGATAACCGTGTCGCCGGATTTGATTTTTATATGTCGATGGCTATCCTGTGCAATTTGAGTGAGGGCGGCCAAGGGTTCTCCCTGGGATCCAGTAGTCAGGATCAGAACATTTTCATCGGCGGTTTGGCCTAAATTTCGTAGAGGATGGAAAAGGCTTTCCGGACACTTGATGTACCCCAGGTCACGGGCGTGGGCAATCACATTCAGCATCGAACGCCCCACGACAAAGACCTTCCGGTTATATTTTTGGGCCAGTTCCAGAATCATATTGACCCGGTGGACCGATGAGGAGAAGGTCGTGACAATTAACCGCCCTGTGGCTTTGACGAACTCGCGATCCAGATTGGGGAAGACCGATCTCTCGGACGGGGTATGTCCCGGTAATTCCGCATTGGTGGAATCACTAATGAGACATAGCACACCGCGTTCTCCAGCTTCCGCCAGTCGCTGGATGTCAAAGGCTTCGCCATCTACAGGGGTGAAATCAAATTTAAAGTCACCGGTATGAACCACTACCCCCACTGGAGTATGAATAATCACAGAAAAGCTATCGGCAATGGAATGGGTATTGCGCACATATTCTACTAAAAAAGAATTACCCACCCGCACCGTCTCTCGGGGACGGACCTGGCGCAGTTCGGTGCGATCAGCTACACCGGCTTCCTCTAACTTATCTTCTAGCAGGGCCATGGCTAGGCGAGGCCCATAGATGACCGGAATGTCAAATTGCTTGAGGTGAAAGGCAATGCCCCCGATATGATCTTCGTGACCGTGGGTAACAATCATTCCCTTGATCTTATGGCGGTTCTCTAGCAAGTAAGTGATATCTGGAAGAACAATGTTGACACCATGCATGCCATCGGTTGGAAAGGCCAACCCTGCATCTAACAACATGATTTCATCATTAATCTCAAACACGCAGGTGTTTTTACCAATTTCATGCAACCCCCCTAGGGGGATGATTTTCAAAGCTTGATTGGAGTTATTGTTAGCCATATATCACTGTCTCGTAGATGAAGAATTGGATTGGAAAGGAATTGGTACGGATAAACCAGAAAGTTGGAAGCTAGATTAGGTCATGGGTGAGGTCTGTGCGGTTGATCCGCGAGGGGATGTAGATACTTTGTAACAGTGCTATAGGGAAGCCCATAGAGAGGGCGTAGAATAAAAACGTTATTCAGTTGTGCCAAGCTGTTTAGGCAGCAGGGGAGTTAAGAATAATGGGGGGGTATTGAATCTGAGCACTAAACTGCAGCGGTAAGCAGCCCAGACTTCTTTAATACCGTTTGTATCTTTTCACGCAATGAATTATCAGGATAACACAGGGGTAAACGAACTGTGCCAACGGCCCACCCTTGAAGGTCGAGGGCTAGCTTCACGGGTATGGGATTGGTGGTAACAAACAAAATCTTAAATAGGGGTAAGAGCTGAAGGTGAATTTCGGTAGCCAACTGAGGTTGACCGATTTGGTAGGCCTGTACCATGGCCTGAATTTGATTCCCCACTAGGTGACTCGCCACACTGACAACTCCACACCCACCAACTGAGAGCATGGGTAATGTTAAGGAGTCATCACCAGAGTAAATCGCAAATTCTGCAGGGGCTTGAGAACGGATGCAGCTAGCCTGATCTAGGCTACCACTAGCCTCCTTAATGGCTACAATATTGGAGATGTCGGCAAGGCGGACAATGGTCTCCACCTCCAAATTACAACCGGTTCGTCCAGGAATATTATAGAGCATCAGAGGAAGATCGGGCACCGCTTCGGCAATTTGCCTAAAGTGATGGAATAGCCCTTCTTGAGGGGGCTTGTTGTAATAAGGGACAACTTGCAATGTTCCATCTAAGCCAAGATGATGAGCCTTGCGTGTAGCTAAGATCGCCTCTTCGGTAGAGTTGGACCCAGTGCCCGCCAGCACCTGAGCTCGGCCAGCCACCGCTTGCTTAACACACTTAAATAGTTGATATTCCTCTTCCCAAGTTAAGGTAGGAGATTCACCAGTCGTCCCACAAATCACCAAACCATCACTACCATGATTAACCAGGTGATCAGCTAGGGCCTCAGCAACCCCATAGTCAACCTGGCCATCTTGGGAAAATGGCGTCACCATGGCTGTCAGCACCTTGCCAAAATAGACCACTCGACGGCAGTATCCTCAAATAACGAAAGTTAGGGAAAGGGAAATTAAGCTCAAACTTAGACTCGACTTTATACCTTATTTAACTTGGAAACAATGATTTCGCCAATAGTGTTAAAAAGCTTGTCACTTAACAATTACACGCTCCATCTGGCTACTTCAAAACTTCAGTTCCCATCATGGACATAGCTTGATCAAGGGGATTATAGCAATTCTACCGGTTTGGCGGTCAGTAATTCAGCAATTTGTACGGCGTTGAGCGCAGCCCCCTTACGAATCTGATCGCCACTCAGCCAGAGTTCTAGGGCGTGATCATTAGACATGTCGTTACGAATGCGGCCAACTAGGACATCGTCTTGACCCGTCGCCTCCATCGGCATAGGGAAATAATTGCGGGCCCAATCTTCCACCAGTTTAACTCCAGGGGCCTGACTGAGAATGGCTTTGGCGGTCGTCGCCGCAAAGGGTTGGTGAAATTCGACATTAATCGCTTCCGAGTGGGCTCGCAGCACGGGCACCCGGACACAGGTAGCGGAAATCCGTAAACCAGGATCGTTGAAAATCTTACGGGTTTCATTTAGCATTTTCATCTCTTCCTGACAATATCCGAGTTCATTCAAAGCTGAGTTGTGGGGGAATAGGTTAAAAGCCAGGGGATAGGGAAAGGCCTCAACGATGGGGGGATGTCCTGCCAGAATCGCCTGGGCTTGCTGTTTAACCTCTTCCATAGCCCGGGCGCCGGCCCCACTGGCGGATTGATAGGTGGCAATGATCAATCGTTTGACCGGTTGCACTTGGTGGAGGGGCCAAATGGCTAAAGCCATTAAAATCGTAGTGCAGTTGGGATTAGCAATAATCCCCTGATGTTGCTGGGTGGCCTCCGGGTTGACCTCAGGAATCACCAGGGGTACAGTCGGATCCATTCGAAAGGCGCTGGAGTTGTCAACCGCGATCGCCCCAGCCTCCACGGCTCGAGGCAACCACTCTTGAGAAATCAGGCCCCCCGCTGAGGCTAGCACCAGATCCACACCCTTAAATGCCGATGCATTCAGGGCTTCTACCATCAGGCTTTCGCCTCTAAAGGTTAACGAATTACCAGCGGAACGGTGGGAGGCCAGAAGTTTTAAGGTTTTCACGGGAAATGACCGCTGCTCTAATAGGGCCAGAATTTCTGCCCCCACGGCCCCCGTGGCGCCTAAAACTGCAACATTGAAGCCGTTAGACACAGCCCTAGCCCTCCTGTCCAGCGATCAAAACCTGTGTCGATAGTATAGCTTTGGCCAGAACCCTTACAGACTTAATTGATAAATTTGATGTCTCAACGGTTTGGCAAACGGAGTTGAGCCTAACTGTCAAGCCTTTCTCCTATTAGCAGTTTGCCCCCGGACGAGATATAGGTACCCTACCCTGGTCGATAACTTGAAAGATGGCTAGCAGTTGAGATGCATCTTATGCATTCAGGAACTGCTATATAGCGGTTTAAAGTGTACCCCGTTGTCTAGACAGTTAGGGTAAGGATTTAAGGTAGAGTCGC
>CAYVMR010000051.1:0-13680 GCA_964452545.1 uncultured bacterium
CGCAAGGCCGCCTTTGCCGCCATGGGCAAGCTCAGCCCCGACTACTACGTCCAGGATGGGGTGATTCCCCGCACCCAGCTACCCTACGTGCTGCAGGAAATTGCCGCCCTGGGGGAACGCTACGGCTACCGAGTGGCTAATGTCTTCCACGCCGGCGACGGCAACCTCCATCCCCTGATTCTCTACAACAAGGCGATTCCTGGTCAGCTGGAGGCGGTGGAAGCCCTGGGGGGCGACATCCTTAAACTTTGTGTGCAGGTGGGGGGCAGCATCTCCGGGGAGCATGGCATTGGCGCCGACAAACGCTGCTACATGCCCGCCATGTTCAGTGCCGCTGACTTAGAGAGCATGGCCTGGGTACGGCAGGCCTTTGACCCCCAGGGCCTGGCTAATCCCACCAAGCTCTTGCCCAGCCCCCGCACCTGCGGTGAAGCCGCCGCCCAGCCCAGTCAGACCTGGGCAGAGGTGGAGCGCTTCTAGGCCTAGGATGGGCACCCACTCAAAGAGTCAGCTGACAGTAGCAACGGACTGCAGGGCGGTGGTCACGGTCCAGACATCCACCAGCAGCAGTAGCAGGGTGAGCAGCAACAACACGCCGTACATCCAGGGCTGGGCCAGGGGTTTGATGTCCTGGGTGTCGAGGGGGGTATGGGCTTCTACCCATTGCAATAGGCGATTAAACCCGGCCACCCGCATGGGCAACAGGTAGGCCTGCTGATCTGGGCCGAGGAAATAATAGACAATTCCCCCCTGACCCGTGGATCGCGGTTTAAGGGCCTGCACCTCTGACCAGGACAGGTGCCAGCGGGAGCGCAGTAACCAGCCAATCCAGGCGGGATAGGTGACGCTAATGCCCTGGGTATCCACCTCCACCCGCTGGGCCAGGGCCCCGTAGAGGAGCACCCCCCCCAGGCCGATCCCCAACGCCAACAGGGTAGGGGATCGGGATAGCTCAGATCCGTGGGTGCTGATCACCCCGGCGATCACCGGCAGCGGCGCCATTAGGGCGGTGTAGAGGAGCAGCAAGGTGCCCCGAATGAGTGGCGAGATGCGAAACACCTGGCGATCGCCAGCCTGCATCATCGGTTCTTCCATCTCCCTTGTCCTTGCCCTCAACGCCATCTATCAGGGTATCAAATTCAGCTAGGAGACACCGATAGCCTGTCCCGCATTATGCTGTTACCGATCCATCCTCCATCCCCTGACAGGACTAGGGCAGATATTTTTGCACCACCTGCCACCCAGACCACCCCACCCCCGCTAGCATCAACCCCAGGGCCCCATTTAGGGCGATGTGCAGCGATCGAGCCCAGGGCCGTTCCAGGCTAATCTGACTAGCGCTCCAGGCGGAGGCGAGCACCAGGGTCACCACCGCTAGCCCCAGGGGCAGGTGTATGGAGTGGCCCAGGCGGCCGTATTCCCCCAGGGTGCCCACGATGCCAATCCCCAACAGAAGCAACACCAGGACCACCAGGGTGAGCCCCAGGATCAAATGTAGCGATCGCAGCCATCCCGGCGAATCACCTTGACGACGGCGATAGTAGGCATGGGTCATGCCGGTGGCGGCCAGAACCAGGTAGCCAGTGACCACTAACCCCATGGACCAGGCCGCAATCCGCCACAGCCATAGAAACGACGGTAGATCCAAATCCGCATACTCCCCAGCCCGATCTAGCCACATCTGGGGGGAAAACGACCTCAGCATTAAGGCCGTCACCGATCAGCCCTGTCAATGGCCCAGACCTTGGCCTGGATAATCACCGATTCTACCAGTGTAGAGGAGGACTGCCCAACCGCAACCTAGGACGCGGTCATTATCGCTGATCGATCTTGACTACGCTCCGCCACACTACCCGCCATCAGCACCCCTGGTGGCTCCGCATCCCTCTCGCTGACCGCCAAACGCTCACAGGGAATGGTGTCGGAGATAATGGCGCTGGCCATCATGCCACTATGAATCTCCAGAAGGGCCTTGGGCAGGGCTTCAAAAATCAACCGCTGACCCGGAAAAACCACCCGTTCAAAATACCAGTCAGGAATATTAGTGATCCGGGCCACCTGCATTTTACTGGTGGCGTTTACATAACAACAAAGAATATGGTCGGGATTATCAGGAGGAAGGGGATCAAGAATCTGTGCCATTTAACTGAGGATTATAGGAGGATGAATCAGGTCGACAGCCTGGAACACAAGACTTGATTTGCTCCAAACTATCCTAAGCAAACCTTAACATCTAGCGTTCCCGAGGTGCTGTAAACGCGACTACCAACCCCTACAATTAGGCTACATTTTGATACACTAAGAAGCCTAACTTAACGTGACTTTACCGATCTACCCTGGATGGGGCGGCCTTACCCTAACCCCTGGGAATAGGCCCGGCAGGACGACGTCATCGAGTCAGTTACCCTTAGTCCGACGGCTCATTTGAATCATCGATAAATTTAATAATTTCTTTATACCATGGTCAGGAACAACTTGTCCACGGTAAGACCACCGTGGACAAGTTGTTCACGCCGCTGTCTAAGGCCAAGCCTCTCCTAGCGGTGCTCAACCAAGGCTGGGCTGGGGACTGGTAGGGGGTGCCCCGGGACGAAATCTGGAGTCAGAGGGGGTTCGGGAAAATGAATTTCAATGGGCTGGGGTAGCCGCTCCAGGGGATCGAGGTCCGGCACTGCCCCCATGAACACTGGCACGCCTAGGCTACAGGCGCTCCACCCACTTTGTACCGACACTCCGAGTTGACTGCAATGTCCACCGCGACGCCCCTGCGGCGTGTAATGGCGGCAACGGCTACAGCAGGATGGTTGACACGACCTAGCGTCCATAGCTGCTCCCTAAATTTGTAAACCCTGGTCTATTTTTACCCCTGCATTTTGGGGGGATCAGCCCGGTTACCCTGCAAAGCCCTCCATTTACAAGGGGATTAGGGAGTTAATAGAAACTTCTCGCTTCAGGTTTTCTTTAGGTTTTTGTTAACTAGGCACACACTCAATAAGATGGGTCATCTCTTTGGTTATTACATCGGGTAAACAGGTCGGGGATCAACACCAAAGTAGGCTGGGAGCGGTCTTGATTCGGTTTCGATTTGATACTGTGTGCTGGCTAGATAGTTATAAAACCCCACCTAAAAGTGATCGCAATCCTGTCCGGTTGTTACTCTGCACTGATTTTTAACTGTCTTAGGTATCTTAAAAGCCCTCTAACTAACCGCTCGACGGTAAAAGCGTTGCATATCCTGATACCACTGTTGACGCGACTCATCCCAGGTGTAAAACATATGACCGCCGCGGAAATGGGAAAGGCTAAGGTTCGGTTGGATAGTGGGGTGAAGGGCCATCAGGTCAGTCAGCCAGGTGGAGGAGAAGTAGGGCGTGACCAGGTCAAAAAGCCCATGGCTGATGGCGACCTGGAGGTGAGGGTTGAGGGTCATGCCAACGCGCAGGTCGTCAACCGAGCCGGCAAAACCCTGCTTCATATCGTGGTCTGGGGTAAATCCCCAGGCTTTAAAGACTTCAAAGTTGAGCAGGTGGTAGGTCAGGGTGGTGTCCACCCCCAGGGTCTGGCGCAGGTGACTATTGATGGCGCCGGTGAAGAGGCGGTCAATCCCCTCCAGGGTAGGGTCAGTGCCCTCCTGAAGCAGGCGATCGGGGAAGGGATCAATGGCCGTGACCGAGGCATCGTAGAGGCCCAGGATGGTCTGCTGGTCCCGCAGTAGTTCCCGGGCAAAGATGGCTATATCCAGCCGTCCCCGGTGACGCTCTACGACCGATAGGGGCAGGCCGGTCAAGGCTGCCAGCTGCTGATAAACGGCCTGGCCAGTGCTCTCCGGTGCCGTTCCCCCCATCGCCAGGAAAGGAATCAGGGTTTGACGAGCAAAGGTTTCTGCCTGGGCGATGTGGGTGGCCATATCCGTAGTCGCCACCCGACCATGGTGGAGGGCGCTAGCCGCCATGGAGGGAACCGCCGTAGCCCAGCCGGTGAGGGTGTAGTCGGTGCCAAACAACAGATCAAACTCCATGACGGGAGAAATCAGAATGGCGCCGCACAGGCCGATGCCAAACTCTTCCTGGAGCTTGCGGGTGAGTTTGGCGACGCGGAAGCCCCCGTAGCTTTCGCCGGCGATAAACAGGGGAGATAGCCAGCGATGGTGGGCGGACAGATAGTTCTGAATGAACTGCCCTAGGGTATTGAGGTCCTGGTCTACTTCCCAGAATTTCTTCTCGGGTTTAGTCGCCCCGGCTTTTTCGGAATTGGCCTCGGGGCTGTTCTCCTGCCCCTGGGGTTTCTCCTCGGCATTCGGCAGCCGCCGGCTGAAGCCGGTGCCGACGGGATCGATGAACACCAAATCGGTAAAGCTCAGCCAGGTTTCCGGGTTATCCACCACCCGCACCGGGGGTTTGGGTAAGCTGCCATCGCTGTGGAAGTAAACCCGTTGTGGGCCGAGGGCACCCATGTGGAGGTAGGCGGAGGCGGCGCCAGGACCGCCGTTGAAGACGAAGGTGAGAGGACGCTCTGCGCTGGGCCGATCGCTCAGCTGGTAGGCGACGTGAAACAGTTCCGCTACGGGTTTCTCGTTTTCATAGATCAGCTGCCACTGGGCGGCGGCGGTGTAGGTGAGGGGCCCCTGGCGAGTATTGAGGCTGTGCTCACTGGTGCGACCGGGACGGGGGCTTAGGGGTTTAGAAGGGTCAGTCATAGCGGGGATGGGGGATGGGGTTATTCACGGTAAATTCGGTTACCGAGGCCTCGTAACACGCCTCGACCCACCAGGCCGATGCCTCGGCCCAGCACGTCGGTCAATAGGTAGACAATGCCGCTGCCCACCAGGGCGATCGCTTGGCGAAACCGGGGGGCAACGGCATCCCTGGTTTCGATCGCCACGGTGACAGCCCATTGCAGACCAGACAGTTGATCTAGCTCCTGCTGGCGGGGGTGATAAATCGGCTGGGGTTGGATGCCCCGTTCGGTAAATCTAAACAGGCGATAGCGACTCTCAAAAATGGAACGGGGTTCCTGGACCAGGGCCTCCCAACGATAGCGCCAGGACAGGTCATTACGAAAGCGGGCAATATCCCGGCTGCTGATCAGGCGCCGATGGTAGAGACTTTTTTTGATCAGTTCCACATCGGCAAAGCAGTTTAGTAAGGGTTGCATGACCGCATTGGCCAGTTGGATGAGCAGGTGCTCTAGCAGGGCCTGGCTATGGCCCAGGGCTACTGGGGTGGAGGCCGGAAAGGAGACGCCATCGACCATCATGGGCTCTTGAAAGAGCAGGTGTCCGAGGAGCATGGGCACTAGGGGGATGGCCGCCAACAGCGATCGTCGCACCCCCTCCGCCTCGGCCATCAAGGTGTCTACCACCGGTTGCTCAAGGTTGCCGACCGGCAACGTATAGTAGGGCCCAAAGAAGGCGGTCAAGCTATTGCTCCAAACCGTCTGTAAAACCAAGGGGCTGCGCTCCTCCAGCTGCCCAGGTTGTACCTGGGATCGCCGCAACTCCTCCAGGGCGTCCTCCCACTGGCGCAGGATCAGGTAGAACAATTCCCGCTTCTTGTCGGTCTTGAGAATATCGGTTTCCAGGGGAATGTCACTGGTGTTGTCCAGATTACCCTGCAGTTTGTGAAACACCCGCTCCAGGACCTCCGTGGTGATCTCCTGGGGCGAAACGGCAAGGTCTGCCTGAGGCCGGGGCCGTAACCCTGATGAGGCGCCGGCCCTATCCTCAGACCACGGCCGGGCGGATAGGATGGGCACGGAGGAGGATGGTGAGGGTCGATCGCCCTGATCAGGCCAGGTCGGCGTGGCCAGCAGGTGTCCCATCAACCAGCGGGCAGCCCGTAGTTCTCGGTAGCGCCCGGCCAAGATCGCCTCAGACCAGAGATCCCCCCGTCCCCGCTGGCGCTCAGCCTCGATCGCCGCCATCACCGTATCGATTTGGTCGATGGCGGAGGTTCGCAGTTGTCGCCGCAGGGCTAGCCAGGGGCCGGGCCGCCGCGGACGGGGCACGGGCCTAGGGCCGGGTGGGGCAGAGCTGGCACCGGCCAGGGGCGGGGCGGGAGGCTGGGTGAGTTGGCGAATCAACCCATCTAGCTCGGCTACCGCCATACTGCGAGCCCCAAAGCCATCAGCCCCTACCTGGAGGGCGGCGGCCTGCAGGACCGGATCTACCTGGGCACTGAGCACCAACACCGGCAGGGTAGGCAACTGCCGTTTAATGGCCGCGCATAGCTGTAAACCGGGCAGTTGCTGAGGCTGCCCGGCCCCCAGGCCCAGGTCTAGAATCACCAGGTCCAGGTCCGCTCCAGGCCCCGCCCCAGCCCCCAGGCCCAAAGTAGTCAGGGCCTCTTCAGCCTGGCTGGCCTCGGCGACCACTCGATGGCCAGCGGTTTGCTCCAGCCAGATGCGCAGACCCATGCGAAAAACCGGGTCTTCGTCCACCAGCATTAGCCGTAGGGAAGATGGGGTCACTCTGACTCAGCTGAACTCGGGGCAGGGGAGGGATCAGCGGGGGTGGATCGGCCCTCCGCTTCCCAAATCGACCAAATGTATTCCCGTTCGGCTTTCCATAGGGAGATGGCCGCCTTGGCTTCCCCAGACAGGGCCCGACCAGCGCCAATTTGGGAGGCCAGGTTAATGGCGGCGGTGAGGCTACCCCGATAGGCTAGATCCTTAGCCTGATCGAGAATCGGTTGATCCTCCGCGATTTGCAGGGTGGCCGTCCAATCCTGAATTAGGCTTTGGGCGCGTCGATGCAGGGCCCGACCGGCCCCGATCTGCTGGGCGGCCGTGATCGCCTCGCTCAGTTTACCCTGCTTAGCCAGGGCCACCGCCTCCTCCAGCCGGGGCCGGTCCTCAATCACCTGAATCTCCTGGCGCCAGTCCGCAATTAGGGTTTGGGCCTCAATCCGTAGGGGCCGACCGATTTGCACTTGAGTCGCTTTGTCAATGGCGGCCTGTAGGGCGGGAAGGGTGCCCGGGTGGGCTAAAGCCCTGGCTTGGGTGAGGATAGGGCGATCCTCCAACCGTTCCAGGCGGAGTCGCCAATCGGCGATCAGGGTTTGACCCTGCAACCGCCGGGGGCGACCCAGCTCAACCTGTTGAGCTTGCCCCATGGCGAGTTGATAGGTGAAGCGGTGCCCCAGGGTGGCCACCAGGTCGGCAAACTTCAGTTGGCGCAGGTCCTCTAGCTGGGCCTGCCAGGCCGCTAGGTGGGGCTGGCCAGCCTGGGCAAAGGGGCTGTCGGCGGGCATCTGCTGGACCGCCGCGATCGCCGCCATCAGATTGAGCATGGTGCCGTAGCGGGGTTTCAAGGCGGGGCCATCGAGACTGACGGTGCTGGCCCGTTGCTGGGCATGGCTAAGGCGCAGCAGGTCCGCCGCCTCTGGATGCAGATGCACACTGGGGGGCACGCCACTCACCAGAGCCAGAGCCCCTGGCCGATCCCCCATCTGCCAGCGGGCCAAACCAGCCCGGAGCAGGGTTTGACTCCAGCCATCCAGCTGCTGTTCCGCCTGCTCCCACACCTGACTACCCAGATTAATCTGACGGGCTAGACTAACGGCTTGCTGGAGGTCAGCTAGATCACCTGATTCAGCCAATTGCTGAGCTTTGATCAACTGATGCCAACCCTGTTGTTCGATCTGGATTTGCCGTTGCCAAAACGCCGAGCGGTTGCCTAACCAATAGTCGGTCTGCAGGGTTTTAAAGCTTTGCCAGTGCAACATGGCCCTGGCCCAATCCTGGGTCACCAGTGCCGCCTTTAGATCCGCCTCGATCGCCCGACCGCGACTCCATTCGGCTTCCCAGTTGTAGATCAGGGCTTGGGCGGAGCGGCGCAGGGGGGTTTGGGCTGGAATCTGACCAGCCAAAGTCACAGCGTCCTCCAGCCGCCCGGCCTGGGCCCAGCGATTGGCCAGCACCAGAATCTGCTCCGACGCATCCTTCAGCACCTCCTGGGCGGCTTCGTAGTTGGCGTCCGTGCGGGGCCAGTTGAGCGTTAATATGACCGCCTGTTGGAGGTTGTTGGCCTCACCGGTGCGGGCCTGAACCCCCGCACAGTAGAGCATATCGCGGGCGGAGTGGAAGGGGGTAATTTTCTCACAGTCCGGGGTGGGGGGAATGCGGGTGAGCCACACCAGAGCCCAACTGCCAAAGCTACCAGCCCCCACCAGCAGTAGCACCCAGAGGCAGGGCCAGATCCATCGCCAGAGGTTCAGCGCAGATGAGGTCTCCGTTAGGGGAGGTGCAGTAGCGGCAGGGGGAACTGCTCTGGAACGGGCCGGGGAAGATGCCATGGCAAAGCTCAGCCTGGGCAGGCTAACAGGTGACGATGCCACATTTTAAGAGTAATTGCCCAACTTGGTTGCATATTTCAACTTTGCTTCGTTCTGTTGGGTCGATCCTCGGTTGGGGGCCCAGGGTCAAGCCCGGGCTAGGCAATCTACCAACCCCCTGGCCCGAGCGGTAATGGCCGCCCAATTGGCCTGGGCGATCGCCGCCGGAGGAAACAAGGCGGTGGACAATCCCACCGCTAGGGCACCAGCCTTCAGCAGGCTCGGGGCGTTCTCCAGGGTAACCCCGCCGGTGGGCACCAGGGGGATGGCGGCCAGGGGGCCTTGCAAGCTGCGCAGATATTCGACGCCCCCCACCGCCATAATGGGAAACAACTTGACCGCGCTAGCCCCCGCCTGCCAGGCGGCGACTATTTCACTGGGGGTCAGGGCGCCGGGTACAAAGGGCAATCGCTGCTGTTGGGCCCAGGTAATCATGGTGGGATTGCTGTGGGGGGCAAAACCAAATTGGGCGCCAGCGGTGGCGGCCTGATCCAGATCCGCCAGGGAAAGCAGGGTGCCTGCCCCAATGTGGCAATCGGGCAGCCGCTGCCGTAGGTGGGCAATGATCTCGTCTGGTGAGGGGCTGTTCCAGGTCACCTCGATCAGTCGGATGCCTCCTGCAGCGACGGCCGTTGCCAGGCATAGGGCCAGGTCGACATCCGCCACCCGCAGGACGGCGATGGCTTTGTGGGTGTGCAGTAAGGACAAAAAGGGGGAGGTGGCGAGGCTGGACAAAACTGGACCCTCACAATGAACCCTGACAATGGAAAAGGACGCCTTAATGACGTCCTTTTCCATTGTCAGGGATAGGGGGACCTAGGCAATGCTGGCCATCTTCACATCGCTGGCGGCCAGAAGTTGCTGGAGCTCCTCCGCGTCTACGGTTTCCTTATCTACCAGCATGTGGGCCAGCTGGTCAAGGATAGAGCGGTTGCCAGTCAGCACCTGCTTGGCGCGTTGGTAGGCCTCATCTACCAGCGATCGCACCTCCTCATCAATGGTGGCGGCGGTCGCTTCAGAGAAGTCACGCTCAGCGGCGATATCACGACCCAGGAACATATTGCCCTGTTGTCGCCCTAGGGCCACAGGCCCCAGCCTATCGCTCATGCCGAAGCGAGTGACCATCTGTCGGGCCACCCGAGCCACCTGTTGTAGATCATTGGAGGCACCAGTGGTCACCTCCTCTTCGCCAAAGACGATCTCCTCAGCGATCCGCCCCCCCAGGGCCACCGCCATCTGGTTTTGCAAGTAGGAGCGGGAATAGAGGCCCGACTCCAGGCGATCTTCACTGGGGGTAAACCAGGTCAGGCCACCCGCTCGACCCCGGGGAATAATACTGATCTTCTGTACCGGGTCATAGTCGGGCATCAAGGCCCCCACCAGGGCATGGCCAGCCTCGTGGTAGGCTACCAACTGCTTACGACGCTCGCTCATCACCCGGTCTTTCTTCTCGGGGCCAGCCAGCACCCGGTCAATGGCATCGTTGACCTCATCCATGGAGATTTCCGTCAGGTTCCGCCGGGCCGCCAGGATGGCGGCTTCATTGAGCAGGTTAGAGAGATCGGCCCCGGTAAAACCAGGAGTACGACGGGCGATTTTCTGTAGGTCAACATCCTTGGCAAAGGTCTTGCCCCGGGCGTGGACGTTAAGAATTTCTAGGCGACCGGCGTAGTCAGGGCGATCAACCACCACCTGGCGGTCAAATCGACCAGGGCGCAGCAGGGCCGCATCCAGGACGTCAGGGCGGTTGGTGGCGGCAATCAAAATAATGCCAGTGTTACCCTCAAACCCATCCATCTCGGTGAGCAGTTGGTTGAGGGTTTGTTCGCGCTCGTCGTTACCGCCCCCTAACCCGGCACCCCGTTGCCGACCAACGGCATCAATTTCATCGATAAACACGATGCAGGGGGCATTGGCCTTGGCTTGCTCAAACAGGTCGCGCACCCGTGAAGCCCCAACACCGACAAACATCTCGACAAACTCAGAACCGGAGATCGAGAAGAAGGGCACCCCAGCTTCTCCAGCCACCGCCTTGGCCAGCAGGGTCTTACCGGTCCCCGGCGGGCCCACCAAAAGCACCCCCTTGGGAATTTTGGCGCCTACCGCGGTAAACCGATCCGCATTCTTGAGAAAGTCCACCACTTCGGTGAGTTCCAGCTTGGCCTGTTCGATGCCGGCGACATCGCCGAAGGTGACCTGGGTTTGGGGCTCCATTTGGACTCGGGCCTTGGACTTGCCAAAGTTCATGGCTTGACTGCCAGGGCCATTTTGGGCACGACGCAGCACGAAAAACAGCACCACTAGCAACAGCACCGGAATCAGCAGGGTGCTAAAAGCCCGCACCCAAACGTTGTCGTCGCTCTGGGGTAGCACCACAATGTCGACGTTGTTGGTTTCCAGGGTACTAATCAGGTCAGGATCGTTAGGCAGGTTAACAATGATCTGGCCATTCCCTTCCGGGTCAGTAAAACGGGCCCGACTGCGATCGGCACTAATGCTGACCCGCTCGATTTGGTTGCTTTGTACCGCATCTAAAAACTTGCTGTAACGCCAACTCTGGATCTCCTGACCAGAGTTATCAAAAATGGCCGTTGCCAGGGCAATCACCACAACGACCAGCAGGGCGTATAGTCCTGCATTTCTCCAGCGCTTATTCACCGGCTTAAGACCTCCACTAACATCTTGAATGGCGAGGGTTGTCTGGGGACAAGGGAAACAAAATTAAAATAGTATGAATTAATGTTAACGCGATTGGCGGCAATGGACCAGTGTTGAATCGGCGGCCTAGACAGTGAGCTGACCAGGCTCAGCGAAGGCCGTGCGGAGCTGTTGCAAACTGCTGTGCCCAGCGTCGAATTCTAGTTTACCGCCATCCGCCCAGACTGTGTGGATAGGGACCACCTGAACCACGCAGTTACCGTAGGCGAGGACGGTGAACTGATGGACCAAGTCCTGTCGCCATGGCTCTGCCGATACCCTCAGCCCCTGCCCTTCTAGGTGATTGATTAATTGTTGTCGACTCACCCCAGGTAGTAGTTCATCCGCCAGGCAGGGGCTATACCATTGCCCTTGCCGCCAACCCCAGAGGTTGCCAGTGCTGGTTTCTAGCCAGTGCCCAGGGGCATTGACCAGGATGGCTTCGTTGGCCCCCTGGCCTTGGGCGGCCCGTTGGGCCAGCCAACTAGCCAGGTAGTTGCCGGTTTTGTAGGCTGGCTGCGATCGCCGGTAGGCCTCACCCCTGGCCACCCAGGCGGTCACCCCCTGGTGCTGGCGCTGCTCCAGGTCAGGGGGGAGGCCCCGACCGGTAATCAACTCCCGGCCATCGGGCCAGCAGGTGATCCGCAAAACCGGAAAGTCTAGCTGCAGCTGTTCTGCCCCCCGGCGCAGCCGAGACCAGTCGGGGGGCGGCCAATCAAATTTCTCCAGGGTCAGGCTCAGCCGCCGTTGGTGGGCGGCCCAGGCGGTGAGGGGGTGGTCTAAAGCCTGTCCATAGACCCGCAGGGTGGTAAACACCGTCGCCCCGTAGACCAGGGCCGGGTCGTCCAACTCCAGACAGATTTGGCTACCCGTCTGGAGTTGGCCATCAAACCAGTAGACCATGGAGATCGGCTCCTGCGGTTAGAACCAGAGGGAGCCCCCTAATCTTGCCCCAGTAACTGCATGATTTTGGAGACCATGGCCAGACTTTCCTCGTAGAGCACATCCTCTCCCCAGCGTTGCAACTGCTGGCCTAGCATAAAGTCGGCCTTCTGGTCCGACAGGGCGGTGACCTGCTCTACCTGGCAATTTTGGGCCCCCCCCCCGGCCTCCATGCGCATGCAACCACTGGTTTCTGAACAGAGAATAGTGCAGCAGTTGGCGCTGGGATCGGTGGACATTAACCGTAGCCCCGTCAGGTCGCCAATCACCTCACCGGAGTCAGCCACCGGAATACCGGCCAGCTCCGCCTCAATCAACCGCTCCTGGGGGCTGCGGAAGTGGATTTTTTTAATGTTGTAAATGCCTCCCTCCTCCAGGTAGTCCACCGGTTCCCAGCCGAGGCGACTGGCGAACCAACCCAGATACATTAGGGCCTGGGCCGCATTCCCCTGCTCATAGTCGATTCCCACCTGATCGATTTGCTCAATGGCTTGGCGCCGTTCTGGTGGATCGTAGGCGGCGGCGGAAAGCTCTAGCCAAGGGGCGAGGCGGTGCCAATTCAGGTCGGCAATCTTGAGGCCACTCTTGACCAGGTTTTGCATAATCCGTAATTCGGCCTCCGCATCACTGAAGTAGCTGGAATCAACGATGATGCAATTACTGGAGCGGGCCAGATTCTGGAAAATCGGTTGTTCTGGGCTAGGGGTCGCCTTCCACCAAACAAAACGCGGTAGATCCTCCACGATCAGGGAGGAAACCAGGTCCCCCACCCGTTCCAGGGCGGCCTTAGTGCCCCGCAGGGTAATGTACTCGCAACAGATTAGATGGCCGCCGTGCTTTTTATGCACCGGGCAGTAGGCCGACACCTGGGCGGTGACCCCCCGGTCCTCCCCAAAGGTGGGACAGAGGCTGATCACCCGGCAGGGATTGTGGGCGGAGATCGACTCGCTCAGGTTAAAGCCCCGCTGGTCAGAGTTCTTATACTGCTGCTGGCTGGGGCTGAGCTGGGCGTATTCCTGCCGTACCCGGGCCAGGGTGGGGGGATCCATCCGACCGGTGAGCCGCAGGTCGTAGTCCACCTGGGCCTGGTTGATGGCGGCCCGGGTGAGGGGACCGTGGATACCGTCTATGGTTCCCTGGTAAAACCCCAGGGCCGCCAGGATTTGTTGCACCTCCTCCGGTTCATAGATCACCATGGTGAAGGTGCTACTGCGGGTGACGGAGGCGCCACCTTGTTGCTGCCAGATCCGTTGCAGCTCCGACTCAAGCTCGCCGAGGGAAATATCCTTGGGTCTTTGTAGGGCAACAATGGGGGTAGTCGTCATAGGGCCAAGGGGAATAAGGGGAACGGAAGGATAGGGACGAAATTAAGGGCTGGCGATCGCCAGCTAGAGCCGACGCCAGCGCCGACCATCTTTATTCAATAAAAACTCGGCCTCCACTGGGCCCCAGGTACCCGCCTCGTAGAGGGGGATGGTGCGGGGGTCAGCGGGAGGATCCCAGGCTTGCAGTACGGGGGTGAGCAGACGCCAAGAGGCCTCCACCTCATCACCACGGGTGAACAGGGTTTGGTCCGCCAGCATGCAGTCGACAATCAGGCGGGCATAGGCATCGGTGTTGGCCTGCCCAAAGGCGGCTTCATAGCGAAAGTCCATATCCACCGATCGGGTGCGCAGGGAGTTACCGGGGGTTTTCACTTCAAACCGCA
>CAYVMR010000052.1:0-13618 GCA_964452545.1 uncultured bacterium
ATCATCCTTCTTCACCAGCCGGTCCACCACCACCTCAATGTGGTGGCTGTGGTTTTTGTCCAGCTCAATGTTGTCGGTGAGCTCGCGGATTTCCCCATCCACCCGCACCCGCACAAACCCCTCCGCCGCCAGACTGGAGAGCAGTTTTTTATGGGTGCCCTTTTTGCCCCTGACCACCGGTGCCAGCACCTGGAAGCGGGTGCGATCGGGCAGGGCCATGATCCGATCGATCATCTGATCGATGGCCTGGGGGGCGATGCTGCGATCGCAGTGGGGGCAGTGGGGCTCCCCAGCCCGGCCGTAGAGCAGCCGCAGGTAGTCGTAGATCTCCGTCACCGTGCCCACGGTGGAACGGGGGTTATGGGAGGTGGATTTTTGATCGATGGAGATGGCAGGGCTGAGGCCCTCAATGGCGTCCACATCGGGCTTATCCACCTGGCCCAGGAACTGGCGAGCATAGGCACTGAGGGACTCCACGTAGCGCCGCTGCCCCTCAGCGAAAATCGTGTCAAAGGCCAGGGAGGACTTACCAGACCCCGACACCCCGGTGAAGACAATTAATTGATTACGGGGAATCTCCAGGTCCAGGTTCTTCAGGTTATGCTGCCGAGCCCCCCGAATCCGGATGACGTTGTCGTCCAGGGCGCTGTGGTGATGGGCAAACTCGGTGGCGGAGCTGGGGTTGCGCCCATTTGAGGACGCCGGTGATGTCCGGTTAGGTCGATCGGATTTAGCCATCGCACAGGGCCGAGGGGAAAGGATTCAATCAATTTAACACTGATATCGCCGCCCGACAGCCCGCTTGGTCAGGGCCGCCTGGCTCGCCTAGGCTATGGTGGGGGCCGGCTTTGACCCCCAGGGGGGAGCCCATGATCTGCCACAGGGGCTGACAGTCCTTAGCCTGTCAGCCCCTGTGGCCAGCTTCGCCTGGACCTTCATGGTGTTGCTGTGTTACATTCTCCTCTTATTAACTCTCCCTTCAGTCTCCGCTGCTAGAGTGCGTCCAACCGAAGGGTAATGGACCTTCGCCCAGCCTCTATCCTGATCGATCCGCCCTATCCTAAGCATTCTGGCCAAAGCTATATATAATAGAAGTCGTCCCCATCAGTACGGATGAACTGATGCCCCTTTCCCCGCCCCTGCTGCTCCCAAGCCTACCCTCTGGGGCCCAGCCTCACAGCCCCCGACCCTGGGCTAGCGCCCTCGGTCTGATCGCCCTCCTGGTCGGGGGCTGTGAGGCGACGTTGAATCCACCGCCACCGCGTAATGTCAACCTTTATCAAAAATGGACCCTGCAACCCGGTGATCAACTGGGGGGCTACCGTATCCAGAGTGGGCTGGGGGATGTGGCAGTTGATCTGAAGGGCGGCAAGGTGTTTATGCCCTTTGACGGCGAGGTACAGCCCGCCGCCGGTCAAGAGGAGTTGTGCGTGATTATTTCCAGTGCGGATGTCCCGGCCTACCTATTTCGGGTGTGTGGTCTCAGACAACCGCGTCTGGGCTCCCTGACCCAGGGCAGTAGCCTTGGCAGTGGCGGGGTGGTGGCCTTTGCCACCCTCCGTCGCCAGGCCGACGGCACCTGGGCCATGGTTGAACCCTCCGAAAAGCTGATTGCCCAGTTCCTAGCGGCGCCCTAGACCCACCAAGCTGGACTGGCACTGCAGCCAAGCCTCAATATCCCCCAGGACCTGGTCAGGAATCTCCCAGGGGAGCAGATGGGCGGTGTGGGGATAGCAGTGGGCCTCCGCCAAGACCAGGTGCTGGGCCGTTTCCAGGCTGGCGGCAGCGGTGATATGGCGATCCTCGGCACCACAGAGTACCAGGCAGGGAACCGTGATCTGAGCCAGGGAAGGCAGCCGGTTATAGCCCCTTTGCAGGGCCTGGTTGAGGGCTCGATGGGCTTGGCGGGAGGTTCCCCAAAAGGCGTCGAAGCCCTCCTGAGCCAGTCGTTGATAGGCGGCGGGGGTATGGCGTTGCAACAGATAGCGGTAGAGAGACCGGGGCCCCAGGCCCTGGGTTACCCAGCGGTGCCCAGGCGCCACCCAATTCAGAGCCGAGGCCAGGGCGGTATTCACCAGATCCCAGGCCGTTGCCGGCGGATGATTGCCCACCGGTCGAGCCGCCGTTGCCACTAAAACCAGGCCCGCCACCCGCTGTGGATAGCGGAGGGCGAGCTCCAGGGCCAAAATCCCCCCCAGGGACCAGCCCAGCAGAATGGTCTGCTCTAGATGGTGCTCCGCCAACAACTCCACCAGGTCGGTGAGGCTGTCCTCCAGGCTAAAGGGGCGCTGCACCCGGCTACGGCCATAGCCCCGCAGGTCAGGGGCGATGGTCTGGTACCCCCTGGCCAACCGCTCCGTAAACACGGCCATGGTACGGGCATTGCCAGGGTGACCATGCAGACAAAGGATGGGCGGACCAGAGCCCCTCACTTGGTGGTAGAGTTGCAAGTCTCCACCCCTGCCTAGGTCTCGGCCGGATGGAACTTAAGGGCGGCGGAATTCATGCAGTACCGTTGACCGGTCGGGGCTGGGCCATCGTTGAACACATGGCCCAGATGGGCATCACACACCGCACAGAGGACTTCGGTACGCACCATGAAGTGACTGAGATCACGCTTGGTCGCCACGTTTTCAGCCTGGGCTGGGGCCCAAAAGCTAGGCCACCCTGTGCCAGAGTCATACTTGGTGGCGGAGGAAAACAACTCCGTTCCACAACAGACGCAGGTGTAAACCCCTGGCGCTTTATTGTCGTGGTATTCCCCTGTAAAGGCGCGCTCGGTCCCATGTTTGCGTGTCACTTGATATTGCTCAGGGGTGAGCTGTTGTTGCCACTCTGCGTCGGTCTTCTGGACTTTTTCAACCATGGGTGTCTTGATCCTACGGTCCGTTACATGTTTCTACCTACCCCTCTAGATTAACTAAAATTCACCGCTTTGGCTGGCACTGGCAACTTGCCTAGCTATCTTGAGCAGGGGCAACTGGGGTGGCAGATGCCGGGCTGGCCTGGGAACCGGAGGAAAACCCTGGGGAATGACCAGTGGTCTCTGGCTGGGCTGGGGGGGACTGGCTGGGGGAGGCCTGTTGGTTTTGGGCGTCCATGGCCTGTGCCTGGGCGGGGAATGGGGCTCTGACTCCCAACGAGGTCGGCAGGGACTGCCTACCGCTGTGCACTCGAAAGGGCAGACTAGAGCTCTGCATCGCTTCCGGCTGGTTTTGATGCAGGGCTTGGGAATGGATCCGCATCGCTTGGCTGGGTAGCCGGGTCGCCGTCAAACAGGGAAAGGTGCCTCGGCTAGCACTGTAACTCCGGTGGTGGGGCGTTTCTAAGGTTTGGCCCATGGCTGGCTCAGGGGCCTGGGCCTGGGGACTGGCCAGGGGGGTGGTGGCTGGAACGGCGGTAGGACTGGGGGTGGGTGTAGCCGCCTTGGCTGTCGCCAAACTCAGCTGGGCTGGGCTGGGGCGAACTAAGTTGGGGCAGGCTGAAGCCGTCAGCGGGGCCGCCGGCGATGTCCCGGTTAGGGAGGTGGGTTCAACGGGGTCGCTGGAGACCTCGGCTACCGGGCGCAGGGGCCTGGTCGATGGCGGGGCTGGCGAGGGAGAAGCCGTGGTCGGTTGGGTTTCTCCCTGCAAGGTAGGTAAGGGCGGGGGGGCCGGGATGAAGGGCTTGGGCAAGCTGGGATTCAGGTTGATCGATCGCTGGGGCACCATGGTAATCGTGGGGCTCGCCTCCGAACTCCGCTGGCCCTGCAGTTGGGCTGACCGAGGTTTGGCCAACTGTTCTCGCTTCAATCGGGCTTGTTGGAGGCGGTTTTGAATCTCCTGATCGGAGAAGGGGGATGTTCCCCCACTTAGGGCTATGGCTCTAGACTTGGCTAGGGCGCCAGGGGATAGCTCGGGCCTAATGGCAGACCGGGGCAGGGGAAGCACTGACTGCGATCGCAGGTTAACCTCAGGCGGTGGTGTTTTGGCCGACTGGATAGGTTCCTGCGGGGGGGTGGTAGCCTCCTGACTGCCACAGGCGGTCAAGGCCAGGAGCCCACCACAGGATGCCAGGGTATAGAAACGCATACTAGAGTTATTCATAGAATGGCCATTGAGCACAATTAAGCGAAGGGTCTACCGTTTATCCAATCAGCTGTTTACATATACAGCCCTTGGCCTAGCTATCAGAATGATTCCCAGAAATAATTGTGAAGATTCCATAGACCGTTCTCGACGGGGTACCAATGCTCGGTGAAGTGGCCGCCCTGGCCGCTGCTTTTTTATGGGCCCTGGCAACGTTGCTATTTGGTCAACTGGGCAAATCCCTCTTGCCCCTCGGGCTCAACCTGGCTAAGGGGGTGATGGCCATCCTCATGCTGGCCGTCACCCTGCTGATCGGGCAACGCCCCCCGGTGGGTCTAGAGGCCTGGGTCCTGGTGCTGCTGTTGGCCAGTGGGGCCGTGGGGATTGGCCTGGGGGACACGGTCTATTTCGCCGCCATCAACCACCTGGGGGCCCGCCGGGCCCTACTGTTGCAAACCCTGGCTCCCGCCCTGGCCGCCCTGCTGGCGGGGCTAGGGTTAGGGGAAAGGCTAAGTTGGTCGACCGGCCTGGGCATGGTCTTGACCCTGGTGGGGGTGGGGTGGGTGATTAGTCAGCGGGTGCCCCCAGCCACTGACCTGCCGTCCAGCCCCAGTTACCGAGGTGTCTTCTACGGTATCTTGGCGGCCCTGGGGCAGGCCAGCGGGGCGGTGATGTCAAGGGCGGCCCTGGCGGACACCAGTGTCGACCCCCTTTGGAGTGCCCTGTTGCGCCTGGCCGGGGGCTTGCTCCTGATTACCACCCTCCTGGCTGGCCAAGGGCAGTTGCGGCCTCAGATCAAGCCCCTGGGATCGGTTCGGGTCCTGGCCCTGGTGGCGAGCGCGGCCAGTTTGGGCACCTACCTGGGCATCTATCTCCAGCAGGTCGCCTTGAAGTATAGCCCCACCGGGATAGCCCAGGCCCTCACCGCCACCAGTCCCCTGTTCATTCTACCGATGGCTGCCCTGGTGGGCGATCGAGTGACCGCCCGGGCCGTGGGAGGAGCCGTGATTGCCCTGGTCGGGGTGGTCCTGTTAGTGAATGGTTAAAACACCAATTCCAGGTGCACCTGCCAATCCTCTGCCTGGCGCTGAATCTGAATGCGGCGAATAAACTCCCGAAAGAAGAACCGCCGCTCCGCCTCGGATAGATCCAGCCAAAACTGGGGGATGGCAACGGAGCGGGAGAGTTCCTGCAGGTTTACCGGTGGTAGTTGGGAACGCTGTTGCTCGAGTTGAGCAATCTCCCCCTCCAGGACATATCGTCGCAGGTCCGCTGTCTCCGGGTCGAGGATGCCGGTCTCCACCAGGCCCGGCAACTGCTTTAGAATGCCTTCTTTTTGAGTGATTTGGCTGACCAGTGTGGCGCGTTGGTGAGCCCGCTGAGGACCCCGTGGATCGATCTCAGCCAGGTCTGGGGAGCGGGGCGGCCCGGATTCCGGCCCCCTATCCGGCGCCACAGCCATGGCTATTCCAGGAACAGCATGGTTGGCCGCTGGGGATTGTAGACGGGTTACCGCCTGGGGGAGGTCTTGACAGATTTGATCAATGATTTTTCCCAGAGCGGTGTCGTAGGGCAGGCTGGCACAGCGAGGCGACCCACCACACTGGCGAGGCCTCAGGTAAAGGTAGGTTTTGGTCTGGCCCCGGCGACTGGTTTGGCTAATGATGAAGGGGGAGCCACAGGCCTCACAGGATACCAGTCCGGCTAGGGAACGGGGGGCCCCGGCGGTGCGGGGGGGTAATTGGCTGTTGCGACGCAGTAGTCGATCAATCTGGGCGGCCTCCGGCCGGCCAATAATGGCGGCATGGGTACCCCGCTGGATGTGACCATCCTGGTACTGTAAATCCCCCCGATAGACGGGGTGGGTGAGCCATCGCCGGCCGGTGGAGACGGCAATGCGCTTACCAAAACGACTTTCGATAAATCGCACCGCCCCTCGCAGGGAGCCGTACAGTAGAAACTCATTGACAAAGGCGGTGACCACGGGGGCGGTGGCCCGATCAACCAGATAACGGTCTTGCCCTCGTCGATAGCCATAGGGAGCCTTGCCTGGGGGCGGTAGGGATTGCCGTCGATTGCGAGCATGGCCCCGACGTAGCTGGCGGCGGCGCAATTGGTCCTGCACCTCTGCCAGTTGGGGCAAAAGGGTAAGCTCCTCGACCGGCACGCCGCTGGGCCAAATCATCACACGACTGCCCATGGCTCCCAGGGCCTGGAGTTGGGTGACCACCTCCGCCAGACTATCCCCCAGGGATTCCAGGCCCTGGACCAGAATCAAATCGGCCGGATGGTGGCGGTTGTCCGCCAACAGTTGGGTGAGCTGGGGGCGGAGGGGCAAGCCCAGGTCTTCATAGTACCGGGCGATGTCGTACTGGTGGGCCGCCTCCCCCCAGCCAGGCTGGGGGGAGGCGGCCTCTGCGTAGCGGTAGGCCAGTACCCGCATTCGATACCCTCCCTAAGGGCTAAAACGCTTGCTTTAGGGCTTCTCGCAGCGCCATCGCTCGATCCTCGCTAGAGCTGGCCACGATTATCATCACCGTTGTGGCATCACCATCCTTGAGACAAACAAATACGGCTGTGGCATCATCGCCCTGTCCGGCCACACTGGTGTCATCGGTTTGGGCGGTGGCCAACTGTTGGGAGGTGAGGGCTTGCTCGGCCTGCCCCAGACATTGCGCCTGACTGACAGTGGCCGATCGCCAGGCATAGTAAATGGCCGGGGCCTCTGCCATGGCTGGCTGGGCCAGGGCCAGTAGCCCCAAGGGAACAATCACCGCTGCAATCCATTGTCGCATCATTGGCATGGGTATTCTAGCTAAGGATTAAGGTTCCAGCTAACCATCCCTGGAGCGGTTTGACAAGATCCAGGCTGACCCCGCCCAGCGGCTAGGCCTTTCCCCTTGGTGATACCGCCCATAACCTCCCAGCCATGGCAAGATAGGGAGGTAGGTTCAGGGAAAACGCCGGTGCAGATTACCTTTTTAGGAACCAGCTCTGGGGTGCCCACCCGGTCTCGTAATGTCTCCAGTGTGGCACTGCGGTTACCCCAGCGGGCTGAGGTGTGGCTGTTTGACTGTGGTGAAGCCACCCAGCACCAGTTTTTGCGCAGTGAATTTAAATCCAGCCAGATCCGCCGCATCTTTGTCACCCATATGCATGGCGATCATATTTTTGGGCTGATGGGGCTGCTAGCCAGTTGTGGGTTAGCGGGCAACCGGCAACAGCGGATTGATATCTATGGACCCAAACCCCTGAATGACTACCTGCAGGCCTGTCGTCGTTACTCCCATACCCACTTCACCCTGCCCATTCAGGTCCACGCCGTTGAGCCGGGGGTAGTGTTTGAGGATGAGGACTATCGAGTTCTCTGCGATCGCCTAGAGCACCGCATCCCGGCCTACGGCTACCGGGTAGAAGAACGGGACCGCCCGGGCCACTTTGATGTGAAACGGGCCCAGGCCTTGGGGATCCCCCCCGGCCCCATCTATGGCCAGCTCAAGCGGGGCCAGCGGGTGCAGCTGCCCAACGGGCGCACCGTCCATGGCGCTGACCTTTGCGGCCCTGACCTGATGGGTCGCAAGCTGGTGTACTGCACCGATACGATCTACTGCGAGCGAGCCGTGGGTCTGGCCGCGGGGGCGGATGTGCTCATCCATGAAGCCACCTTCTCCCACCGGGATGCGGATCTGGCCTATCAGCGTCTGCACTCCACCTCCACCATGGCGGCCCAGGTGGCCCTAGCCGCCCAGGTCAACCAATTGATTATGACCCACTTTAGCCCCCGCTACGCCCCCGGCAATGACCTGCAACTCAGTGACCTGCTGGCGGAGGCCCAGGCCATCTTCCCCCAGACGATCATGGCCAGTGACTTTATGATCTATGACATTCCACGCCAGTCAGAAAAGACCCTAGTTTCCTCCGCCCGGTAAGCCCCCCGCGGGGACTCCCCCGGCTGATCTAGGGGGCGGGCTAAGCGGGCTTGAATTTGACTGAGCCGCTGGTCATCCTGCACCGCCCGACGGGGAATGGGCACATCGTAATTGGGCCAGGTGATCAGGTCATGGCAGGGGCAGGGGGAGTCCGTTAGCCCCAGGGTGGGCAGGCAAACCGGCATGGAGCAGCGGGCACAGACGGTCACGTCCCAGGCGGGGGACAGTAGGGTGGCAATGCTTTGGGAACAACCACTGAGGTAGCAGTCGTGGCCCTGGGTAGCCATGATCGCCTGCCAGCAGTCCTCAAACTCCCGACTATACTGACCCTGGCGAAAAATTGGCGCGGGTAGGCATTGGCCTCGATCGCCCGGCAATAGCACTGACTTGCCCAGTTGAAACCAATGGGCTAAAAAATCTCGAACCTGTGTTGCCGATGCCATAGTGGTAACCTGGGATAAAGCCTAGGCGCTTGCCTGTAGCACCATCCTAGCTTGCCGCCGGAGGCACAGGCCGGCTTCCCTACCATTCTTTGGCAAGTCTCCAGATTTGTCCCACCCTGACCGTCGCCCGATCAGGGTTTGGGCTGGACCAGACGACGGAGGCGCTGGGCATGGGTCCAGGCTAACCCCTTGAAAAAGTAAATAATGCCCGTGAGAAAGGCTAAACCCATATAGAAAAGCCGAATTCCCCACCCCGCCCCCTCAAAAATTAGGGAAAACACCCCCGGTTCAACGCCGCTGAAGTGGGTCAGTTCCGAACGAAACCACCTTTGGTCCTCACTCATGCGCTGCAACTCTGCGATCGACTGGGGCAGGATCGGCATCTTAGTGGTGGTGATGTAGTAGCCCCAAAACCCCCGGCGGCGGCTCTCACGCCGCAACGCTAAATCGGCCATAGCCCTCACCTCCTGGCGGGGCAGATCGGCCTCAGCGGTGAGTCGGTGCAGCCAGAGATGGTAGCGGAGGGTGTAGCTACTGAAAAACAACAGGGGCAGACTCACCACCAGGGCCAGGGCCTTGGTCGGCAGGGGGGTTTTAACGGGCAGCCATTGGCATGCTGCCCCCAGCCCTAACCCCAGTAGGGCAAATAGGGGAATATTGATGAACTCAATTATCTCAAGACTTTTGAGCCACCCTCCCAAAATCGGCAGGGGATGGAGAAAGACCTCCGCCAGCCAGGTGAGCAGCAGCTTCAACCCGGTTAAACCGGCCAGGATACCAACTACCGTGAGCCAATAGTGGTGGTGGTCAAACTTAGGGAGAAACCTACCCATGGTGGCAAATCGAACCATCGCAGAGTTGCTCAGCCAGTGCTGTTAAGCTCCACCCTGAGCAACCCGATGGGGGTCTCCAGGGCGCTAGAGCCCATCACCAGAGCCCATCAATTGGGGCAATGATCCATCTTTGTTAGGTAAAAGTCAAGGGCGGGGCCGGGTCGATCGCCTACACTAAACAACAGTCCAGGTCCCTCCGTAGCCCCCCGATACCATGCCCAATGCCCACCGTTTTGACCAGGATAACGGTTATAAATCCTTCCAGTTGTCCGGTGCCAAACCCCACTACACCCCCGATCGCCCCGCCCAACTGCAGCATATTGCTCTGGATTTGGCCTTCGATCTGGAGCGACGCACCTGCCAGGGCACCTGTACCCTGACCCTGCGGCCGATCCGCGATGGCCTCCACCAGCTCACCCTGGATGCTGTCAACCAGCAAATCCAGGCGGTGACGGTGGCGGGGCAGCCCCAGCCGTTTGACTACGATGGTGTGCACCTGCAGGTGCATCTATCGACATCCCCCCTGGTGGATCAACCCCTCCAGCTAGCCATTACCTATTGCCTGGAGCAGCCCCAGCGGGGTCTGTATTTCATTGGCCCCGAACCGGATTACCCCGCCAAACCGGTACAGGTCTGGACCCAGGGGGAGGATGAGGACTCCCGCTACTGGTTCCCAGGGCTGGATTACCCTGGACAACTGGTCACTTCAGAAATGCGCCTGCGGGTGCCCCAGCCCTACCAGGCGATCGCCAACGGGGATCTGGTCAGCCAGGAAACCCTGGCGGCTGACACCATTTACCACTGGCATCAACGCCAGGTCCACCCCCCCTACCTGCTCGCCCTGGCGGTGGGAGACTTCGACCGCCTGGAGGACCGCTGGCAGGAGATTCCCCTGACCTACTACGTGGAAAAGGGCCGTAGCCATCAAGCCCAGCTGACCATGGGCAAAACCCCTGCCATGATGGCCTTCCTCAGCGATCGCTACGGCTACCCCTACCCCTTCTCCAAGTACGCCCAGGTCTGCGCCGCTGACTTTATCTTTGGCGGCATGGAAAATACCTCCATGACCATCCTCACCGATCGCTGCCTGCTGGATGACCGGGCCGCCATCGACCACCGTAACTCTGAAATGCTGGTGCTCCATGAACTGGCCCACCAGTGGTTTGGTGACCTGCTAGTGATTAACCACTGGAGCCATGCCTGGGTGAAGGAGGGCATGGCCACCTACGCAGAGATCCTTTGGACCGAGGCCGAGTACGGCGCCGACGAGGCCGCCTACTACCGCCTGGGGGAAGCTCGTTCCTACCTGGAGGAGGATAAACAGCGCTATCGTCGACCCATGGTTACCCACGTGTACCGTGAGGCGATCGAGCTCTACGACTGCCACATCTACGAAAAGGGGGCCTGGATCTACCACATGACCCGGGCGATGCTGGGGGAGGAGCTGTTTTGGCGGGCCATCCGACACTTTGTCCAAACCCACGCCCACCAAACCGTCGAGACCATCGACCTGCTGCGGGCGATCGAGCAAAGCACGGGGCACAATCTCCGCCCCCTGTTTGATCAGTACGTGCTGCGGGGCGGCCACCCTGACTACCGGGTGACCTACCGTTGGGATGGGGAGAGCCACCTGGCCAAACTCACCGTCACCCAGACCCAGGCCAAGGCCGATCACCCCAGTGATCTGTTTGATCTACACCTGCCCCTTGGCTTCGGTTACCTGGAAACCGTCGACAACGGTGAACCCCAGGTGCGATGGCGATCCCTCACCCTCCGTCTCCACGAATACCAGCAGACCCTCTGCTTCCCTCTAGAGAAAAAGCCTGATTTCGTCAGCTTTGACCAGGGTAACCACCACCTCAAGACCGTCACCCTGGACTATCCCCTACCGGAGCTCAAGACCCAACTGCGCTACGATCCTGACCCCCTGTCGCGGATTGAGGCGGCCATCGCCCTGGCCAAGCAAGGCCGCCTGGACGCGGTTCAGGCCCTGGCTACGGCCCTGCAACAGGATCCCTTCTGGGGGGTGCGGGCCGAGGTGGCGACGCAACTGGCTAAGGTGCCGTTGGATCAGGTGCAGCCCATCCTGATCCAGGCGCTAGCAGACCCGGACCCTCGGGTCCGTCGACTGGTGGCCCAGTCCCTGGGGGAGGTAAAAACCAAGGCCAGTTACAAGGCCCTCAAGGCCCTAGTTAAGCGGGGAGATCCGAGCTACCAGGTGGAGGCCGCTGCCATCGCTGCCCTAGGGCAGGTGGCGGCGGCGGATTGGGCCGGTGAGGCTAGACAGGGCAAAACCCTGCAGCGGCTGGCGGCGATTTTGGCGGGGCCGTCGGGGTGGAATGAGGTGGTGCGCTGTGGGGCGATCGCCGCTCTGAAGCACTTTAAGTCCTCCCCCCAGGCCCTCGATCTACTGCTGCGCTACACCATTGCCGGCACCCCCCAACCCCTGCGACTGGCGGCGATCCGCGCCCTGGGACCGATCGCCACCGGGCAAAGTCAAGGGAATCAGGATCGGATTTTAGAGCGGCTGGGGGCAATCGCCCGGGAGCCCTTTTTCCTCACCCAGATGGCAGTGGTTGCGGCCCTAGGGGCAATGGTCAATGGCCAGGCCATTCCCCTACTGCAATGCCTGATCGATCAGACCCCTGACGGTCGAGTCCGGCGGCGGGCGGAGGAGGCCCTTCCAACGGTGCAGGGGGCGATCGGCAAGGACCCATCCCTGGAAACACTACGGCAGACCTTAGAGGAGCTGAAACAGACCCATCAGGAGCTCAAAAGTCGCCTGGCGGAGCTGGAAGCTCGCGCCGTCGACCGAACCGGGCCAGCCCCCCAGGGGCCGCAAACCTAGGGCTATGCCATAAAAGTTTGGCAAAGTCCAACGGAGTCGCCCTGGCCGAGGCTATGCTATAGTTCGACCAACATGAATAAAAAACGTTAATATCAGTAATTGAGATCATCAGGGTGAATGGGTCGATTTTAGACCCCAGTTAGTTGATTCGGAGCACCGCTCGTGGCCAGTTGTTGTGGCCAGTTGTTCTGGGAAAAGTAGAAAGACATAGTTCGATGAAGGCATGATCGGCACTGTGGGTGTAGCTAGTCATTTAGCTGGACCTGGGGTGACATCCCAGGTCGGTCACCCATAGCCCCGGTCAACCCTAGAGCCGCTGTCTACCCTAGCAATAATAGGTTTCTCTGCTATGGCTCGTTACGCCGCTTTACTGACCTTGCCAGCTCATCACCAAGCCCTACCCGATCGCATTGCCCGCACCCTGGAGGACTGTGGTTTGGTGATGATTTACGCCACCTCCGATTATGTGATGGCGAAGGAGAGGCCCGATCAGGTGTCCCTAGCGCAATTGGCCACCATCGAAGTGCTGATCAACTCGACTAGCCAGGTAGAACTGGTGGTCAAAAACGAACAGTTGCCCCTCCAGACCAACAACCACTGTCGGGTTATGTTTGAAACCATCAGTGGAGCCTTACTCAGCGGTTCAAGCGATGGCATCTACCGATCATTTAGCTGAGGGATAGGTCCATCCCCCAGTCGGCTGCCATAAAATTCCGCCAGGTGTAGTATAATAGATGGCTGTGCTTGACATATAAGGCAAGGGTCGCTAGCTCAGCGGTAGAGCACTCGGCTTTTAACCGATTGGTCTTGGGTTCGAATCCCAGGCGACCCATGGAAATACATTACTTCAAGTTTTCTTCCACTTCTCCAGACATTTCGTCATACATGGGCGTTCTGTCCTAAGATGAATGGAAGTAGGGCTAACCGATCACAATCGTTCGATGGCCTGACGGTGAGAACACACTAGGAGGATTTCTATGGCGCTTGTCCCAATGCGGCTGCTGTTGGACCACGCAGCGGAAAATGGTTACGGCATTCCAGCCTATAACGTCAATAATTTAGAACAAATTCTGGCCATCATGAAGGCCGCCGATGAAACCGATAGCCCAGTCATTTTGCAGGCTTCTCGGGGGGCTCGCACCTACGCCGGGGAAAACTTCCTGCGTCACCTGGTGGTGGCGGCGGTGGAAACCTACCCCCACATCCCTGTAGTCATGCACCAGGATCATGGCAACTCTCCCGCCACCTGCTACTCCGCTCTGCGTAATGGTTTTACCAGCGTGATGATGGACGGTTCCCTGGAGGCTGACGCTAAAACCCCCGCTAGTTTTGAATACAACGTTGCCGTCACCCGGGAAGTGGTGAAGGTGGCCCACGCGATTGGTTGCAGCGTGGAAGGTGAATTGGGCTGCCTTGGCTCCCTGGAAACCGGTCAGGGCGACAAGGAAGACGGTCACGGGTTTGAGGGTACCCTCAGCCATGACCAACTGCTCACCGA
>CAYVMR010000053.1:0-13512 GCA_964452545.1 uncultured bacterium
GATGTGATACTTTTCAAACCAGAACACCGCGTTGGCCACCAGGAAGTTACGCACCTCGTTACGGCCATAGTTAAACACCAGGGTGCCCCACTGTTTGTGCTCACCCTTGCGGGGGTCGGCGTGTTCGTAGAGGTGGGTGCCGTCAAAGAAGGCCAGGCCGTGGCCATCCTTCGGAAAGTGACCCGGCACCCAGTCCACCAACACCCCAATACCATTTTGGTGACATTGATCTACGAAGAACATGAAGTCTTCTGGACTGCCGTAGCGGGAGGTGACGGCGTAGTAGCCGGTCACCTGGTAGCCCCAGGACCCGTCAAAGGGGTGCTCGGCGACGGGCAGTAGCTCGATATGGGTGAAGCCCAACTCCTTAACATAGGGAATCAGGCGATCGGCCAGCTCTCGATAGGTCAGAAAACGGGCGCCGGGTTTCAGCTCCGCCACCGTCACCACCGGCTCCTCAGTGCCATCGGGGCGCCGGGCTGGGTTGGCGGAGGATTCGTGCAGCCAGGATCCCAGATGGACTTCGTAGACGGAAATCGGTTGGCTGAGGGGTTCCGTTTGCCGACGTTGTTCCATCCAGTCCTGGTCCTGCCAGGGGTAGCGGTCTAAATCCGTGACAATAGAGGCGGTTTTCGGTCGAGTTTCCTGTTGAAACCCGTAGGGATCGGACTTTTCGTAGATATGCCCCTCGTAGTTTTTAATTTCGTACTTGTAGGAGGCACCTGCGGTTAAGCCCGGGATAAACAGGTCCCAGATGCCGTTGGAAAGACGGCGCATCTGGTGTTTGCGGCCGTCCCAGTGGTTGAAATCTCCTAAGACAGAGACGTTACGGGCATTAGGGGCCCATACCGCAAAGTAAACTCCGCTGACAGATTCGACCTCAGTGACGTGGGCGCCCAGCTTCTCGTAGATGCGGTGGTGGTTGCCCTCCCCAAAGAGGTGGATATCGAAATCCGTGATGGTGCGGGTTTTGAAGGCATAGGGATCATAAATGACGTGGACATGACCATCAATAACGTACTTCAGTTGATAGTTAGCCAGATCCTGAACTTCGAGCACGCATTCGAAGAAATGGGGGTTATGGTTGGTTTCCATGGCCACTTCCCGATGTTCCTCTGGCAGCACCACCCAGGCTTGCTGGGCCTGGGGTAGGTAGGCCCGCACAGCCCAGACGGTTTGACCATCCTGCTGCACCATATGGGGACCTAGCACCTCGAAGGGATCATGGTGCTGGTTCCAGACAATGCGGTCAATTTGCTCAGGGTCAACGGTTACAGACATGTTTAGGTTCCACGGATAATTAAGTATGCCGACTGAGGTGTAACGCCTCCTCTCCGCCTATCCATCATCGCCTGAATGGGGACAAGGGGGTAAGGAATCGATCAAACCAGGCTTGATCCATCGGACTGGACTAGGCTCGATCCCCAGGCTAGCGGTTAAGGATTGACTATCTGCGAAATAGAGTAACAAACTTAGGGCCGTTCCCAGGAAGTTTTCGAGGCTTGACCAATGGACACCACTAAGGGTCAGAACAGCGTGGGAAACAGGGATTCGCCGAGTCGGCGCAACTGCAGCAGTAATAGTAAGGTTTCTAGCGCTGGATCGGCCTCCGGCTGGCCCTGTTGAGTCTTGAGTTGCTCCTCTAGGGCCGCATACTCCCTAGCGGAGAGGGGCTCACCGGTAAGGGGAGACCGAGCGGTGGTAATGATTTCGGTGCGTAGTATTTCCTCTGGAATCTCCTCAAGGACGATGGGCTCAGCAAGGGTTAGGTAAGGGTTGAGCAGAAGCGTGGTGAGGGCTGCCAGACAGCCCCGTAGACCAAGATTAGGAGTCACGATCGCAGGTCAGCCTAGATTTATTTATTTTTAGCATAGCGTCTAGATAGATTGCCCCGTTGTGGCAACTCCACCCATTGGCCTTGCCGGACAGCCTGAGCGCACCGATGGTCGGGGTATGATCCTGAAAATGACTGACGTTGTTTACCCCATGAAAGACCCATGGCTGTCCGCTGGTCTAAGATTCTTTTGGTGGCGGCGGTGGGGTTGCTGGTTCTGGTCATCGCCATCAATAACATCAGTGACTACACCGCTAACTTTCGCTATGTTCAGCATGTTCTCAGCATGGATACGGTTTTTGAGGATAGCCATCTGACCTGGCGAGCGGTTCACTCACTTGGGTGGCAGCAGCTGGTTTATATCGCCATGATCGCCACTGAAGTGGCGATCGCCCTACTGTGCTTAATCGGGGCAATACGCCTAGCGGTGGTTAGTCAAGAGGGGACGGAGGTGTTCCATCGCGCCAAGGCGATCGCCATCCATGGGTTAACCCTGGGCTGTTTGTTCTGGCTACTCGGCTTCCTGGTGATTGGCGGAGAGTGGTTCACCATGTGGCAATCCTCCGAGTGGAATGTCCAGGCACCGGCGTTTCGTTTTTTAGGCTGCGTTGGTTTCGTGTTGATTTACTTGACCCTACCCAATGATCAGGTGTAGCGGCTAGCCCAAAGAGGACGGAGACCTGTCCCAAGGCCCATTTGAGAGAGATGTTACGGACAATTCCCCAAACCGCCTGTCTGTATTTACATTCCTGCCATTTAGGTGTAAGTTTATCCCAGGCTAGATCCGCGATCTATGCCGCCTAACTCTATAGCTGTAGCGATTTAGCTCATGACACCGAGCCACGCTCTGGGTCTCAGTCCATAGCCAACAGCATCGCCGTCTTGTCCTAACCAGACAGGCACCGGCTATCACTTAACTCAATCAAGCGTCCGAGCTGTCGAGTCTAACCACTATGGCAATGGGAAGACGCTTTCACGGTCATGGCTTCTGATGGGCTATCCATCTTGCTTGGTTACCTATCTATGAGGATGGTTTTCGCCGAAGCCTAGGTTTGATTATTCCTAAAAGGTTTCCCCATGAGCTGCACTAAAGAAACTCCCATGATCAAAGTTCGCTATCTGGGAGAAACCCTATTTTTGATCAAACGGCAGGATCACTGGACGAATTGGTGGCGTCATCCTGACTTTGAATTTTCCGATGGCAAACCTTACCACAGTCCAGAGGCGGCCCTGGCCGCCATTCAAGACATGGTCGACCGGAGCAGCGCCGTTAAACTAATCGCGACCTTGCTGGGCGAGTGGCTAGAGGAACACACTATTTCCCCCTGTGAAATGTTTCATGTACAGTTATCACTGATGTCTTTTTTGTCCTGATTTGGAGTTGTCCTAGCGTCTCTCCCTGTCACCCAAACCAGACCATTACCCCAAGCGGCCTATGGCCGCTCTACATCCTCAAGATAGTCAAGGTTGATTTCCATGAAGAAGGTTTTGGCATTAATCCTGGGGGGTGGCGCTGGTACCAGGCTGTATCCCCTCACCAAAATGCGCGCTAAGCCAGCCGTACCCCTGGCTGGCAAGTACCGCTTAATTGATATACCGGTCAGCAACTGTATCAATTCAGAAATCTATCGGATCTACGTTCTGACCCAGTTCAACTCCGCCTCGCTTAATCGGCATATTTCCCGCACCTATCGATTGGGGGGCTTTGAGCAGGGTTTTGTCGAGGTGCTGGCGGCTCAGCAGACTCCAAATGACTCTCAGTGGTTTCAAGGCACTGCGGATGCCGTGCGCCAGTACCTGTCCCTGCTGCAGGAATGGGATGTCGACGAGTACCTGATCCTATCTGGGGATCACCTTTATCGCATGGATTATCGGGCTTATATAGAGCACCATCGTCAGACCGAGGCGGATATTACCCTGTCGGTAGTGCCGATTGAGGAAAACCTGGCCTCCGCCTTTGGCCTAATGAAAATTACCCCCAAGGGCAGGGTTGTCGATTTCAGCGAAAAACCCACGGGGGACGCCCTTCGGCAGATGCGGGTAGATACCACCAGCCTGGGCCTAGACCCTAAGTTGGCAGAACAAAAACCCTATATTGCCTCCATGGGAATCTACGTCTTTAAGCGCCAGGTACTGATTGACTTGTTGGAGCAGTATGTTGATCGCACCGACTTTGGCAAGGAAATTATTCCCACCGCCGCGGCCCATTACAATATTCAAGCTTACCTATTTCAAGGATACTGGGAAGACATCGGTACCATCAAGGCTTTCTATGACGCCAACCTGGCCCTGACCCAGCAGCCTGACCCTCCCTTTAGCTTCTATGAGGAGAACGCCCCGATTTACACCCGGGGTCGTTATTTACCCCCCACCCAAATCCTCGATTGCGAGATTACCGATTCCATGGTGGCGGAGGGCTGTCGCTTAAGTCGCTGTCGCATCAATCACTCCGTGCTAGGCATCCGTACCCGCATAGAGGCCGGTAGCGTAGTTGAGGATAGCCTAATTTTGGGGTCTGATTATGACGACAGTAAGGGTCCTCCCCACCTTCAAACCCGTCAGGGGGGGCCCGTACCCCTGATTGGGGTTGGCCCCAATAGTCTGATTCGCAACGCCATTATTGATAAAAATGCCTGCATTGGGGCCAACGTTCAAATCATCAATCAAAATCAGGTGCAGGAAGCCCAGCGGGAGGATCAGGGATTTTACATTCGTGATGGCATCGTCATCGTTGTGAAGAACGCCGTGATTCCCGATGGCATGGTGATCTAGACAAAAACCTGGCTATCCCCTGACTACTGGCTGTCTTGCCTATCAAGGTGTCCCGGTTTGAGGGTGGTCCGGAAAATTGGGTAAGTGTCCCAGTGGGTGCCTCGCAGGGATTGTCGGCCAAGACCCGAAGTCCTAGGGCAGCCACTCCGTTAGTGGGCCGGCGGAGGCGCCGGTGATCAGGCTTAGGGGCATTTCCGGAGCGGCCAGGGCCTGGGCATAGTTGGCTTGCAACACGGGGCGAAAGCGTTCATCCCCCAGCAAGCTCACCTGGAAAAAGGCTTGGGTAAACACCTGCATATAGGCCTGGGCCAGTTCCGGGTGGGGTCCGATCAGGGCCTCTGGAATGGCCAGGGGCTGGTTGTTACCGCCCGTGTCGCCAATCACCGAAAAGTGGGTGCCTCGGGGTAGCAGGAGTAGGTAGCGATCGCCGTCCGCCAACCAGGTAAAGGGCTTAATCTGCTCTGCAAAGGCAGGGGCCACCGTATCCATCGCCCCCGCCACAATTAGGGTTGGCACCTCGATCTGGCCATAGCCATCCGAGCCAAACAGGACACTACCAATCGGGTTCATGATGAAAATCGCCTTCACCCTGGGATCAGCCAAACGCCCGCCCGGGTTGGGCAGGCGCACCGCCTGACATTGCAGGAGTAGGGATGGGTTAAAGGCTAGCCGACTAGGTGGGCAGGACTGCTCTAACCCCTGACTGTCTACACTAGCCCCCGCCAGAGCCAAGGCGGTGTAGCCACCAAAGGATTGGCCAATCACCCCCACTTGGTTCAGATCGAGCCGGCCCCGCAAATCAGGATTACTAAGGCGGGCCCGGCCCAGACCGTTAATCGCCAGGGAAATATCCTGGGGCCGTTGCCAGAACTCACCATCGGGTACAACGGCGGTGGTCTGACCCGCCAACAGGGCAAACAGCTGCTCATCATTGCTGCCGGTGTGCTCCACAGCGGCCACCGCCAGCCCGCCAGCGGCCAGGTATTCCGCCAGGTAGGCATAGCTCTGGCGGCTACTGCCCAACCCGTGGGAAATCAACACCAGGGGAAACCCTGTCCGGGGTGGGCGCCCCTGGGGGAGAAATAGGGTCACCGGTCGAGCCAGGCCCTCCACGTCCAGGTTGAGACGTTTTACCCCGTAGGCTTGTTGAGCCTGGAGTAGGGCCTGGAGGGCAGCCAGGTCCATGGCATTGGCGGCGCCACTAGCCTCCTGATCAGCGATCGCCCGCACCAGATTGACAGCCCGCTCCGACTGGAGAATGGCCTGGTTGATCTCCTCCGCCACGGCCAGGGCACCCGCCAGATCCACCCGGATCGCCTCCAGAGGATAGGCCCGCAGCACATCCAACAGGGTAAACCCCTGACTGGGGTTAGCCTGGGCGGCCGCCCGGATCAGGGCGGCCCGGAGGGCATGAAAGCTGCCCTGGCGGGAGGGGGTTTGCACTACCCGGGTGATCTCCTGCAACAACAGTTCCCCCTGCTCGGTATAGAGAAACTGGGCGATGGCGACGACGTTTAGGGTGCGGGTAGGGGTGCTGAGGCCCTGACGAATCTGGGCCAGGCCCGCGGGGGAAAACCCCAGGTGACGGTTATAGGCCCGCAGCTGGCGACTGAGTTTACCGGTGCGGGCCAGTTGCTCCAGGTCAGCCATGGCGATGCTGCGCTGCAGACCGCCGTAGGTAATGATAATCTCCTCCGCGGTTTGCCCGGGGCCGGGGGTCAACAGGGTAGTCGCCAGGGCCAGGCCAAACAACCTGAGCCACCAACGGCGTCGAACCCGGGAACAGGGGAGCGGAATAGGGATGGCGATGGCCATTGGCGCAGGGCAATATTAGGGGGGCTATAGACTAACTGCCCCCCAGCAGCAAGGGGAGTCAGGGAAAACGGCCACGGCTTAGGGGGAGTCGGGGAAGCGGGCCGTCGCCGCCGGCCCAATCACCTGATCGAGGAAACCGTTGCAGGCGTCCATCAGCAGGTCAATCACGTAGGTAAACCCCTCAGGCCCGCCGTAATAGGGATCGGGGACCTCCTGGTCGCCGTAGGTGCGACAGTAGTCACAGATCAGGCGGAGCTTATGACCATAGCGCTGGTTCCGATCCAGGGCCTGGATGTCGCGGTAGTTCTGACGATCCATCGCTAGGATCCAGTCAAACTGCTCAAAGTCTGCCACCTCAAACTGACGGGCCCGGCCCCTCAGGGGAATGCCGTAGGCCCGGGCCGCGGCGGCCATGCGAGCATCGGGTGGACTACCGATGTGGTAACCCGCGGTGCCGGCGGAGTCGCAGACCAGCCGGTCACTCCACTGGCGCTGCTGGGCCAGGTGGTTCATAATATTTTCCGCCGAGGGGGATCGGCAGATGTTGCCTAAACAGACAAAGAGCAATCGAGTCGCCATGATGATGGGGGCAGCAGATGGGCCAGGGCCGGGCTATAGACCGGGGAGACTGAGGCCACCGGTCAATTCCTCCATGCGATCGCGCATGGTGGCAGTAGATTTTTCGTAGGCATCCTTCATGGCGGTGGTGACCAGATCCGCCAGCACCTCCGCCCCTTCATTTAGGGCTTCTGGAGCAATGGTGACGCGGCGGGGTTCCTGGTTGCCGCTCATCACCACCGTCACCAGCCCACCGCCCGCCTGCCCGGCGATCTCCATTTGCTCGAGATCCTCCTGCAGTTGCTTGGCCCCTTCTTGAATTTGCTGGGCTTTCTTGAAGGCTTCGGTCAGTTCCTTCATTTTGCCCAAGCCGAACCCAAACCCTTGACCTTGTGTCATGTAGTTACTCTCGCAAAGAACTCTCGTAATAACGTTAAATCAGTTATAGTGCAACCGTTGGCTATTGTACCCCCATCGCCGATAGGATGGGGCTAGTTTCCTACCCACACCGCCATGGCCGTCCGTTCTCCCTACCCCGCCGCCGCCACTCCCCCAAGCTCCCTGCCCCCAACCGGCCAGCTGATTCTCCTCACTGGCCCCAGTGGAGTGGGCAAGGGCACCCTGTTACAGGGGCTGTGCCAGCGCCATCCGAATTTTCGAGTATCGGTGTCCGCCACCACCCGCGCCCCCCGCCCCGGGGAGGTGGAGGGTCAGGATTATTACTTTGTCAGCCGAGAGCAGTTCCAGAACTTGATCGACCAGGGGGCCCTGCTGGAGTGGGCGGAGTTTGCCGGCAACTACTACGGTACCCCCAAGGCCCCAGTGATGGAAAAACTGGCCGCCGGCCAGGGGGTGATCCTGGAGATTGAGTTAGAGGGGGCCCGCCAGGTGCGTCAGACTTTCCCTGATGCCCTCCAGGTATTTGTGCTGCCCCCCTCGTTGACGGAGCTAGAGCACCGCATCCGCCAACGCGGTCAGGATAGTGAGGCGGCGATCGCCCGTCGCTTGCACCGGGCCCAGGTGGAAATTGAGGCCGCCCCTGAATTTGATGTCCAAATCGTTAACGATCAGCTGGAATCTGCCCTGCAGCAGCTGGAGCAGGTCATCCTCCAGACCGCCACTAGCGATCACTCCGGTTAAGCTAAGGACCCCCTGGCCAGGGCCCAGGCCCAGGCCAGGGGGTTGCCATCTTTAAACCGGCCGCCTAGGGCCCCAAGCTGGCCGCCCCCCACTCCACCAAAATCCCCATGTCTAGCCAGTCCCCCTCCACCTTCGACCCACCATCCAGCCCCGCACTGCCCACCCTGAACCTCCCCACCATGCTGCGGCTGGGGGTGTTTAACATGGGCTTAGGGATCATGTCCCTACTCACCCTGGGGGTGCTAAACCGGGTGATGATCGAGGAATTGCGGGTGCCGGCCCTGATCGCGGCGGGCACCATCGCCGTACATCAGTTTATGGCCCCCGCCCGGGTCTGGTTTGGCCAAATGTCCGATGCTCGCCCGCTGCTAGGACACCACCGTAGCGGCTACATCTGGGTGGGTATTGTCAGCGTTGCCCTGGTTTCCTTTGCCGCCCTACAGGTGGTCTGGCAATTGGGAGAACGGATCGCTGACCAGGGCTGGGGCCCCCAGTCCTACCCCTGGGTGGGGCTGCTGGGCCTGTTGTTTGCTATTTATGGTCTGGCCTTGAGTGCCACCTCCACCCCCTTTACCGCCCTGCTGGTGGATGTCTCCGATGAAGATAGCCGCTCCCGCCTGGTGGGGATTGGCTGGGCCATGCTCATGGTGGGGATTATCACCGGGGTGGTGATCACTACGATTGTGTTAAAACCGATTGAACTCGATACCCCTATTGATCAGGTGCGCAGCGCCGTCAATCGGTTGTTTATCATCGCTCCGGCGGTAGTCTGCCTACTGGCCTTCTTCAGCACGGCGGGGATTGAGCGCCGCTATTCCCGGCGCCGCTCCGCCCCGGATCAGCGGGAGGATAGCCTCACCCTGGGCCGGGCTTTGAAAATCCTCACCGCCAGCCGTCAGACCGGCCTGTTTTTCAGCTTTTTGCTGGTGCTCAGCCTCAGCCTATTTATGCAGGATGCCATCCTGGAGCCCTACGGCGGCGAGGTGTTTGGCATGACCATTGCCGAAACCACCCGCCTCAATGCCGCCTTTGGGCTGGGCACTCTGCTGGGGATTATTGTTACCAGCTGGCTGGTGGTGCCACGTCTGGGGAAGAAGCGCAGCGTTAGCCTGGGTTGTGGTTGGGCGGCCCTCTGTCTGATCGGCATTATTTTGGCGGGCTTCACCGGTAGTCCCGCGGTGTTGTTGACGGCGGTGTTTTTATTTGGCAGTGCTTCCGGGGTCTTAACCCTGGGGGCGATTGTGTTGATGTTAGATTTAACCGTGGCGGAAACCGCCGGCACCTTTATTGGGGCCTGGGGGCTGGCCCAGGCGATCGCCCGGGGCAGTGCCACGGTGCTGGGGGGTGGGGTGCTGGACCTGGGTCGCACCCTACTGCGGCTCCTTAACCTGGCCGGTGAGGTGGGTCAGCCCCAGGCGGTGCTGGCCTATGGGCTGGTCTTTGCTATGCAGGCCCTGGGTATGCTGGTGGCCATTGCCCTGCTCCGCCGGGTGAATATTCAAGAGTTTCAAGCCAATGCCAGGGCGGCGATTACGGCGGCTCTGGCGGGAGAGATGGATTAACCATGGCAGATTTCTGGGCCCAGGTGCTGCGCACCGCCGCCACCAGCACCGCGGCGGTAGAGCAGCGGTTACTGACAGAGTTTGGCCGGGTGGAGGCAGACCTGAAAAGCGACGGTAGTTTGGTCACCGCTAGCGATCGCTGGGCCGACCAGACCCTGCGCAGCGCCCTGCAGCAGGATTTCCCAGACCACGGTCTACTCAGTGAAGAGGTGGAACATATTTTTCCGGCTGGTGATTGGTGCTGGGTGATCGACCCGATCGATGGCACCACCAACTTTAGCCGGGGCATTCCGATCTGGGGGATTTGCCTAGGGCTCTTGTACCGAGGGGTGCCGGTATTTGGCTACGTAGCCATTCCCCCCCTCAGGCAGAACTTTCACGGCTACTGGCCCGGCCGCAGTGGCCTGGCCATGCCCCAGGGGGCCTTCTGTAACCAGCACCCAATCCACACCAGCACCGCCCCCCCTGGGCCCCAGCAGTTTTTTAGCCTCTGTGCCCGCAGTACCCAGGTGATGGCCCAACCCTTTCCCTGCAAGATTCGCATGCTGGGGTCCGCGGCCTATAACCTGCTGATCGTGGGGGCCGGTTGGGCCCTAGGGGCAGTGGAGGCCACCCCAAAAATTTGGGATATCGCAGCGGTCTGGCCCATTTTACAGGCCGCCGGCGCCACCTGGGTGGCGCTGGATAATCACGATCCCTTTCCCCTGCAAGTGGGCCGAAACTATGGTCAGCAAGCCTACCCGACCCTGGTGACGGCCCAGCCAGAGTGGGTCAAGCAATTTCGGCCCCTGGTGCAGCCGGATTGCTAATTCGCCTCAGCACCCCCAGGGAGCTTACCATTGCTTACCTAGGGGTCGATAAAGTATCCTAAATTCCTGGACCCTTGGCGGCCTAGCTGTCACCCATCCGAGCCTCTGGTTTGGCCCTTTGTTACCCAGCCCCTCCCCCATGTCTAGCCAGTCCCCCTCCTCCCTTGTTCCCCCTCGCCATCTGTGGACCTGGCTGGTCACCCGGCTGACCAGTGAAACCACCCTGTACGTGGTCAAACGGGTCCTCCAGGCGCTGCTCACCCTGCTACTGGCCTCCGCCCTCAGCTTTTTCATCATTCAACTGGCCCCGGGTAACTTCCTCGATCAGTACCGCCAGAGTCCCCAGTTTTCAGCGGAAACCCTGCAGCAACTAGAGGCTCAGTTTGGCCTTGATCAACCGGCCTGGCGTCAATACCTGAAGTGGCTTTACCAGGTGGTCTGCCATGGCAATTTTGGCCTCAGTTTCTCCTATCAACGGCCCGTGGTGGATATTCTCTGGGAGCGGGTACCCAATACCCTACTATTGTCCCTGGCCTCGGTGCTGGTCACCTGGTTAATTGCCATTCCCATGGGAATCATAGGGGCGATTCACCAAAATCGTCGCTCAGACCGAGTACTGCAGGTCCTGAGCTACCTGGGTCAGGGCATGCCCAGCATTATTACCGGTCTGTTGCTATTGTTTTTCGCCCAATTGACCGCACCCCTATTTCCCATTGGCGGTCGTACCAGTATTATCCATGCCGACTTAACCCCCCTGGGCCAGATTCTCGACGTGGGTTGGCACCTGATTCTACCCACCCTGGCCTTGAGCATTACCAGCTTCGCCGGTCTGCAACGCATCACCCGAGGACAGATGCTGGATGTGCTCCGGCAAAACTATATTCAGACCGCTCGGGCCAAGGGCTTACCCGAGAACCGGGTAATCTACGTCCATGCCCTGCGCAATGCGGTTAATCCCCTGATTACCCTGCTGGGTTTCGAATTCGCCAGCCTACTGGGGGGCGCCTTCATTACCGAGAATTATTTTAACTGGCCGGGTTTGGGGAAGTTGATTCTCGAGGCGGTCACCGCCCAGGATCTCTACCTGGTGATGGCCAGTCTGATGATGGGGGCGGTCATGCTGATCCTGGGTAACCTGCTGGCGGATCTGGCCCTGAGCGTGGTGGATCCCCGCATCCGCCTGTTAGAGCTGAACTAGAACGGGGTTGCTATTTAGTGTCAGGCCCCGAGCAAAGCCTTCGGTCTGTGCCCATAGGCTCAGGGATTGCAGTCCTGTCCTCACTGGACGGATGCTCGCGACCCAGATCCACCGCCTCCTGACCAAAGCGATCAAAAAAAGCTGCCAGTTGGCAGCCTTAGGAAAGGTCCCTACACCAGACTCGAGCTTACTTAAAGCCCACGGCCGCCTGCCAAACAAAGGCCAGGAGCAAGAAAAACACGGGGATAATCGGGAGCACGTCCACCAGGGGATCAAAGATTGAATAGGCTTCGGGGAGCTTGGCCAGCAGTACTAAAACATCCATTGACAACTAATCCTCTCGTGACACAGCCAAATAAACTAACTATTCTGAAAGCCGGACAGGGTTATGGGTATTGGCAGCTAACGGGGTGGCCGCAAAAATATCCTGTCCTACTCTTTGGAATTTAACAAATTGCCTTCTATCCTATCACGTTCACGGGCCTATCTAGATTGCCCTCATCCCATCCTGGGGTCAGGGAGCCAGGGTTTCCCCTAGCCACGGGGCGAACTCCTGGGTGAAACGATCCGCGAGGATGGCGGCTCGAATCCGTTCGGTAAACCGCACTAATTCGGTAATGTTGTGGATGGATAACAGGGTAAAGGCGAGCATTTCCTTGCCGTGGATTAGGTGGCAGAGGTAGGCTCGGCTAAAGTGCTGACAGGTGTAGCAGGGGCAGGTCGCCTCTAGGGGCTGATGGTCACGGCGAAACCGTTGATTTTTCAAGTTCCAGCGATCGCCCCCCACCAGGGCCGCGCCATGGCGAGCCAGACGGGTAGGAATCACACAGTCAAATAAATCCACCCCGGCGGCGATCGCCTGGGTCATTTCCCGATAGGTGCCCACCCCCATCAGGTAGCGGGGCTTGTCCACCGGCAGGTAGGGGGTGGTGGCCTCAACGATCGCCTGGATCAGATCGGGCGGCTCCCCCACGCTCACCCCACCGATTGCATAGCCCGGTAGATCCAGCTGGGCCAACTGGGCCGCCGCCGCCTGCCGAATTTTCGGGTAGACCCCTCCCTGGACAATGCCAAACAGGGCCTGGTCCGGGCGTTGGTGGGTGGCCACGCAGCGCTCTAACCAGCGCCAGGTGCGATCGGCGGCGGCCTGAACCGCCTCTCGACTGCAGGGATAGGGGGGACACTCATCAAAGGCCATAATCACATCCGCCCCCAGGGTATTTTGAATTTGGATGGAGGTCTCTGGCCGAATGGTAATCAACCGTCCATCCCGGGGGGATTTAAATACCACACCATCTTCAGTAATGGTGCGAATTTGACTCAAGCTAAACACCTGAAAGCCACCGGAGTCCGTGAGCATGGGGCCAGGCCAGGCCATGAACCGATGCAGCCCGCCGGCCTCCGCCACAATCTCCTCGCCAGGTTGCAGATGCAGGTGGTAGGTGTTGGCCAACACCATTTGAGCCCCCGTAGTAGCTAACTGATCAGGGGTCACGGTTTTCACATTGGCCAGGGTGCCCACTGGCATAAATCGGGGGGTTTGCACGGGGCCGTGGGGCGTGAGGAAGGTCCCCGCCCGGGCCTGGGTATGGCTACAGCGGGCCTCACAGCAAAAACTAAAGGGGGAATGTAGGGACGCCAAGGTATCCATCGGGGTAGGCGGGGCAAGCCGCGTTCACCCTGGTGGGGTTCTTATCCCTTAGGATGGCTGCTGGCTAGGCCGCTAAGCCTTTCCATAGTAGCGGAAAAGCCCAGGCCCACTACCCCCACTTGTATCTTATTGAAGGACCGGTAGACCGATTCTCACTAGGTCATAGGCCCCGT
>CAYVMR010000054.1:0-13426 GCA_964452545.1 uncultured bacterium
CACCCCCCGGTCAAGGGCAGAAAGGGAGTCGATCGCCATGCGGGCAGGCTTAAACTGGGAAATCTCCGTCTTAATAATCTGCAGGTGATCCTCCAGCCCAGCAGACTCGGGGTAGGCACAGATAATCTTCAGCAACCCCTGCTGCTCCATTTCCTCAAAGTCGATGCCCCAAGAATAGGCATTGCGGGAAAGCTGGGCGCGGGACTCTTCGTAGGCAAACAAAATCGCCCGCTCACCGCTTTTGCAACCATCCACCAGGAACTTACTCACCAGGAGGGTTTTACCGGTACCGGTGGCTCCCGTCGCCAAAATAATGGAATCCTTGAAGAAGCCGCCGCCGCACATTTCGTCCAGAGTGGGTACCCCCGAGGATACGCGGGCATTGGAAGATCGTTGAGTCAAGCGCATCGCCCCCAGCGGGAAAATGTTGATCCCCTCATTGGTAATGGTGAAAGGATACTCCCCCTTCATATGGGTAGTGCCTCGCAACTTCAGGATTTCAATGGTACGGCGGCGGCGCTCCCCCTCTAGGGCATTGCGGACAATCACCACGTTATCGGAGACAAACTCCTCCACCCCAAAGCGAGCCACCGGTCCGTACTCATCCAGGCGTTCGGTGGTCATCACCGTGGTCACCCCCATCTGCTTGAGGCGAGCCACCAGACGGAAAATTTCCCGGCGTACCACGGAGGCCGCATCGTACTGCTGAAATACCGCCGTGACGGAGTCAATGGACACCCGGCGGGCCTTATACTTGCGAATAGCATACTGAATCCGCTCGATCAGGGCCGACAGGTCAAAGTTACCCACCACATCCTGCCCCTCAGGATCGGGGGAGGCATCCAGGATAAATAACTTGCTTTCGTTGACCAGTTTTTGCAAATCCCAGCCGAAGCTATAGGCATTTTGAATAATGTCCTGGGGCGATTCCTCAAAGGTAACAAATACCCCCGGCTCATCAAAATAGGTAATGCCATTGTAGATAAACTGGGCTGCGAACAGGGTTTTGCCGGTGCCGGAGGTACCACTCACCAGGGTCGATCTCCCCGCCGGAATACCACCATGACTGATGTCGTCAAAACCTTCAATCATGGTGCGAATCTTACGCACCCCAGTCGGATGGGAGGAGCGTTGCTGTTCAGTCTGGGCAGGATCTGTCATGGGTATGGATTAATCGAGCTGGGCCTCTGGAACCACTAGCTACAGAGAAAGAAGTACCAAGCATTAAGCATACCTTGAACTGAGAACGCTAGAGCCCGGTTCCTACCTTCTGAGTGCTACCCCCTGCCCCAAGGCCATGTCTCACCTAGCACGGCTACCCGGAGACGCTAGAAAACCAAGGCTGGGTAGATATGGGGTTTTGGCTGGTTCGGCGTTGAGTTCAGTAGAATCCCTTGGTCCACGCGATCGAGCAGCTGGAGGAAACCTCGCCAACCCCTTTCGCCTCTGAGCCCCAGGTCTATCTATGCGATCGCAACGAAGACCATATCACCTCCTAGGCTCCGAAACGTTCATACCAGGCCCCAAAACTTAACCCTTCCTTCACCTGGCAAGGGCGCCTTTAGCTACATCATCTAAACGATGCCCATCCCGTACTAGGACGGCATTGACCTACCGGGGAATTCCCTACAGCCTTTAGACCTGCTTAAACTGGAATCGCAAAGATCCAGTCACGGTAGGCTGGGTCTCGACCTTCGGTAATTACGGTGAGTTGGTGTCGCAGGCGATCGGTAACGGGGCGATGGGTAGGTAGGGTGTAGGCTTCAATCTGACGTACCGGCGTAATTTTGGCCGCCGTGCCACTGAGGAAGACTTCATCGGCAATCAACAACTCCGACTTATCCACCGGTCGCTCCACCACCTCTAGACCAATGTCCCGGGCGAGGGTCAAAATGCTATCGCGGGTAATACCCTCCAAAATATCCTGCTCATAGCCAGGGGTGACCAGCTTGCCATGGCGCACAATAAACACATTCATGCCCGAGGCCTCACTGACTTTGCCCTGGGAGTTAATTAAAATCGCCTAATCAAACCCAGACTCCACCGCCTCCGTCTTAGCCAGGGAAGAGGTGATGTAGGCTCCACTAATTTTGCCGATACCAGGAGCTGATACGGCAGCTCACCCCCTCGGGCGATAGGTAATCCCCCAGTTCCAGACCGTAGACAAAAAAGTTCTTCTCCACCTGGTGCAGCCGGGGAGAAATCCCCAGGTCAGAGGTATAGACAAAGGGGCGGATATAGAAGGACACGGTAGGCCGGTTTTTCTGCACAAACTCGGTAATTACCGCCTGAATGGTGTCCGCCGGCAAATCGTAGTTCAACAGCCGGGCACTGGTACTCAGGCGATGGCAGTGGCGATCCAGACGAAATAGCAAAATCTGATTCGGATGATCGGGGTCAGGAATGCCTCGCAGACCGCCAAAGGCCCCGGTGCCGTAGTGAAGCGCGTGGGTGGCAATGGAGATCCTGGCATCCTGAAAGTCCCGAAATTCCCCTTCAAAGTAGGCAATGGGTAAAAAATTGTGCATAGCTCAAGTCTGGACGGAAAAACGCTTGTACGCAGGTTCTCTACCAGAATAGTGCTAATTACAAAAGTCGCTGCGATCAACTTCAGCCTTCTTGTGAACAGCAGCAAATCGCCAACTTTCTTGCTGACGGTCTCAGACAACAGCGATCGCCCCCCTTAGATTGCCCCCTAATCAGCCGCCAAAAACGCCAGATAATCCTGGCTTAGATCTTGAACTGCTGCCTCACAAAACTGCCGACCATGGTCTGGATTCGCCAGAGCCGGATTGGAGCCCATGCGACCATCGGGATAATGGACCCGAAAGTCCAGCGGACCGTAGATAGGAAATCCAGATGCCGCCACAGTCGGATCTAGGGGAGCGGTTTTGATGTGGTCGGGGTAGGCATATTGAGTGAGGGCCACTTCACTCGGGGTAGCATGGGACCCCTCCTGATCCCCATAGAGCTGCTTGGCTAGACGGTAAACTGAGGGTGCCATAAACCAATTAGCCAGGCTACAACGGACCCGATCCGCCTGGGGCAACTTGGCTTCCACCAAAGCCCCGTAGGTTTCGGCAAAAGCCGCCTTCAGAGGGGCAATATTACCCCCGTGGCCATTAACAAAAAAGAAGCGGGTAAAACCATAGCTGACCAGGGGTTTGAGGTAGTCTTGGACTAGGGCCATCAAGGTACTAGGCCGCAAGCTCATACTGCCGGGAAAGGCAGTGTGGTGCAGGGCCATCCCAACATTGATGGTGGGAGCTACCAGAGCATCGGTAGCCGCCCCAACCCCCCGAGCCACCAACTCCGCACAAATTGCATCAGTACCAATCAATCCAGTCGGCCCGTGTTGTTCTGTAGATCCAATGGGTAAGATTATGCCCTGGGAACGGGTCAGATAGGTCTCGACTTCGGGCCAGGTGGAAAGATGAAGAAGCATGGCTGAGAAACGAACTCAAGGTCTAGGCTCCACTATAGCCCGAGAGTCCTCAACACAAAATGTAGCGTTTGGCACCCCAATCTCCTGGGATTACTGGTAAAAAACATAAACTCTAAACAGTCATTAACGCTAGCCAGAGCCACCGCCTAGCAGGCTTCTCCCCCTAGCCTCCTCCTCTCCACCCCCCTTGTCTTCCCCTGACCTGTTAATCCAACCCAGAGTTAGCTAAAATCTAAATTAATGCGCTCCATGTAGTTATCGATCAGGCCCAGGCCTCATTCACCTTAGCGGCTTAGGAGAAACGCCTATGCTACATCGCAAGATCTACCAGCTCTGTTGTGATGGTCGAGAAGTATGGATTTTCCTGCGAGACCAACAGCGCTGGATAGAGCGGGCTAGAATTTTAGATATTGAAGGCGATCTAATCACCCTACGCTACGAAACCGAAGAGGATGATGAGATCTGCTCCTGGGAAGAAATGGTCCGACTAGAGAGCATCGGGGCCATTACCCAACGACTAGCTGCCGTCCCTAGGGGCGATGTAGAACTGACGGTAGCGGAAGATTGCCCTGAGACGGAAATCATATAATTAATAAAACCAATTTGGGTTTGACTAGCTTCCCCATAGTTTGTTAGGATAGCAATTCTGTAGTCAAGTGCGAGTTGCGCATGAAAGTCCGGGCGTCTGTTCGCAAAATGTGCGATAAGTGTCGTGTGATCCGTCGTCGCGGACGGGTCATGGTGATCTGTAGTAATCCTAAGCACAAGCAACGCCAGGGCTAAGGCTAGATCTGGTTTAAGTTCGGCAACGGTTGGTTGCCTGACCTAAGCCATGGGCTTGCTAAATAGATTCTGGCAGGGGTTTAAAGGATTGATGAAAGTGCCGGTCGGGCTAATGTTGGGCGAGATCGTTTTGGGGGAGATAGTTTAGGTGGCACGGATAGCAGGCGTGGATTTACCACGCGATAAACGAGTCGAAATTGGCTTAACCTATATTTACGGCATTGGGTTAACCCGGTCTAAAGCCATCTTAGTCAAGACCGGTGTGAATCCAGATACCCGGGTTAAAGACCTAACGGACACCGATGTCGCTAAGCTTCGGGATGCCGTGGAAAGCGATTACCAGGTAGAAGGGGATCTACGTCGCCTGGAAAGCATGAACATCAAGCGATTGATGGACATTGGCTCCTATCGGGGGCGACGCCATCGCGCTGGCTTGCCTGTGCGTGGACAACGCACCCGCACCAACTCTCGTACCCGGCGCGGTGGTACGCGACGGACCGTAGCCGGCAAGAAGAAGGCACCCAAGAAGTAGGGCTAGGTTGAATCCTGGGGCCATGAGTGCGTTCTGGAAACCTAGCGGTCAGGCTCGCTGCTGGCATAGCGAGTCTTTTGACTGTCTGCCTGTCTTGATATCTTCTAATTCAGTTTGTTCCACTTATCCTTGTGACATCGTTGTAGCAGCATAGCCATGGCCAAACCAACCCGCAAGACCGGTCCTCGTAAGAGTAAGAAGAATATTCCCAGTGGAGTTGCCCATATCCACTCCACCTTTAATAACACCATTGTTACCATTACTGACCAATCCGGCGAAGCTATTTCCTGGGCCTCAGCTGGTTCTAGCGGTTTCAAGGGAGCCAAAAAGGGTACCCCCTTTGCCGCCCAAACTGCCGCTGACAGCGCCGCTCGACGCGCCATGGATCAGGGTATGCGCCAGATTGAGGTGATGGTGAGTGGACCTGGCGCAGGTCGAGAAACCGCCATTCGGGCCTTACAGGGGGCGGGCCTGGAGATCACCTTAATTCGTGATGTTACGCCTATTCCCCATAATGGCTGTCGGCCACCAAAACGGCGTCGAGTTTAGGATGTCAGGAAATCGGTTATAACACTGGTGGATAATACTAAATACCTCACCAGGGTAGCTAGCTAGGGTTGATTGGGCGTTCAGGTTGAAGGGAGACAGTACTGTGGCACAGTTTCATGTAGATTGCGTGGAATCCATCGTGGAGGACGATCAGGGGCAGTATGGTCGCTTTGTGATCGAACCTCTAGAACGTAGTCAAGGGACTACGGTGGGCAATGCCCTGCGCCGGGTACTGCTCTCTAATCTGGAGGGGGTAGCCATTACAGCGGTGAGAATTGCTGGCGCCACCCATGAGTTTTCGACCATCACTGGGGTTCGCGAGGATGTCCTGGATATTCTCCTAAATATGAAGGAGATCGTCCTGCGTAGCTATTCTAACCAACCCCAAATTGGTCGTTTAATGGTGCAGGGTCCGGCCCGAGTAACGGCGGGACATTTCGATTTACCCTCCGAAGTAGAGGTGGTAAATCCAGACCAATACGTAGCCACCGTGGTGGATGGCCACACCCTGGAAATGGAGTTTCGCATTGAACGCGGTCAAGGCTATCGGGCCATTGACCGTAGTAAAGATGATGCAACGGCCTTAGATTTCATCCAAATTGATGCAATATTTATGCCGGTGCGCAAGGTGAACTACGTGGTGGATGAGGTGGTGGTGTCTGGCTCCATGCAGAGGGATCAGCTCACCCTAGACATCTGGACCAACGGCAGTATTACCCCCCAGCAGGCAATTAGTCAGGCCGCTAACATTCTGGTGGACCTCTTCATGCCTCTCAAGGAGGTCACCCTAGAACCTAAGTTTGATGAAGAAGTCCGGGAGGAGGATCCCAATAATCAAATTCCCATTGAGGAGTTACGGCTCTCCGTACGAGCCTATAACTGCCTGAAGCGAGCTCAGATCAATTCTGTGGCAGATCTGCTTGACTTTAGTCAAGAGGATCTTCTGGAGATTAAAAACTTTGGCCAAAAGTCAGCAGAAGAGGTGATTGAGGCCCTGCAAGAACGGCTGGGAATTACCCTGCCCCTTGAAAAGGCGTCTAAGTCAGTTTAGGGTCGCCCTAGGTCAAGTCCTAGTTTTGTTTTAATTGCTGTTGTTCATCCCCTTAGGAACCATGCGCCACCGTTGTCGCGTCCACAAATTAGGTAAGCCTGCCGATCAACGCAAGGCTTTGCTGAGGTCCCTAACCACAGAGTTGATTCGCCATGGGCGAATTACCACCACTAAGGCTCGGGCCCAGGCGGTGCGTGAGGAGGCCGATCGCATGATCACCCTAGCTAAGGATGGATCCTTACCGGCTCGGCGACGAGCTCTGGGCTATATCTACGATAAAGACCTGGTACATGCCTTGTTTAGCCAGGTCGGCGATCGCTATGGCGATCGGGCGGGGGGCTATACCCGCATTGTTAAAACCGTTCGACGGCGCGGGGACAATGCCGAAATGGCCATTATTGAATTGATCTAAGCACTCCCCCATGGCCTCGCCGATGACCAAGCCCTCCACCATACAACGCCATCTGGCCTCCGCCAAGCCGGAAATCCAACAGGCTATCCAGCGGGTAGCCCTGGTTGTGCAGTACGTTGGCACCCATCTCCATGGTTGGCAATGGCAACCCAATGCCCGCACCGTCCAGGGAGAGTTGGAGAAGGCCATTCAATCCGTACTAGGGTATCCGGTGCGATTAAGTGGGGCTGGACGTACCGACAGTGGGGTGCATGCCGCCGCTCAAGTCGCTCATTTTGATGCTCCGGCCTTAATTCCGGCCCACCGCTGGGCTAATATTTTAAATGCCCGTTTGCCCCAAGACATTCTTGTACGGGCTGCAGCCATTGTCGATACCCAATGGCACGCCCAGTTTTCGGCACAGTGGCGGCGCTACCGCTACACCTTTTATACCGGACAATGCCCTAACCTATTTGTACGTCCCTTCGTCTGGCACTACTACCATAAAGACCTAGACCGGAGCAAAATGCAGGCCGCCCTTGATCCCATGGTTGGCTACCACGATATGGCCGCCTTTCATCGGGCCCGGTCGGGACGTTCCCATTCCTGGGTGGAAATTCAGGCCGCTGAATGCCGCCGCCAAGCCGATTTTCTCACGGTGGAACTGCAAGCCAAGGGCTTTTTATATGGCATGGTGCGATTGATCATGGGTCTGCTGGTTAAGGTGGGCACGGCAGAATTGACGGCCCAGGAGTTTGAACGACTCTGGCAAGAGCGCCGACGTCAGCAGGTCAAATATTCAGCCCCCGCCCAAGGGCTGTGTCTACTGCGAGTCGGTTACGACCCCTTCCCCTTCCCCCAGGAGGTTTGGTTTGATGCCCAGCCTCAGTTTTATCTGGGGGCCGCAGTAGCCTAGGCCAGTGCTGGGTTTAGTGTTAGTTTGCCAGAGAAAGACGCCCAAGGATTACGGATGTAAATGCTATGACAACAAAGACCTACGTTCCTACCCAAAGTACCATTGATCGCCAATGGTACGTGATTGACGCCGACGGTCAGCGCCTGGGTCGCCTAGCCTCGGAAATTGCCACCGTACTACGGGGTAAAAACAAACCTGATTTCACCCCCAACATGGATACGGGGGACTTTGTCATTGTGGTCAATGCCGAGAAGGTGGTGGTCACCGGGCGCAAGGCCAGCACCAAGCTCTATCGTCGTCACTCCGGTCGACCCGGTGGGATGAAAACGGAAACCTTTGAGAAACTTCAGGCCCGGATTCCCGAGCGGATTATTGAGCATGCGGTCAAGGGTATGCTGCCCAAGACCACTTTGGGACGTCAGCAGTTCACTAAGCTGAAGGTCTACGCCGGTCCCAACCATCCCCACCAGGCCCAAACCCCCCAAACCCTCATCGTTAACACTATTCCCGGAGAACGAAACTAATGCAGGCGATCGATAAATCAGAACGGGCCGTATATTGGGGCACCGGCCGACGCAAATCAGCCATTGCCCGGGTACGTTTAGTCCCGGGTACGGGTCAGTTAGTCATCAACAAACGTCCTGGAGACGACTATTTACAGTTCAACCCGTCCTATTTAATGACCACCAAGGCCCCCCTAGAGGTGTTGGGGTTGGAAAACGACTACGACATTCTGGTTAATGTTAAAGGCGGTGGTTTAACGGGCCAAGCCGATGCGATTCGGATGGGAGTGGCCCGGGCCCTCTGCCAACTGGCTCCAGAAAACCGCAAGCCCTTGAAGGTTGAGGGATACCTAACCCGTGATCCCCGATCTAAGGAGCGACGCAAGTATGGCTTGAAGAAGGCTCGTAAAGCGCCTCAGTTCTCCAAGCGTTAAAATAGCCCTAGGGACTAATTATTCTTTATTGCTCGCAACTTTTACCTACCATGGCAAAGTCTGATATTCACCCTACCTGGTATCCGGAGGCTAAGGTCTACTGCGACGGCCAGGAGATTATGACAGTTGGCTCCACCAAGCCTGAACTCCATGTTGATGTTTGGTCTGGCAACCACCCCTTCTACACGGGTACCCAGAAGATTATTGATACCGAGGGCCGAGTCGAACGGTTCCTACGGAAGTACGGCATGACCGAGAAGAAGGAGAGCTAGGGGTTAGCCATCCCAGACGGTCTAACGTTGAGTTTAGCGGGAGGCAGGTTACCTATCGGTCACCGGTTCGCTTTGAGCTCAAAACTATCCCCTACCCCCCTGCTGACACCGATGGCTGAGGCCTACCTGATCGAAAAGTTAAATTCTGTCGAGCAGACCTTTCAGGAATTGACCCGACGACTAGCGGACCCTGATGTCGCTCAGGACCCGGACGAGTTTCAGCGGATCGCCAAGTCTCGCTCTTCCCTGGAGGAGACGGTGTCTACCTATGCTGACTGGAAGCAAGCGACGGGAGATCTGGCCGGAGCTAGAGAGGTCTATCGAGAAGCTAGCGCCGACCCGGAGTTACGAGCCATGGCTTCCATGGAGGTAGAAGAGCTACAGGGGCGGCTGACTACCCTAGAGAATAGGCTCAAGGTGCTGCTCTTGCCCCGCGATCCGAACGATGACAAGAATATCATGCTAGAAATTCGGGCCGGTACTGGAGGAGATGAGGCCAGTATCTGGGCTGGGGATTTGGTGCGCCTCTATTCTCGCTATGCGGAGAAGCAAGGCTGGCGGGTAAAGCTGCTGAGTGAGTCAGTGGCAGACATGGGTGGGTTTAAAGAGGCCATTTTGGAAATTGCTGGCGATCGCGTCTACAGCCAACTAAAGTTCGAAGCTGGGGTACACCGGGTGCAGCGAGTACCGGTCACTGAAGCCGGTGGTCGCGTCCACACCTCAACCGCCACGGTGGCAATTATGCCAGAGGTAGACGATGTAGAGGTGAAGATTGACCCCAAGGATATTGAGCTGACCACCGCCCGCTCCGGCGGGGCTGGCGGTCAAAATGTCAACAAGGTGGAAACCGCTGTTGATCTCTTCCATAAACCGACCGGTATTCGGGTGTTTTGTACCGAGGAACGGTCCCAGTTAAAGAACCGGGAGCGGGCCATGCAAATTCTCCGCGCCAAGCTGTACGAGATTAAGCTGCGAGAGCAACAGGAAGCGGTGACTACCATGCGCCGTTCCCAAGTCGGTAGTGGAGCCCGTTCTGAGAAAATCCGCACCTACAACTACAAAGATAACCGGGTAACAGACCACCGTCTAAATCAAAACTTTACCCTGACTCCCGTTCTAGAGGGGGATATCGACGACCTGATTCAGTCCTGTATTAGCAGTGACCAGCAGGAACGGCTAGAGGAACTAGCCGCCGAGTCCTCACCAGTTTAAAAGTTAAAGGGCCGTTATAGAGCCTAGGAGGCTGCTGCGCCCTAATCTCTTAAGATTGGACGCTGACGGGTGGGTCTGAGGGTAGCCACCAATAGGCAGATAATGCCGATGTTAATGCACACATCGGCAATATTGAAAATCGGGAAGCGAATTAAGCGAAAGTCTAAAAAATCAATCACCTCACCGGCCAGCAATCGATCCACACCATTCCCCATGGCACCGCTCAGGATCAACCCGTAGCCCACCTGTTCCCAGCGATCGCGCAGGCGTGTGAACAAGCCCATCCCGATCAAGCCTAAACTCACCGCCATCGACAGCCATTTTAGCCATTCCCCATTGTTACTAAAGAGGCTAAACGCAGCACCAGTATTGGTGACATAGGTGAAGTGAAAGACTCCGGGCCATAGGGGAATGGAATCAGGCGGTAGGGTGAGTTCAAAGTTTCTAGCCACCCAGACCTTAGTCAACTGATCGAGGCTGAAGCCAATTATGGCAGCGAGCCAGAAGAAACGGTTGCGAAGACCCATGAATTTAATAAAAAAGTGCACGCCGTAAGGCCAGAGACAACACCGCCACGGCACAGACCAAAACCAGATGACCCGGTATGGGCAGAATGGAATAGTTGAACAACAACTCGGCGTAGGCCGCAGTGGCCCCCTCTAACCAGCCCAACGGGAAAGCAAGGGTTAAATAAACTATACCAAACCCATGGATCAGCCCTAGCCCACAGAGGGCGCTAAAGGCCAAGGTTTCCAGGCTAGGGGGCCAGAGGAAGGCAAGATAGCCAGAGAGCCAGCCCGCCGGTACAAACCCCAACAGGTAGCCAAACCCAGGTTCCCGCACGTAGCTAAGCCCTCCACCCTGGGTAAATACCGGTAGGGCAAAGGCCTGGAATAAGGCCAGGCCCAACACCAGATAGGCCATTTGGGCCAGAGCAGCCGCATTTTTCCCCCCCACACAGCCGGTCAGTAATACGGCTCCGACCTGAAAACTAACCCCTAGGGAAAACACCTCACGACCAACATGCCCCCATACCCAGCCAGGATTGAGGGTAAAGGTTTCCAGCCAGGTGCCGAGGATAGTTAGCATCAGACCGATAAAAGCCCAGAGCAGTTCAGAGGGGGCAAGCATCAGCGATCGCTTCACCATAGTTGTACCCTATTAATTGTGCCAGTGAGGGAGGCCAGGCTGTGACAATCCAGTTCCCCAACGCATACCGGTTCGGGGAAGGAAAAGGCATTGAGCAAGGCGGGGTGGATTTCACCAAACTCTCCCACGAGCTGCCCCTGCACCAACACCTGGGCAGATCGCCCCGGGATGTAATAGGTGGCCTCGCTAGCCACCAGGGTATAGTCACATGCCAAAGCCCGCAACAGGGTCTGCAGGTAGGCCTTTGCCGTGCTGAAGGAAGCCCGGGCATCCAGGCTAGCAAAGCCCCAATGCAACCGTTCCTGCAGCTGGCGAGGATCCAGCTCCTGCCCCATCCCACCAGGATCGGCAGGCATGGGCGTCACCCCCACCTGGACCACCTCGCCAATCTCATAGATAGTAATCGGCTTGGGCAGATTGATGTTGCGACTCAGGATATCCAACAATCCCGCCAGCAATGTGGGGCGGGTCGCACTATGGGTACGGCTTTTAGCGTTGCTCGTCTGCAGATAGGGATAGCCAAAGTGGGCGAGCAGGTCAGGATCGGTGAGGATATAGCTTTTCACCTCCATCAACCCAAGGCGTTGGGCCAGGTCTCCCAGGCGTAGGCCAAACTGAGGCAGGGAAGCGGCCTGCCCCAGGTGAAACTTCACCGCTAGCGGCTCCGCCTGTAGACTCTCAATGCCCAAGGCCACCAGCAGATCTCCAGCGATATCCACCTGACTGAGGATGTCGGTGCGGTAGGCGGGCACGTAAACCTGGTCAGTACCGCTCACCTCCAGATCCATACGGGCCAAAATGGCGCCTAACTGACCTTTAGGAATGGCAGTGCCAATAATTTCATTCAAAAAACGGGGGGAAAAGCTAACCGGACGGCGCGCCAGGGCTGGGGTAACCAGGGTGCCCGTGGGATGATGAATGGTGACGGTTTGCACCTGAGCCCCCGTATCCAGAAAGTTGTGGGCCAGAATGTTGAGGGTTTCCATCACGGTCTGGGCCAAAACCCCGGTGACATCAATAAAGAGGTCTGGGGTGGCGGCGGTCACCTCCCCCACCCCAGCGGCATTAATGATCGGGGGTAGGGAGAGTACCGTTCCCCGTTCATCCTGCAAAACGGGAACCTGGGCATGGCCCGCCAGGGTTTGGCCGTAGAGCTGACCGGCCGGGTGATCCGTGAGGATTTGACGAGCCGTCATGGGAGTTTGGCCGTGCAGGGGGGTAAAAGAAACCTGATCGAGCGGTAAGGCGCTATAGGTCAGGTTACCCACCACCTGACTAAGGTCGTAGACGCCAATGGCGATCTTCCGCCGTTGTCGACCAAAGGTCTGGGTCACCTTTTCTTGAAACTGCACCAGCACCTCTAACCCGCCATCCCCCAGGTAAGCCTGACGCACCACCAGGGCGGCCAAGTGGGGCCGGATGGGGAGCACCGACGGGTCCACAGTCACCTGGCGGCCGGAGTCGGGTAAGTCGGTCACCCGGGTGGGTTGCTGATCCTGGTAAATGTTCAGGGCCCGGGCAAACCCCTCAGCGGCCAACAAATCGGGGCGTTCAGCGGTGACCTCCACCACCAAGGCCTCCCCCTGCAGGCTAGCCTCAAGACCATAGTCAAAAGCCAGACGCATCAGATCGGCCGGGACAATCGGGGTGAGGCGCTGCAGGTAGGCAAGGGGAAAACTAACGGTGGGCATGGCGCGGCAGGATGATAGTAGGAACCATAGTTACTAGAGCGTAGCGCTCTGGGCCTCCAGGTCAATGCCCAGCACCTGAGTGTAGGCACCCCGGGCCTGGGTCACCCCGATGGTGCGCTGGGAGGCTTCAATCATGGGACGGCGTAAACTCACCACGATAAATTGGGCTTGCTCTGCCTGGCGCTTAATCATCCGGGAAAGGCGCTCCACGTTGGCCCCATCCAAAAACATATCCACCTCATCAAAGGCCTAGAAGGGAGAGGGACGGTAGCGTTGCAGGGCAAAGATAAAACTGAGGGCCGTCAAGGATTTTTCTCCGCCTGACATGGAGGCTAGACGACGCACCGGTTTCCCCTTGGGGTGGGCAACCAGGTTAAGCCCTCCATTAAACGGATCCTCCCCATCCTCCAGTTGCAGGTGCCCGTCGCCATCGGAGAGTTCGGCGAAAATGGTCTGAAAGTTTTCATTGACGGCATCGTAGGCTTCCTGGAAAGCTTT
>CAYVMR010000055.1:0-13369 GCA_964452545.1 uncultured bacterium
AAAGCCGATGGCGGGATTTGAACCCGCGACCGCTCGATTACGAATCGAGTGCTCTACCACTGAGCCACATCGGCAAATCAGCTTACAATCCCCTAGTATAACAGTGTCCATTAGGCAAAGCACTGGCATGACCGCTAAACCTTCTCCTCCCTCCTCCCCTGACCGTAAAGCTGACCAGTATGCCCGTTTGCGAGCTGAGGCCAAGGCTCCCTACAGGGGATTACGCCAGGTTATCTATGCCACCGCCGGGGCATCGGGTACCATTGGGGCGTTGATTATGGTTAGTCAATTAATCGCTGGGGCCGATGTGTCTAAGGTCCTGCCTAACCTGTTGATCCAGATCGGGGTGTTAGGGATCGTCACCTTGCTATTTCGACTGGAACGTCGACGGTAGGGCTGGGCCGCTACCGCAACAGTTGTCTGACGGTATTAACCAAATCCTCAGGCCGAAAGGGCTTACTGATGTAGGCGTCGGCCCCTTGCTTCAAACCCCAATAATGGTCAAAATCCTCTGCCTTGGAAGAGCAGAGAATGATCGGGATCGACTCGGTAGCAGCAGTTTTTCTTAACCACCGGCAGAGCTCGTAGCCATTCATATTGGGCATGACGATATCTAACACAACCAGGTCTGGAGGGGCGGACTTGATCATGGCCTGGGCTTCGGCACCATCCTTGGCTTCCAAAACCGTTAGGCCCACCTGGGTAAGCAGCCCGGCAATCATCTCCCGCAGGGTTGAACTGTCATCCACAATCAAAACCGTGTGCACTCACTACACCTCCCTGGGAAACCATTTTTGCTAGCCCTGGGGCTATTGTGACCAACTTACGGAAATTCTGACCGGGGAGTCATCCGTAGTTCAACGGTTTTATCGCTGAGCCAAAACCGCTGAGCCTAGGGTAAATCGATAAAACTAACGGCTGATCAGGCAGTCTGGCTTTCCTGTGCTTTCCGGTGGCTATGGCTGTGTCTAAGAAGGTACACCCAGGCCTGGTCTGTATGATGGATCCTGTGGACCGATCTGGGGTGTTAGACCCTCAGCATTTCCTGGGAATTAGGGGGGGCGATCCTAAACTTGGCTAGATTGGCCAGTTCCTGGAGCTGATGGATGGCTTCGGCTCCTTCAAGTTTCATCAACTCTCGGTCATCCCGCATTTCGGTCCAGGTGATACCGTAATCAGAAACGAGGAAGCGAATCAGGTGATTGTCCCCTAGGCTGACCATAAAGGAGGCACTATTCATTTGCCCCCCACAGGTATAGCAGGATGCTAGGTAACCCATGTCCTCTAGAACCGTGGCCAATGCCTGCAGGTTCATGACCAAGTCTTTGACGAACTGCCGGTGCTGTTCAGCCAGTCGGATAAACATACAAGCCTCCTCGATGTACTGTTCGATTGTAGCTCAAAAATAAATTGATCCTTAAGAATGTAGATAAAGAGGACAAGGTCTGTAACGGGTGTCACTCAGAGGGCGCCTGAGCGGGTAAGGGGTGGTGATGGTGGTTGAGGAACCCCTGGTCGCTGATCAGCCTTCAGCTAGGGCTGGCGATCGCCAGAGCCTACCGAGGTTAGACGACGATTAGCCCTCGCCTCTTCAATCGCCGTGGTCAGGGCGGTTAGGGCCTGAGCGTATTGGGGATCGTCGGGGGTGCCAATCAGTTCGCGATCGTCAGCTAACAACTCCCGCTGATCCTCAGTCAGTTCCACCTGAATATCTGGCTCAATACCATTCGTATTAATATCTCGGCCGCTGGGGGTAAGGTATTTAGCCACCGTTACCGCCAGCCCAGAACCATCAGCCAAACTGCGCACCGACTGCACCAACCCCTTACCGAAGGTGCGGGTACCGACCAGCACGGCCCGGTCATTATCCTGAAGGGCTCCAGACAAAATCTCACTGGCGCTGGCAGACCCACCATCCACGAGCACAACCAGGGGTTTATTAGTCAAGGCACGCTGGGTGGCGGCTTCTTCATCGACCACTCCCTGGCGATTTACCGTGGAGACAATGGTGCCTTTATCTAGCCACATTCGGGCAATATCAATACTAGAATAGAGCAGCCCTCCAGGATTAGAACGCAGGTCTAGAATATAACCCGTAACCTGCTCGCCCTCCAGGGCTCGAATCGCTTCCCCCATCTCAGCGGCGGCATTGGCACTAAATTGGGTGAGGCGAATGTAACCCACCGGGCCCTCTGGCCCTAGTTTGCGACTATAACGAACCGGATGAATTTCAATTCGGGCCCGGGTGATCGGCACCTCAAGCTGTTCATCACCACGACGAATTAACAGAGTTACCTGGGAACCGACCTTACCACGAATTTTATTGACCGCATCGCTCAGCTCCATACCAGTGGTGGATTCCCCATCAATCTTGAGAATCACATCCTTAGAGCGAATACCGGCTTCAAAGGCAGGGGTATCTTCAATGGGAGCCACGACGATAATCTCTTTGGTCTCCTCATCCTGGGAAATTTGAATACCTACACCGGTCAGCTCACCAGAGGTATCCACCTGCATATTGGCAAATTCCTGGGGATCCATAAACCGGGTATAGGGATCCTCAAGCTTTTCCAACATTTCTCGAATCGCCGCGTAGGCGTCTTCCTGATTGCTATAATTCCGTCCTAGGTAGTCGGTCCGAACCGTAGCCCATTCAACCTGATTGAAGGTGGCGTCAACATAGTTACGATTGATCAACTGCCAGACTTCATCGATTAACTCCTTGGGGCTAGCCTGGAAGAAAGCCTTGCTCTGGGATAGATGGATGCCAGCCCCGGTCACGGTGACTGTGGCTACAGCCACAGCGGTTGCACCCAAAATCAATCCCCGCTTTGCAGTTGTCATAGATTATGTTAGAAGTGTAGGCAACTAAGTAAGCCCAATCTAACACAGACTCCCCAAGTCAGCGGAGTAATTCTATGGATCAACCCAACGGCCATCAGCCTTGATTAAATTAATCAATTCCGCCACCCCCTGGTCCTCGGGCACTTTTTTAATTTCCTCGCGGCCACGATAAAGGGAAATGTAGCCAGGGGTTTTGCCGACATAGCCGTAGTCGGCATCTGCCATCTCGCCAGGTCCATTAACGATACAGCCCATGACCGCGATGTCCAAGCCGGTCAGGTGCTGGGTCGCCTGCCTGACCTGGTGCAGAACCTCCTCAAGATTAAACAGAGTACGTCCACAGGAGGGGCAGGCGACGTACTCCACCATGGTCTTACGCAGGCCCAGGGATTGGAGAATGCTATAGCAGACGGGAATTTCCTTCTCCGGGGCTTCCGTCAGAGATACTCGGATGGTATCACCAATCCCCTCCGCTAGCAGCGTGGCGATGCCAGCGGTGGATTTAATGCGGCCATACTCGCCGTCGCCAGCTTCGGTCACCCCCAGGTGCAGGGGGTAATCCATACCCAGCTCCGCCATGCGCTGTGCCATCAACCGATAACCCGCTAGCATCACCGGTACCCGGGAGGCCTTGAGGGAAACTACCAGATTACGGAAATCCAAAGACTCACAAATGCGAATAAATTCTAGGGCTGACTCTACCATACCCTCAGGGGTATCGCCGTAGGTGAAGAGCATGCGTTCCGCTAGGGAACCATGATTAACACCAATACGCATGGCCTTGCCCTGTTCTCGCAGAGAAACTACCAAGGGCTCCAGGGTTTGTCGAATTTTTTCACCGATTTCGTCAAATTCTGCTTGACTGTAACCCCCATCGCCAGGTTGGTTTTTCTCAAACACATAAAGGCCAGGATTAATCCGTACCTTATCAACATGCTTGGCCACCTCCAGGGCGATTTTCATGCCGTTGTGGTGGACATCAGCGACCAGAGGCACGGGCTGGTAGGTATCTTCAAGGATTTTCCGGATGTCTGCCAGGGCCCTGGCGTGGGCCATGCTAGGCACCGTCACCCGGACGATTTCGCAGCCAACCTCATGCAGGCGGCGAATGGCCGCCGCCGACCCTTGGATATCTAAAGTGTCTTCATTGATCATGGACTGCACCACCACTGGATGGCCGCCACCAATAGTGACATTGCCGACCGCTACCGGCCGAGTCTTACGGCGGTGGATAGTCGTGTCAAGGGCTTCTCGGCTAAAGCTAGGAGTTGATTGACTAACAGGGTTAGGAAGAGTTTGCATCGCCGTGATCAGGGCTGGGAAAATAATTTTTTCAGCTGCTTCCAGAGTGCCACACAATGAGCGGTTTCGGATAGCAGACCAGGGGTCAGGCGGACTGACCTGCCTTTGAAGTTCCTATGGTTTAGATTGATGTTCTCAAGGTCTATCTCCCCCAGGTGCTGACCATCCCTGCCCTTAAAGCTTGGCCCGGATCGTAAAGGAGTAGTCACCCCCAGGTTCTAGTTGATAGTCGAAGCGCTCCAGGAACCGACTCAGGGGCTCGCTAATCAGGGCTCGCCCCAGGGAGGGCTCAACCCGTAGTTGACCCTGGCGAAAGCGCCACTGGAACTGCCACTCATAGGTGCTAGCTCTGACCTCACCTTCTATTTGGCCCTGGCTCCAGGACTGGTGAGTAATGCGGACATAGGCGGTGGTTTCAGGAATACCGGCAGCCACAGGGTGATAAGGATCAACATTCAGGCGCAATTCGGGCGCAACAGTCTGGGTCGTCCGAGGTGCTCTGCCTCAGGGGTGCGGTGGCAAGCCCGGGGGGTGAATGGGTGAGCGCGTTGACAGGCTGATGGAATAAGCCCGAATATTTGGCGAATTGTATCTGACCAAGAGGCGGTTTGAAAAGGGCCTCATCGATAACCGCAGACCTATGGGTCCCACCGATGGCATTTCCCCAAGAGCAGGTTAACCAACGGCTAAAAAACGGTAGCCTAAGAGGGAGGCATCAACCCGATCGCTGCCTGTGTCCTCCCGACTCGGATCGGGTGTCCTTGCCCATTCGTATTCCTCTTTATCAGTGGAAAGTTGCCCGTGCCTAAAGTTGGCATTATCTACAACGATGTTAAGCCTGTGGCCCGTCAAGTTGCCCTTGAATGGCAGGGTAAGCTGGTAGGGCAGGGCTTTGATGTCAAACTGGCAACCGGTATCGGTGGAATTTTGGGCTACTCGACACCCAATCGCCCCCTTTGCCATGCCCCGATCGACAGTTTGGTTCCACCTTGCTTTGATGGTGACATGGCCTTTGCCCTGGTTCTGGGGGGTGATGGCACCGTACTGTCCGCCTTTCGCCAGCTGGCGCCGATTGGGGTACCCCTGCTGACCGTCAACACAGGACACATGGGGTTTCTCACGGAGACCTATTTGAATCAGTTGCCCCAGGCTATGGAGCAGGTTTTAGCTGGAAACTATGAAGTGGAAGATCGGGCAATGCTGTCGGTGCAGCTTTTCCATGATCAAAGCTTAATTTGGGAGGCGCTCTGTTTAAATGAGGTGGTGCTGCACCGGGAGCCCCTCACCAGCATGTGTCATTTTGAAGTGGCCATTGGTCACCATGCCCCGGTGGACATTGCGGCGGATGGCATTATCATCTCGACGCCGACGGGCTCAACGGCCTATTCCCTATCCGCTGGGGGACCTGTGATTACCCCAGGGGTACCGGTTACCCAGTTAATTCCGATTTGTCCCCATTCCCTAGCCTCCCGGGGGTTGGTTTTTCCTGACCATGAGCGGGTGACTCTCCATGCGGCTAATCCCGACCCCCTAGTCATGACGGTGGATGGTAACGCTGGTTGCTACGTGATGCCGGAGGATCGGGTGAGTACCTGTCGGTCTGCCTATCTAGCCCGGTTCATTCGGTTGCGATCGCCGGAATTCTTTAAAGTCCTGCGGGAAAAGCTGGGCTGGGGCCTACCCCACATCGCCAAGCCGACCTCTGTGGATCTGCCCTAGGTCCGCCCCCGGGATCGACTCCCTGTCCCTGGCCAGCATCCACCGCCTCAAACTAACCGATCAACCAGGTCCTAAGCAGGCTGCCCAAAGCTATAGTATGGGTGGTTACCCGTTGAGAGACTTAGACTAACGACGCAGCTATGGCCGCCACCGGAGAAATCGAAACCAAGATCCTGTTGATTGGCGCCAGCGAAGGGCAAATCCGCCAGATGGAGGCGGACCTGCAGGAGGCTGGATTTAGCCCCATTCTGGCCACCACCGCCAAGCAGGCCCTGGCCCTGGCCGCCCAAGCCAATCCCCCCTTGATCGTGGTTGATCGACTGCTGGCCCAAGACTCCGGCCTGTCCCTATGCCATCAGCTACGTCACCAAGGGGTGAAAGCTCCCATCGTGCTGTTGATGGCCAGGGATAACTTGGAGGACCGGATTGCCTGCTTAGAATCTGGAGCAGACGACTACTTTCTCAAACCCTACCGCAGCGAGGCCTTTTTGAAAATTGTCCATCTCTATCTACAGTCGGCCCCCCCTGCGGCTGAGAGCCTCCGCTTTAGCGACTTAACCCTAGATTTGGGTAACCGGCAGGCCAGTCGCAATGGTCGTCCCATCGACCTCACCATGAAGGAATTTGAGTTGCTCAAATATCTGATGGAGCACCCCCGCGAGGTCCTATCCCGGGAACAAATTCTGGAAAATGTTTGGGGCTATGACTTTATGGGTGAATCCAATGTGATCGAGGTTTACGTCCGTTACCTGCGGCTCAAAATTGACGGATCCGACGAGAAACGCTTAATTCAGACCGTGCGCGGGGTCGGTTACGTGCTGCGCGACAGTTAGGAGAGATGGGTCGGATCGACCAGACCTGGGCTCTGGTCAGTCGGAAAAGGTTGTACCGGCGTCAACGTAGATCGACTCCAACTTTTTCAACGCCTTATCCTTCAGGGTGGTTTTAAACTCGTGGCGCAACAAATCGCGGCTGGTGGTCATCGCCCCCAGGGAATGGTGGGTGCGGGCCGTAATCACCCACTCCTGCAGCATACTACGTTGAGGTGGAGCAATGGTACAGGTCAGCACCTCAGCGCAACGATGGGGATTTTCCACGGCAAAGAGAAGGAGTTTATAGCGGCCGCTTTGGGCTAACAGGGTGGCTATCTCCTGACCCAGGTTAGTCTTTAAATCAAGATAGCAGGGCAGCCAACGGGGACCGTAGGTACCGCTGTAGAGCACGGTCAGCCATAACATCATGGGGTGGGGATCCATGGTGCAAATGAAGGTGTTGTAGCGGGTGCTAACCAATCGCCGGTTAACATCCTGCTCGGGTAACATGGCCCAGAGGGTGGCCAGGTTACCCTGACTGCTAGATAGGACATGGGGAAAAACAATCTCGGCAATGGGTTTGGCCTGGGGCCAACTGGTCAACTTACAGAGGTGATCTTCCTCCACCAGTTTTTTGGGCGCCGGACGACGCACCACGGGCACCCGATTGAGGGCTGTACTGATCCGCTGGCCCATGCGAAAGCCAGTGGCATAGCGAGACTCGAGGGGCTCTAACCCCTGTAAGATTTCTCGAATAGTTTGGGGACGATCCTCTGGCCGCTTGGCGAGACAACTCATCACCAAGTCCTCTAGCAGCTTGGGGATTTTCAGCTGGTTAGCCACCTCCGCCATAGTTTTGGGGGCACTTTGGTGGTGGGCTTTATACCAACTACCAAAGCTATGACTGCTGGCCCGCAGGGGTAGTTGGCCGGTCAACATTTCAAACATCATGATGCCCAGACTATAGATGTCTGAGCGGCTGTCCAATTCAAAGCCATCCATTTGCTCGGGGGAAGCATAGGCGAGGGTGCCCATGAAGCAGTTGGTTTGATCACCACCGGTCTGCATTAATTTGGCAATACCGAAGTCCAGGATCTTAGCTAACTCCCCCAGGGTAGGATCCTGGATGATCATGATATTGCTAGGTTTAATGTCGCGGTGGATAATCGGCACCGGGTCCACCTGGGTCTTGAGCATAATGCCCTCGTGGGCAGCCTGTAACCCTAAACAGAGCTGTAGGGTGAGACCCAAAAAGCGAGGAACGGCCAGGGGTTGCAGACTGATCATCTGGCTCAAGCTTTGCCCCTTCAGGTATTCCATGACGTAGAAGGGGATGTTGTCGTCGTTAACGCCGTACTCAGTCACCCGCACCACATGGATACTCTTTTGACCCAGCTGGGCACAGGTCATGGCTTCCTGCATGAAGCGATCGCGCATCTTCTGGCTGATCATGGCCTGGGCCAACAGCTTGATAGCCACCTTGACATTCCCCAACAACAGGTCTTCCGCCAGGTAGACGCGCCCCATAGCCCCCTGACCCAGGGGCTCGATCAGTTGGTAGCGGTTCGCTAATTTACTGCCAAGGTGGGAATCGATCATCGCGGATCAGGCCATGGGCGGAAGGGAAAAGTGGGGAGGAGGGAAGAGGTTTACGGCTCAATTGAATCTTCATCAACCACTAGGATGCCGGCGGGTGCTGCCGCGACAGGGTGGCTTCCATAGTACTGGTGAGGTAGTGGCCCGCCATAACGCCACTACAGAGATGATAACGTTCCTCGGTGAGGCAGTGGAGGGTTTCAAAGGCGGTCCGCCGTTCCCGATCGCCCAGGGCCCAATAGCGCTGAATAATCGAGCCTGGGGTGACCCAACCTTCCCCCTCCCCCCGACCGAGCAGGCTATGCTGCAGCATAAAGGTATATTGATATTCCCCAGGGCTAAGACGCCCCCGGTACTGCAGGGCCATTTCCAGGGGCTCTGCCTGGGCCAGGCGGATCTTCATCACCATGGTGAACCAATCCTCCCGACTCCAACCAATCAAAATTCTACCGTGCACCGATCTGGGTAGCCGGTCTCGTTCTAGCCAAGTACCTTCTAAGATCCAACGTCCGGGTTCTAATAAAAAGCTATGAACCACAGAGGGGATGCCCCACAACTAAACAAGTGACGATGGTGGCTCAGGAGCTTACCACACTAACAGGATAGTGCATCTGTCCAAGAATGACCGCTTTGCTGGCCCCGGTCACGCTGGGCAGGTTAGCAGGAAACCCCTGCCGGTGCCAAAAGCCCAACACCGCAAAGGCGATCGCCTCTTTGTAGTTAGCGGTCATCCCAGCCCCATCGGTGAGACCGATGGGAATAGCGGGTAGGTAGTCCTGAAGATACTGCATCAGGACGGGGTTATAGCCGCCCCCCCCACACACCAGAACAACATCGGGCAAAGCTGGCAGAAAGCGCTGGTAGGACTGGGCAATGGTGGCCGCCGTAAATTGGGTCAGGGTAGCCACCAGGTCAAAATCATTCAAGCCCTGTTTTGCCGCCGCCCGTTGGCATCGCTGAAAATAGGGCCAGCCAAACAGCTCGCGACCGGTTGACTTAGGCGGTGGTTGGTGCAGGTAGGGATGGTCTAGCCACTCCTCCACCAGGCGTTGACAGGGGGCACCCCGGGCCGCCCAAGCGCCGTCTTGATCGTAAGTCAGACAGCCTTCGGAGAGAGACTGGATGGCAATATCGATCAGGGAATTGCCAGGACCGGTGTCCCAACCTACCACCCGCGGAGGGCTAGCCAGGGTTTGGCGGTTCCAGGCTGGCAGGTAAGTGACATTGCCAATGCCGCCAATATTTTGGATGCAACGGGCCTGGTGGGGGTGACTGAGCAGGCACTGATCTACGATCGGGACTAGGGGGGCTCCTTCCCCGCCAGCCTCAATATCGGCCCGGCGAAAATCACTCACCGTCGGCACCTGGGTCTGACGGGCGATCTCACTGCCCCGCCCCAGTTGTAGGCTGTAGCCCAGACAGGGAGAATGCCCGCGACGAGGACTGCCCAGGGGCCGATGGAAGACGGTTTGGCCGTGGGAAGCCAACAGATCAACCGGGCCATGGCGATGGATTAAAGACAACGCCGCCCGGGCAAATTCCTGGGCGATGGCATCGTCGAGCTCCGCCAGGGCCTCTAGGGTCAAGGCACCACCAGCACAAACCTGCAAAATTCGCTGGCGTAGTTCTGGGGGATAGGGCCAGATCTGGCCCTCCACAAATCCTAGGGTGAGATCGTAGCCCTGGCCCTCCACCGCCACCAAGGCCGCGTCGATGCCATCTACGGAGGTACCGCTGATTAACCCAATCACTCGCATAGCTTAAACCGGCAACTTTTCCAGTCCCTGGTTGCTGCCAATCACCACCATCAAGCCACCGGCCTTGAGGCGGGTCACCGGGCTCGGGTTAATTTCAAACGTGTCGGCCTGATTGTCTTGACTGAGGGCTAGCAACGTCAACTGATAGCGATTGCGCAGATCGAGATCAATGATGGTTTTCTGATCAAAGGCCTGGGGAACGATGACCTCCGCAATGCTGTGGTCTGGGTCTATTTCAAACCGATCTAGGATACCGGGGGAGGTCAGGGATCGGGCCAGTTCGCAGCCCATTTCGTGTTCTGGGAAAACCACATGGTCGGCCCCCACCCGATTCAAGAGTTTGCCGTGGATTTCAGAGGAGGCCTTGGCAACCACATACTTGACGCCGGCTTCCTTCAAATTCAGGGTGGTGATAATGCTTTCCTCGACGTAGTTGCCAATGGCCACAATCACCGTGTCAAAGTCAGTGATGCCCGCCTCCTTGAGGGCGCTGGGCTGGGTGGTGTCGAGCTGAATGGCATGGGCCGCGATTTGATCGGCCAGGGCTTCGTCTACCCGCCGACCATCGGAGTCTGCGGCTAAAACTTCGTAGCCTAACCCGTGCAGGGTGGCACAAACGGCTCGGCCAAACCGGCCCAGGCCAATCACGGCAAACTGGCGGTTCGGCGATCGCATTTTTCGTAGAAAGGTCAGAGAGGCAAGATTCATTGATACTATTATTCACTACAGCGTTGTGGTCATAGTCAGGGAATTTCCGATCCGCTAGGAATTCTTTTTTGCTAGGCTAACCTCAATAGACAACTGTTTGGTCAATGGGAGGGGGGAACATCCCTTTAGCCATGGAAAAACAACTCAGTTCAGGGGGTTGAATCCCTGGCAACGAGGGCTTCATGGGTACACTTCCCAAACCGGCAGCGAGACTCGGGGCATGAATCTAGGGAAAGGTAAGTATGGAACTTGGTCGCGGTAAACCCGTTCGTAGGGCCTACGGAATTGATGAAATTGCACTGGTGCCAGGCTCCACTACCCTTGATCCGAGCCTGGCGGACACCCATTGGCAGCTTGGCGGCATTGAACGGGAAATTCCCATCATTGCCAGTGCTATGGATGGGGTTGTTGACGTGGCCATGGCGATTCGACTCTCCCAACTGGGGGCCCTGGGGGTTTTGAACCTGGAGGGTATTCAAACCCGCTACGCCGATCCTAACCCCGTGCTGGATCAAATTGCCGCCGTTGGCAAAGAGGAGTTTGTGGGCCTCATGCAGACCCTCTACGCAGAGCCGATTAAGCCTGAGTTAATCACCCAAAGAATTCAGGAGATTAAGGCCGGTGGGGGGATCGCCGCCGTCAGCGTCACCCCAGCGGGGGCGGCCCGTTTTGGCGAGACCATTGCCGCCGCTGGAGCGGACTTACTCTTTGTTCAGGCCACGGTGGTTTCCACCGCCCACCTCTCTCCGGCGGCAGTTAACCCACTGGACCTGACCAGCCTCTGTGCCGCCATGCCGATGCCGGTGATCCTGGGGAACTGTGTCACCTACGAGGTCGCCCTCAACCTGATGAAGACCGGGGCCGCTGCGGTATTGGTGGGGATTGGCCCTGGGGCCGCCTGCACCTCCCGGGGGGTTTTAGGGATTGGAGTGCCCCAGGCCACCGCCGTAGCCGACTGTGCCGCCGCCCGGGACCACTACCACCAGGATACGGGCCGCTACGTGGCGATCATTGCTGATGGCGGTTTGGTGACCGGCGGTGACATTTGTAAGTGCATTGCCTGCGGCGCCGATGGGGTGATGATTGGCTCTCCCTTTGCCCGGGCCAGCGAGGCCCCAGGTCGAGGCTATCACTGGGGTATGGCCACCCCTAGCCCAGTGCTACCCCGGGGTACCCGGATACGGGTCGGCACCACCGGCAGTCTGGAACAAATTCTGCGGGGACCGGCTCAACTAGACGACGGTACCCACAATTTCCTGGGGGCCCTCCAAACCAGCATGGGTACCCTGGGGGCCAAAAACCTCAAAGAAATGCAGCAGGTGGAGGTGGTGATTGCCCCCTCCCTACTAACGGAGGGCAAGGTTTATCAAAAGGCTCAGCAGTTGGGGATGGGTAAGTAGAGCCTAGCCAAGGTTGACCATGACGATTCTGGTCACAGGCGCCGCCGGTTTTATTGGCTTTCATCTCTGCCAGGCTTTGTTGCGGCGGGGCGATCGCGTGGTGGGCGTCGATAACCTCAACAACTACTACGACCCGGCCCTCAAGCAGGCCCGCCTAGAGCGGCTATTAGCACAGTCAAACTTTGAGTTTGTCCATCTCGACCTGGCCGATCGCTCCGCCACCGCCGCCTTGTTTGCCCGGGTAAAGCCACGACGGGTGGTGCATTTGGCGGCCCAGGCGGGGGCGCGCTATTCCCTGGAACATCCTCTGTCCTACATTGATAGCAACCTGGTGGGGTTCGCCACGGTGCTGGAGGGCTGCCGCCACCAGGGGGTAGAGCATCTGGTCTACGCCTCCTCCAGCTCGGTCTATGGGGCCAATACCAAGATTCCTTTTGCGGTACAGGACAATGTGGACCATCCGGTCAGCTTGTATGCCGCCACCAAAAAGGCCAATGAGTTAATGGCCCATAGCTACAGTCATCTGTACCAGGTGCCGACGACGGGGCTACGGTTTTTTACGGTCTATGGCCCCTGGGGTCGACCGGATATGGCCTACTTTCTCTTTACCAAGGCCATACTCGCGGGCCAGCCCCTGCGGGTGTTTAACCAGGGCCAGATGCAGCGGGATTTTACCTACATTGAGGATGTGGTGGAGGGGCTGGTGCGGGTGTTGGATCGGGTGCCGACGGGCAACCCCCAGTGGTCGGGACAGGTGCCAGACCGCGGCTCTAGCCAGGCTCCCTACCGGGTTTATAACATTGGCAATCACCAACCGGTGGGGTTATTAACCCTAATTGAGATCCTGGAGCAGTGCCTGGGGCGGGTGGCCATCAAGGAGTTTTTACCCATGCAGCCGGGGGATGTGGTGGCCACCTATGCGGATGTGACGGATTTGATGGCGGAGGTGGGGTTTAGCCCCAGCACCCCCCTTCAGATTGGGGTGGATCGGTTCGTGCGGTGGTATCGGGAGTTTTATCGACAGTAGGAATCAGGCTAATTGATCACATAGTGAATGGGACTGGGCCACGACTTACTCCCTGGTCAAGGATTAAAGCCGGTTTTTCCTGAGGGAGCATGCGAAAACTTAACATTGCTATGACTCTTCCATGTTCTATTGCTGAAGAATCAGGTTTCTAAGGCGATTCTTGTCTAGGTGTTAAATCTGTGGGATAGAAAAATATAGGCGTTA